>DASTJB010000037.1:0-14790 GCA_035717005.1 Candidatus Angelobacter sp.
GGCGACTCGCGCAGGTCATCGATATCGCGCTTGTAAGCCACGCCCAGCACCAGCACCTTCGCGCCGTTCAAGGCCTTCTTGTGTTTGTTGAGCGCGGCGGTCACGGCGTCAACCACGTTGTACGGCATGGCCGAGTTGATCTCGCCTGCCAGTTCGATGAAGCGCGTGTGGAAGTCCCACTCCTTCGCCTTCCAGGAGAGATAAAAAGGATCAACGGGAATGCAATGCCCGCCGAGGCCCGGCCCGGGATAAAACGGCTGAAAGCCGAACGGCTTGGTCGACGCTGCGCGGATGACCTCCCAGATGTCGATGCCCATGCGCAGGCAGAGCATCTTCAATTCATTGACCAGCGCGATGTTGACGCAGCGGTAGATGTTTTCGAGCAACTTGGTCATCTCCGCCACGGCGGGACTGGAAACCGGCACGACGCGGTTGAAGATCGAGTTGTAGATCGCCCCCGCCAGTTCTGACGCCGCCGGGTTCAATCCGCCGATCACCTTGGGAATATCTTTGCGCGCTACGGTGTCATTGCCCGGATCTTCTCGCTCGGGTGAGAACGCGACCAGAAAAGTACTCGCGGGACCGTATTGCGCGTCCCGGGCGGCTTTGAGCTGCGATTTGTTCCCGCTTTCGATGATCGGCACCAGCACCTCTTCCGTGGTTCCCGGGTAGGTGGTGCTTTCAAGGACGATGAGTTGTCCGGCATGCACGTGCGGTGCGATGGCCTTCGCCGTCTCGCGAATGAAGCTCAGGTCAGGTTCGTGATATTCGTTGAGCGGCGTGGGGACGCAGATGATGATAGCGTCCATCTCTTTGGCAAGAGAGTAATCGTCAGTGGCCAGAAAGCCCTTGCCGGTGGCGGCGGCGATTTCCGTCTGCGGAATCCGGTAAATGTAGGACCGGCCGTTGTTGAGCGCACCCACCTTTTCCGCGTCGATATCGAATCCCGTGACGGGGAACCCGGCTTCGTTGAAAAGCAGCGCCAGGGGCAGCCCGACGTAGCCTAGTCCGATAATGCCGATCTTTGCCGTGCGTGCCTGGACGCGGGCCAGAACCTGGTCCAGCGCCTGAGGCTGCGGTTTGGAGGACATGGGGTGATTGTAACGGTTTTTTCTGCAATCCCGAATGCGCCGGTTTTGCGCATGAGGGACCCCTACCCTCGCTATGCTGCCGGTTTGAATCTCTCGCCGCTATAGGGCTCCCTCGCTCCCCACCCCACCGCGCAAAGAGACGCGCGGCCGGGCCCCGTTCCGCTCGGGATTGCAGGAAAGCGATCCATGTTACTGGTACATCGCACTGTAGTGACGGCGTGAACCAACATCACTACTGCCTTCCGTCGCGCTTTCTGCTTAAATACTGAATTAACGTGGGGTTGGGATACCGGCAGGCTACTCGAAACACCTTAGGCGGACGCGATCAGCGCATCACAGGCGGCCGTAACTTTTGTGGTACTCTGTACCCACCGGTACTTTCCCCACTAAACAAGAAACCAGAGTGGCGCAGAAGCGAAAATCCGCATTCCAGATTTCTTACGTCACCATCACTTATCGCAGTGTTCTGATGGGAATCGTGCTGGTGCTGTTGCTGGCCGGCGTGGTGATGTATTTCGCTTTTCCTGAAACCGCAAACAAGCTGATAGCGGCGAGCCAGATCGGACTGGGCAAGGTCCTGGCCAAGATGGGCGTTTCCAGCGGCTCCGGCACCAATGCTCCGGAGCCCGGTCCGCAGCAGGCGCACTTTACCAACATCGATGGCACGGTGCGCGTGCGCAAGGCAAGCACCAACACCTGGGTCACCGCCGACTACAGCCTGGTGCTCGACAAAGGCGATTACGTGCAGACTTCGCCCGAGGGCATCGCCAAGGTTGTCTTTACGGACGGAACCAACTACACCATCAAGCCGGATTCGCTGATTAACATCCAGGAAAACTCCGTCAACTCCGCGCAGCAGACCAAGGTTTCCGTGCAGGTGACCAGCGGGGTGGTGGACCTGGCGACCCCCACGCTGACGGCGGGCTCGAATTCACAGGTGAGTGTGGCAGGGGCCGTGGCCAACTTCAAATCAGACAGCGCGGCGGAGGTCATCAATGATTCCCGCGCTGACCAGCACTCGGTTATGGTGAAGAAGGGCGCGGGCGAAGTGACGCGCGGCAATCAGACCCTGCCACTTGAAGATTACACCAAGGTTTCTTTCAGCCAGACTGCGCCGGGCATGACCAAAACCAGGGAGCTTCGCCCGCCGATCCTGATCTCGCCGCCGCCGATGCAGAGTGTATTCCTGGATCCGGCCACCAAAGGCGTGAATTTCACCTGGTCGCCGGTGGAGAACGTTCGCGAGTACCATTTCCGCATCAGCAAGAGCGCGTCGTTCGCCGGACCGCTGGTGGTGGATGACAAGAAACCGGCGACGAACGTCGTGGTCACCAATCTGCCTGAGGGGATCTATTACTGGCAGGTCGCCTCGATTGGGCAGGATGGCAAGGAGTCGATCGAAAGCGAAATCTCGAAATTCACTGTGGCGCCGAAGGGCAACGGGAGTCTGGCGCTGGAACTGGATTACGTTCAGCTGGGCCACGTGATAGAGGTCAAGGGTAAAACCGAGCCCAATGCCCGGGTGATGGTGAACGGACAGGACGCGGTGGTGAATGGCGACGGTACGTTCCACCATTTCACCAATCCGCTGCCGACGGGTGAAAATCTGATTACTGTTACGGCACAGGACGCCAAAGGTGGCGTGAGTACCGCAACCAAGCAGGTGGTAATACAGTAGAATCGCTTATTGTCCCATTTTGCGTTTTGTAACAAAGTAGAGGATTGCCGGCACAGCAGATCGAGAGAAGTCTCCAGCCGCAGGAGAGCGGGTTGCGGCCTGAAGCGGGCGCTGTTAGCCAGACAAAAAGATTCAACCAGATAGAAAGAAGCAGGTATGTCGTCAAACGGTTTTAAATCAGAGAATTCGCGCATCCATAATCTGCGCTCGCTCTTCAGCATGTTTTCCAGCGATCTCGCTATTGACCTGGGAACGGCCAACACGCTGGTTTACGCCAAAGGCAAGGGCATCGTGGTGAACGAGCCCTCGATCGTGGCCATCAACAAGAACACCGGCGAAGTGGAGGCCGTGGGCAAGGAAGCGAAAGAGATGCTGGGCCGGACGCCGGGGAACATCGTGGCCATCAAGCCGATGAAGGATGGCGTGATCGCCGACTTCAAAGTCACGGAAAAAATGCTGAATTACTTCATCCAGAAAGCGCACAACAGAAAGATGCTGGTCCATCCGCGGATTGTGATCGGCGTGCCTTCGGAGATCACGCAGGTGGAAAAGCGCGCGGTCATGGATTCGGCCTATCGCGCCAAGGCCAGCGAAGTGCACCTGGTGGAGCAGGCCATGGTGGCGGCCATCGGCGCCGGGCTGCCCATCACCGAGCCCAGCGGCAACATGGTGGTCGATATCGGCGGCGGCACGACAGACATTGCGGTCATTTCCTTGAGCGGCATCGTTTATTCTCGCTCGGTGCGCATGGCGGGTAATCAGATGGATGAAGCCATCATGAATTACCTCAAACGCAAATACAATCTGCTGATCGGCGAGCGCACGGCGGAGACCATCAAGATTGAAATCGGCTCGGCTTATCCGCTGGACAAGCCGCTTACCATGGAAATCAAGGGGCGCAACCTGATCGAAGGCGTGCCCAAGACCATCACCATCGATGACAGCGAAATTCGCGAAGCCCTGAGCGAGTGCATCAGCACCATTATGAATGCGATCCGCGTCGCCCTGGAACGTACGCCTCCGGAGTTGAGCGCCGACATCAGCGACCGCGGCATCGTTCTCACGGGCGGCGGGGCGCTGCTCAAGAACCTGGACAAGCGCATCCGCGAAGAAACCGGTTTGCCGGTCTCGATTGCCGACGATCCGCTGGCCAGCGTGGTGCTGGGCACGGGCAAGATGCTCAGCGACTTCAAACTGTTGAGAAAGATCTCGATCGAGTAAAAAACCGGGCGCGTCCCTGAGGAGGGGCGCGCTCGCTTCTGGCCCTCCTGGCGCTGCTGCATTGTCATGGAAAACTTCTTCGCCCGCTACAAGAACCCGCTCGTCCTGATGGCGGTGCTTTTCATTCAGGTAATCGCGCTGGCCACCCAGGTCAAGCGTCCGGAAGGCGGCCGGGCCTCGGGCGGGGGCGGCACGCGGCTGATTCGCGTGTGGACCATCACGGCTTTTACACCCATCGAAAAACTTTTCATCTCCACCGGGCATTTCTTCCGCAACAGCTGGCACAACTATGCTGATCTGCGCGGCGTGCGCAAACAGAACGAGCAGTTACAGCAGGAGATCGAGCGGCTGCGCCTGGAACAGGTGAAGCTCCGGCAGGATGCCGACCAGGCCCGCCGTCTGCAGGCGTTGCTCGAATTCCGGCAGAAGTTCGTGGACAAGACGGTGACCGCGCAGGTTATCGCCACCAGCGGTACCGAGCAGTCCCAGGTGATCCTCATCGACAAGGGTTCGCGTGACCACATTGCAGCGGACATGGCCGTTATCACCCCAGACGGAATCGTAGGCAAAGTCAAGGAAGTGTTCCCGCTGAGCTCGCAGGTGCTGCTGATCAACGACCATGACAGTGGGACAGGCGTCATTCTGGAAGGCAGCCGGCTGCAGGGGGTTCTGAAGGGCACCAGCCTGGGCGAGCTTCAGGTGACCTACATCATGTCGGACGAGAAAGTGGAAGCGGGCGAGCACGTGATTACCAGCGGTGGCGACCGCATTTATCCCAAGGGCCTCTCTGTGGGAACCGTCACCAGCGCAAGCCCCGACCGCGACAGTGATCCATTTTTGAGCATCAAGGTGAAGCCCGCGGCGGATCTGCGGCGGCTGGAAGAAGTGCTGGTGATCACCAAAATGACGGAGGAGACTCCGGTCGTGGCTTCGGGAACAAATTCGCTGCGCGCAGCTGACATCCTTTCCCAGAGGCTGCCCAGCATTCCGAAAACCGACCCGAACGCGCCCAAGACGACCGCTCCCGGCGCTCCCACCCCAGAGCGCACAAACCCAGCGCGCACTGGGGGCCCCGGCGCAGCGGCCAGCCCGAGCCCGACGCCGAAGCCCGCCGGGGGAACTGCAAGTCCGACTGCAACCCCGAAAACTGAACAGAAGAAGGAAGCCACGGCGGGAGCTGGCGTGAAGCCGGCGT
Source organism: Candidatus Angelobacter sp. (assembly GCA_035717005.1). Classification (GTDB taxonomy): domain Bacteria; phylum Acidobacteriota; class Terriglobia; order Terriglobales; family Acidobacteriaceae; genus Angelobacter. The sequence goes on from DASTJB010000037.1 coordinate 5,186, forward strand.
CAGGCGCAACTGAAGGCGCGGCCGGAAAGACTCCTGCATTGACGACCAAGCCCGCGGCAAATGGAGGTGCGCCGCAAGCGCAGCCTTCTCCAGCCAGGCCGGCAAAGCAGGCGGCTAAGCCGGCCGGCAGCACCGGCCAGAGTTCGATCAGCGGAACGGCTGTGAGCGGATCGCCGACCCCGACGCCAACTCCTAAACCTAAAGCCTCCGCGCCGAAGAAGACCAAGTCCTCAACGCCCGCCGACGCGTCGCAACCCAACGCGACCGGCAGCGAACCAGCCGCCACGCCAACACCCAGTCCGGAGAAGCCGCCGCGATGAACGCCAGCGTAAGCCTGACATCACGGGACGAGATCGAGGTACACCGGTTTAGTTGGCCAGTCTCCCTGGGCATTCCGGTCCTGGCCATCTTTCTCCAGGTGTTTTTGCGGATTGGGCTGCTCAATCTGCTTGACCTGCCGCTGCTGGTAACCATCTTTTTTGCCGTGGCGCGGCGCCGGCCCATTCCCGGCCTGCTTACGGGAGCGTTGATCGGCACGCTCCAGGACGCCTGGACCGGCCATCCCATCGGGCTTTTCGGGATTGCCAAAACCATCGTCGGATATCTTGGGTCGTCGCTCGGGGTGAAGCTTGACGTCGACAATCCGGGATCGCGCTTCCTGATGACCTTCGCCTTCTTCCTGATTCATAAGTTCATTTACATGGCGATCGACCTGTTGCTGGTGGGTGGGAGTGAGGCAATGAACTGGCCGCGCACTCTGGTATCCGCGCTGGCCAACGGCTTGGCTGCGGTAGTGCTATTCGCCGTCCTGGACAAGCTGAAGCAGAGGAGTTAAGCCCTTAGCGCACTAACTGCATATTGAACCGCCGTTCCCCATCGAGCCCCGGCAGCTGCGGATTGACCCAGTTCCGCTGCGAGAACTGGGTATGCGTGCCGCAGCGGCATTGGCGGTCAGCCGGCGCAGGGCAAAGCATCAGTGCTGTGTGCAGCTGCTCCAGTCCGTCATCGGAGATGGGATAGCCCTCGTGATGCCATGATTCGGAGTGAAAGCTGCCGCGCCGCGACTCCCGGTACACAGCTGCGCCCTGAAAAACGCAGCCCGGGCACTTCAACGTCTGCAGGGTGATTTCGTCATCGCTATCGTCGGGAGGAAGCTCGAGAGAGAAGGTGATCTCCATGGCGTTTCCGCCGCACGATGGGCATGCAAATGGCATTCGCTCGCGTCCTCCGGCTCCCTCGGGCCAGTTCCCGCCCGGCGGGAGCGTGCAGTTACGACTTTAACACCTGACTAATCCTTCAGTAATGCTTCAGGCCTTTTGCTTACAGCGCAGCGGAAGGAAATGCGGTACTCTAAATAGGGCCCCCACAAAGGAAAATTCAGCCCGCGTTCTGTTGTACAAGCGACAGACCGAAACCGGTATGATCGGTCGCGACGAAAAAATTCCGCAAACCAAATTCACGGTCATCCAGTACGTCATTCTGGCTGTTTTTCTGCTGCTCGCCTACGGGCTATGGAGCCTGCAGATCCGCAAGAATGACGTCTATTCCGTCCGCTCTGAGCAGAACCGCATCAAGGAAGTTCCCATCCTTGCGCCGCGCGGCAAGCTCTATGACCGCAACGGCCAGCTGATCGTCGACAATTACCCTTCGTTTTCCGCGCTGCTGCTGCGCGACCAGATGCGCGACCTCAATGCTGACGCGCAGAAGATCGCTGATGGCCTGCATCTGCCCGTGGACGATGTGCTCGACAAGATCCGGCGCGCGAAGGCGGCCGGGAAGGCCTCCTACGAGCCGGTCATCATCAAGGACGACATCACTCCGGACGAGCAGGCGTTCATCGAATCGCATCGCGACGATTTTCCCGAGCTGGAAATGCTGATGATCCACCGGCGGCTGTATCCGAAGGACGGATTCATGGCGCACCTGATCGGCTACGTGGGTGAGGTGAGCGAAGACATGCTCAACACGCCGCAGTTTGATACCTACGAGCGCGGCGACATTGTGGGCCAGTCCGGCGTGGAGTTGAAATACAACGACGTTCTGATGGGCCAGGACGGATCGCGGCGCGTGCTGGTCAACAGCAAAGGCAAGGAAGTGGGGCGGCCTCCGGATGCCAACAAGCCCGCCGTGCCCGGCCAGAAGCTGAACCTCACCATCGATCTCGATCTGCAAAAGGCGGCGGAGCAGGCGCTGGAAGGCAAGAACGGCGCGATCGTCGCCATGGACCCGCGCAACGGCGAGATCCTGGCCCTGGTGAGCCGTCCGGTTTTCGATCCCAACGACTTTGCCGTGCGCATCTCCGCGAAAGAATGGAAGCAGCTGACGGAAGATCCCGACCACCCCCTGCTGAACAAGGCGATCCAGGCGCAGGTGGCGCCGGGGTCGGTGTTCAAGATCATCATGTCGGTCGCCGGCCTGCAGGAAGGCGTGGCCCAGAGCCTGGTGGTGAATTGCGCGGGCGGAGGAATTTTCTTCGGCAGCTATCACGAGTGCTGGATCAAGCACGATCCAGCGCGCGCGCACGGCCCGGTGGAGATTTCCAAAGGAATCTACCAGTCGTGCGACGTGTTCTTCTACACGCTGGCGGAGCGGCTCGGGATTGAAAAAATTGCAAAATGGGCCGGTGCCGTGGGCATCGGGCACAAGACGGGAATCGATCTGCCGAACGAAGTCAGCGGCATCATGCCGTCAGAAGAGTGGAAGATGAAGAACTTCCACCAAAAATGGTATGCGGGCGAGGTGATCTCGGTCGGCATTGGACAGGGCGCCGTAGCGGTGAGTCCGATCCAAATTGCGCGCGCCATCGGCGGGATCGCCATGGGCGGGACTTTCTATCGTCCGCATGTGGTTGATCCGGAACAACTGCCGGACAAGTTCAAGTATCTGGCCAAGGTCCAGGGCGGCCAGCCTGAGGTGGTGCGCGTGCCGCTGGCCACGCAGAACTGGATCACCATCACCGACGCCATGGCTCATGTATTGAATCCCGGCGGAACAGGCGTGGCCTCCCACATTCAGGGAGTGGACTTTGCGGGCAAAACGGGAAGCACGCAGCGAGTGAGCCACCACTATCTGCAGACGCACGGAATCAAGGAAAGCGCATTGAAGGGCGACCTGAAAGGCAACGGCTGGTTTGCCGGCGTCACGCCGCGCCGCAATCCTGAGCTTGTAGTGGTGGTTTACTTTGAGGGCGGGGAGCATGGACCACTGGCTGCGCGCATCGGTGCGCAAGTGGTGAAAGCGTTCGTCGAAAAGCAGCGCCGCGTCCGCAATAATCCAACGCTGTTCAGTGATAAGGTTGATCCCGCTTCAGTGCCGATTGCAGGCGTGTGGAACAATCCTCTCGGCGGCGATGAGCACGCGGGCGATTCGCCCGAAGACCACATCCAGGGCGGAACGTTTCTGGTCAAGGTTGACGGCAGTGACTCTCGTCGGCGCAGGATCCCCGCACTCACGTTCGGCCGCGCTGGAGAGAACTGATGCGGCGGATGATCTCTTTCCGCGACTTTGACTGGGTTCTGCTCGCCTTTATTCTGCTCATCTGCTCGCTCGGTGTTCTGGAAATCTACAGCACGACTGCGGGCACCAAGTTTAATGGAGCGCACGTCCGGCAGATTTACTGGATCATGGCGGGCATGGCGCTGATGCTGACCGTCAGCCTCATCAACTACCAGGTGCTGCTGGAGAACGCCCACTGGTTTTACATCGCGTCGCTGCTATCACTGCTCGCGGTGGCCCTGGTGGGAAAGAAATACCTGGGCGCGCGGCGATGGATCCAGCTTCCCGGTGGACAGCACTTCCAGCCCTCTGAGTGGGTGAAGCTGGTGCTGATATTGGCGCTGGCCAAGTATTTCAGCGGCGAAGGCGAGCGCGAGGCCTCACTCTCGGACGTCGTGAAAGCCGGGCTGATCGTCGCCGTTCCGATGCTGCTGGTCCTGAAGCAGCCTGATCTTGGTACTGCACTCACGTATCTGCCGGTCGCGATCATGGGGCTGTTCCTTGGCGGAATCCAGTTCCGCCATGCCGCCGTGATCATGGTGGTGGCGTGCGTGCTGCTGCCGACACTCTGGATCTACGGTCCGAAGTTCCACCTGGTCAAGCAGTACCAGAAGGACCGGTTGACCGGATTTTTGCACCCGGATGCGGATTCGCAGAAGTCGGGGTATCAACTTGAGCAATCCAAGATCGCCGTGGGTTCGGGCGGAATCTGGGGCAAAGGGACGCGTAAAGGCACGCAAACACAGGGGTCTTTCCTTCCTGAGCCGCATACGGACTTCATCTTCGCCGCCTGGGCAGAGGAGCACGGCTTTGTAGGCGCGGTGGCCTTACTACTGCTATACTTCATGGTGTTAATGCGTTTGATCCACAACGCGCAGACCGCGCCCGACAGCGCGGGCGGCTTTGTGGTGATGGGTGTGGTAGCTGTCTTACTCTTCCATATCCTGGTAAACGCTGGCATGGTGGTCGGGTTTATGCCGGTCACCGGAATCCCTTTACCACTGATGAGCTATGGAGGCTCTTCAGTGTTGTTCATGTTCCTGGCGCTGGGCATCGTAATGAATATCCGTATGCGCCGCTTCGTGAACTAAAGGGAAAGTTGAACTTTGCGCCCGTGTGGCGCGACTAAAACAAGTTTTGTTTTGGAATTGAACGTAACGCCCTTACGTTAAAGAGGGCGCCGGCATAAAAGAAGAGGCCGGAGAGTATCAGAAAGCATGACCGGGCCGGTAACGGCCCCGCGGAAACCTGAATCTGCAAGCGCATTTGCCGCTGTTTCAGGACCGCTGGGTGGCCACAAACCTGGAATGCCAGGGTGCACAGATTTTTCAAACAGTCATAAGCAGATTTGAGAGCTGGGCCGGTGAAGTCCATCCACCACGGGCCGGATTGTATCTTCTGCGTAAGATCCGATTGAATCTTCAGGCACTTGCACGCCGGTCAGACCGCATCCAACACGCGGCCTGACGTTCTGAAACCCTCCTAAACTTCTTCTGCCGGTTGACCGGAGAAGATCCATGGCGAAAGAATTATTTGTTTCTTCCACGCCGCATGAAACCAAAGTGGCGATCGTGGAAGAAGATCAGTTAGCAGAAATTTATTACGAGCGGGAAAACGAATACACGCTCGCCGGCTCCATCTACAAGGGCCGGGTCACGCGCGTGCTGCCGGGAATGCAGTCGGCCTTCGTGAATGTCGGCCTTGAGCGAGATGCTTTCCTTTATGTCTCGGATTTCCTGATGGAAGAAGACGAGGACGCCGATGCCATCGGCGAGGTGGTCGCGAAGTCTGGTAATGGCGCGGCGGTCATTGAGAGCCGCGGCCCCGAGACCCAGCAGCCCATCGAAGCGGAACAAATCATGCCTCCAGCCGAGAGCGCTGAAGAAGGCGGCCAGGATGAAGAAGGGCCGGAGACAGCGTCCGGGGAAAATGGCGGCCAGCAGGAAATGGAGCGGGAAGGCTCGCGCCGCTGGCGTGGACGCCGCCGCCGCGGCAGAGGCGGACGGGAACGCTTCGGCGATCGTGGATCTGAGCGCGGCGGAGATGGCCGTCCGGCGGAAACCGCAGCCGAAGAAACCGGCGAATCGCGGCAGGAGTCTCGCGGCGAGCAGCATTTTGAGAGCCGTCCGGAGCACACCCGTGCGGAGAGCGGGCGCTCGGAGCCCGGCCGGCCGGAACCCGGCCGTTCAGAACAAAGACCAGAGCATTCGCGTTCCGATTATCAGCGTCCTGAGCCAATCCTGCTTCCGGGAGAGTCGATTTCGAAGTATCAGCCGCATGGCGCGCAGCAGGCAGCAAGCGTTACTCAGAAGCCGGTAAAGACCGAAAAAGGACCGCGGCCACGGCCTTCCACTGAGTACTCGATCGACTCTGCGCAGTTCGCCGCTGGTTCCATGGTGCTGCCGGGCGAGTCGCTGGCGAAGTACGGCAAGCCAAGCCAGGCAGCGCGTACGGCAACCGAGACAGTGGAGCCGGAGCCCATCCCTTCCACAAACGAGGAACGCGGCTTCCTCCAGGACCGCGAGTCAGCAGGGCCAATTCCGCACCCGGTGGAAGAAGAGGGCCGGCAACAGGATGCTGAGGCGCGGGTTGAAGCGCCGGGCGTGTTCCATCGCGTGGAGCCGGAACAGGAAGCGGCAGAGCACACGCAGGAAGCGGCCGAGACAATCGAAGAAACGGGGCACTCACTCAGCCGCAAAGACGAGCAGAGATTCGAGCAGATGAACGTCGCCAGCGTTTTTGGCGGAGGTGCGGCACAGGCGGAAGAAGTGGAAGAAGAACCAGCCGCTGAGCAGGCTGAGGAATCCGCGCCTGCAGCGGCTACGGAAGAGCCTCAGCCGTGGAAGGCATCGAGGTCTGGCGTGGTCGAAGAAGAAGAGATCGAAGAAGAGGAAAGCGAGATTCCCGGCTACGAAGACGATCTTGATCTCGGTGAATTTGAAGAGATGGAAGAAGAGGTGCTCGGGCAGGCCGGCGAGCAGTTGCTTCCCATGGGCAATGAGCTGATGGAGGCGGTGCGCGATGCGCACGTCAACGAGCACGCCACCGGCAAGTATGAGGCCGAGGGGCTGGAGCCGGAAGAGCTTGAAGCCGTGGAAGAGGCGTTTGCTCTCTCTGAGGCCGGAGAAGATGCCGGCGAGGAAGACGAGGAACAAGCGGAAGAGGGCGAAGAGGCAATTGTCGAGGAACTGGAAGATTCCAGCGCTGAACAGCGCGCGCCTGCCGCAGCCGGATATCAGCAGCGCACACAGCGTCGAGGTGGACCGGAGCGCCGCGGTGGACGTCGTGGACCGGGCGGACGGCGCATGCGCGGACGGCCGCGGCACCAGTCAGCACGGCAGCTGCCGGCCATCAGCGACCTTCTGAAAGAAGGCCAGGAAATCCTGGTGCAGATTGCCAAAGAGCCGATTGCCAAAAAAGGCGCGCGCATCACCAGCCACATCGCGCTGCCGGGACGCTACCTGGTGTACATGCCAACCGTGCACCACACGGGCGTTTCCCGCAAGATTGGTTCGGAAGAGGAAAGGCACCGGCTGAAGCGCATTGCACTGAGCGAGCGCGGCGAGTCCCAGGGCGGATTCATTGTCCGCACCGCGGCTGCCGGCGCGGAAGAACAAGATCTGCGCAATGACATTCGCTTCCTGATCAACCTGTGGACGGAAATCAAGGGCCGCGCGGAAACGTCGAAAGCGCCGGCGTTGATCTATCACGACCTGAACCTGGTGGAACGCATCCTGCGCGACCAGGTGAGCGGGAGCTTCTCCGCGATCTGGGCCGACACGGAGCAGGAGTACGAACGCATTCTGCGCTTCGTGAGCCGCTTCCAGCCCTCGCTGGTGAAGCGCGTGAAGCTTTACACGAAGGAAACGCCGCTGTTCGAGCAGTTCAACATCACCGACGAGATCAACAAGGCGCTCAAGTCGAAGGTCTGGCTGCGCAGTGGCGGCTATATCGTCATCAACCAGACCGAGGCGCTGGTCGCGATCGACATCAACACCGGCAAATACGTAGGCAAGACGGCGCGGCTGGAAGATACGATCGTTAAGACCAACATCGACGCCATCAAGGAAATTGTGCGGCAGATCAGGCTGCGCGACCTGGGCGGCATCATCGTGATCGATTTCATCGACATGGACGAGCGGCGCAATCGCTCCAAAGTCATGCAGGCGCTGGAAGAAGCGCTCAAGGCGGACCGCGCGCCTTCGAAGGTCCTGCAGTTTAACGACTTTGGACTGGTGGCGATCACGCGCAAGCGGGTGAAACAGTCACTGGAGCGCACGCTGGGGCAGCCGTGTCCCACGTGCCAGGCGACGGGCATGATCAAGTCCGTGACCACGGTGTGCAATGAGATTTATGTGGAGCTGCGCAAGATGGCGCGGCACTTTGAGCGGGACGTTATGGTCCGCGTCCACCCGGACGTGGCCAAGGCGCTCAAGACCAACAACGCGCGCTGGTTGCAGGAGATGGAAGAGCTGGTGAAGAGGACAGTGATCGTCAAGTCCGATGCGCTGCTGCATCCGGAGCAGTTCGATATTCAGTAAAACAAAGTCACCGCAGAGGGCGCGGAGAACGCAGGGAAAGAAGGACTGATTTATCCAATTTCACTGCGTGTTCTGCGTCCTCTGCGGTGAATAGCTTTTGCCTTCGCCGCGCAGTTGCGGTACATTTCACATCCGGTTACTCAAGACAATGCCCGGCAAATTCAAAGGCACGGCGGCCCAGCAACGCGCACTGAGCGCCTACGTCAAGTTGGAGCGCGCCGCCGGCGCGGCCTTCGCCTATGCGCGAATCGGTCTGGAAGAGGAAGGGCTCACGCTGAGCCAGTTTGCCGTGCTGGAAGCGCTGTTTCACGTCGGGCCTCAGACCCTGGGCGATCTGGCCCGCCGCATTCTCACCAGCAGCGGCAATCTCACCCTGGTGATTGACAACCTGCAAAAACGCGGTCTGGTCAAGAGAGAGCAGCAGGGCCCTGACAAGCGGTTTGTCATTGCCGCCATCACTCCGGCCGGCGGCAAGCTGATCAAGCGGATCTTTCCCGATCACGCGCGGCGCATTACCGAGATGATGAGTCGCCTTAAGCCGGACGAGCAGGACGCGTTGGGTGATCTGTGCAGGAAGCTGGGGAAGGGCGAGTAGGAATCGGGTCATCGGTCCATCGGGAGATCGGACCATCGGAAGAGCAAGAAATCTTAGCGCGGATGAACGCGGATTCACGCGGATCAAAAAAAGATTTGATTCTTGCTTGATTTTGGCTTTGGCTGACTCGCTGACTCGCTGACTCGCTGACTCGCTGACTCGCTGACTCGCTGACTCGCTGACTCGATTTTTACTGCTCGTGTTATCTTGATCGTTCATGCGACCACGCGCCCTTCTTTATGCTGCCGCGATTTTTCTGAGCAGCAGCCTTCTTTTCCTGGTTGAGCCCATGGCGGGCAAGCGCCTGCTGCCGTTGCTGGGCGGCTCGGCCGCGGTGTGGACCACCTGCCTGGTTTTTTTCCAAAGCGCGTTGCTGCTGGGATATCTCTGCGCGCACTGGATCGCGACCCAGCTTCGCCCGCGCAGCCAGGCGCTGGCATACGGCTTTTTACTCCTCCTGAGTCTGGCGCAGATCGCGCTGAACCTGAACCCGCACCTGCACGCCTCGACCGGGCGGCCTATTGCCAGCGTTCTCGTGGTGCTGAGCGGGCTGATCGGGGTGCCGTTCCTCGTACTTTCAGCCACCAGTTCGTTGCTGCAGGCGTGGTACGCGCGCGGGCCTGCCAACATAGACCAGACCACAACGCCCGAAGCTGCGCGGCCGCCTTACCGGTTGTTTGCGGTCTCGAATTTCGGATCGCTGCTGGCGCTGGTGATCTATCCGATTTTGATCGAGCCCAATTTCAGTCTGCGCGCGCAGACTCTGGCGTGGGCAGTCGGATTCCTGGTCTTTGCCGTGGTGTGTGCCGGCATCAGCCTGGGCGCGATTTCTTCAGCACAGCGGCTGATGGAATCAAGCTCGGCCGCGCGAGCCGGACAGAACGGAAATTCGTACGCTGGTACGACCGCGTTTCCGGCTGAAAGAGTAGACAAGCCGCCGGAAAAGCCGCCTACCGCTGTTGATCGGGCGTTCT
>DASTJB010000038.1:0-15104 GCA_035717005.1 Candidatus Angelobacter sp.
TGCTGGACCGGCTACGCGCCTTCGATCCTGAAATTGAAGCTATAGTCATCACGGCTTTCCACTCCAGCATGTCGCTTGAGCAGGTGCGCAAAAGGAATGCTGCAGACTATTTGAACAAGCCCGTTCCACTGGCGGTTTTGCGCGAGCGGGTCGGCGGCCGGATTGACGCGATCATCAAGAGAGAACAGGCTCGCGCGGACAACAACTGACAATTCCCCATACGCCGGCGAAGGGAAAGTGGTATTAATAGAGCGAGCGGCCGGCGAGCATCGTCTGGTAAGTTTCTGCGATCTGCCGGCAGCGTCGACATGGGTGCGGCGCAAGCTCCATCTCACATGACGCGAGCAGCCGGCATGGTCACTCTGGTCCTGATCGACGACAATCCTCGCAGTTTGGAGTTTCTTGAGACCGCCCTGGGCGGCACCGGCACCCGCATTTTGACTGCTTCAGATCCAGAAGAAGGGCTAGACCTGGTTTATACGCATCATCCCCAGGTGGTCATGACGGACCTGGTTATGCCCAACCTGGGAGGGTTGGAAGTTCTGGAGCGCATCATCGAGTTTGATCCCGCGATCGACGTCGTTTTGATGACTGCGCATTACACCACCGAAACTGCGGTGGAAGCCATCCGTAAGGGTGCAGCTGATTACCTGAACAAGCCCATCAGTATTGGCGCGCTCAGGGAACGCGTAGGAAAGTTGATTGAAGCGGCTGCGCAACGCCAGGAGATCCTCAAGGTCGATAGCGAATTGATGGGCGCTGCGCAATTTGAAGGCCTGGTAGGACGCAGCCCGCAGATGTGGCAGGTATTCTCGCGCATTCGCCGCATCGCGCCGCATTTTCGCAGCGTGCTGGTCACCGGCGAAACCGGCACCGGGAAGGACCTGGTGGCACAGGCGCTGCATCGGTTGAGTCCGGCCAAGGGCAAGTTTGTGGTGCTGAATTGTTCCGCCGTGGTTGAGACGCTGTTTGAGAGCGAGTTGTTCGGCCATGTGCGCGGCGCGTTTACCGGCGCCGATCGCGACAAAGCCGGCTTGTTCGAGCATGCCAGCGGCGGGACGTTGTTTCTTGACGAGATCGGCGACATGCCGCTGAATACCCAGGCCAAGCTGCTGCGAGTGCTGCAGAACCAGGAAGTCCAGCGCGTAGGATCGCTGACGCCGCAAAAGATCGACGTGCGTGTTGTGGCCGCGACGAATAAAGACCTGCGCGCGGCGATCGGGGCGCGGGAGTTCCGGGAAGACCTGTTCTATCGGTTGTCGATGGTAGAAATCCAAGTGCCGCCGCTGGCGGAAAGAATGGAAGATATTCCGCTCCTCACGCGTCATTTTGTCGGCAAGTTCTCGCGGCAATACGGCCGTGAAATCCGCGGCCTGACGCAGCGAGCGCAGATCCAGTTGAACCGCTACACCTGGCCGGGCAATGTGCGCGAACTGGAAAACGTGATCGGCCATGCCTGCCTGATGGCGTTGGGTGAAACCATCGATATCGCCGACCTGCCGCCGGGCGTGCAGCAGAGCTCGGCTTCGACAATTACGCGGCAAGCAGCAGCGGGTGTAGCGCCGCCGGCCGGCTCAGACAATGGCGCGGCGAACATGTCATTCGAGGAGCACGAAAAACAACTGCTGGTGCAGGCGCTGGCCGGGGCTTCGGGGAATCAATCGCAGGCTGCGCGGCAATTGCGTATTGGCCGTGACGCTTTGCGTTACAAAATGAAAAAATATGGGCTGCTGTGATCGCGGCTAAGCGCCGTTTTCGAGCAGCCGCGTGACTTCCTGCCGCAACTGGACCAGCGAGAGTGGTTTCGTGAGATATGAAGTGAAACCGGCAGCCAGGACTTTTTCACGATCGCCCTGCATCGCGCTGGCCGTAACCGCTACGATGGGAACGCCGGCAAGACGCGGATCTTTACGGAGTTCGCTCACCACCTCATAGCCGTTGCGAGCGGGCATCTGCAGGTCCATCAGAATCAGGTCGGGCGGATTTTCAGTGATTTTGCGCAGGGCCTCTTCGCCGTCCTCTGCTTCGTCCACAGAATATCCCTGCTGTTGCAGGACGGTCCGCAACAGCTCCCGGCTGGTGGCCTTGTCTTCTGCAATAAGAATCCGCTTCATCCCTCGTTTGACCTGGTGACCTGTTACATTCCCAATTACGTTGGGAGCGGCAAAGTGAAGCTGAAACGGCTTCCTTTGCCGGGGCTGCTCTCAAGCCAGATGTTACCTCCGTGCAACTCCACCAGCTTCCTGGTGATCGGCAAGCCCAGACCTGTGCCCTCGCGTGTGCCTTCCGTGGTGCTTCCTACCTGGTAAAACTTGTCAAATATCGTGTCGTGCTCCTGCGGATGAACGCCAATGCCGGTGTCTCCTACCACCACTTGCAGTTCGTGGGCTTGTACCATGGCCCCCACCCAGACTTCTCCGCCGTCCGGTGTAAATTTTAGCGCATTGCTCAGCAGATTATAAAGAATCTCCTTCACGCGCATGCGGTCGGCGTAAAGTGTCCCGTTGAATTCGTTGCGAACATCGACCTGAATATTTTTTGCCGCTGCCTGGTGTTGAATGCCCGCGATGACCTCGCGCAGGCAGCCGGCAAAGTCCATTTCTTCCTTCTGCAACTCCAGCCGCCCGGCTTCAATCTTGCTCAGGTCCAGAATTTCATTGATCAGCTCCAGCAAGTGCCGTGAATCCTGCAAAATATGCCCGATAAAGCGCTTCTGCTTGTCATTCAGCGGTCCTTCCAGCTCTTCCGTCAGCAGCTCAGAAAAGCCGATGATGGTGTGCAGCGGCGTGCGCAACTCATGGCTCATGCTGGCCAGAAATTCGCTCTTCAGCCGGTTCGCGCGTTCCACGTCGAGGTTCCTTGCTTCCAGCTGCTGATTTTTGGTGGCCAATTCCGCGGTGTACTGTTCCTGGATCGCTTTGAGCCTGTCCTCCACCTGTTTGCGCGCGGTGATGTCGCGCACCAGCGCGATCACCCTCCCACCCTCTTCGCCCGGATTGGGGCTGAGACTGATCTCGACCGGAAAAAGCGAGCCGTCTTTTCGTTGCGCCCTAAGTTCGAGCCCCGTGCCCATCGGGCGCATCTGCGGATGCGCCGTATAAGAAGTGCGGTGCCGGACATGTCCCGCGCGCATCGAGGCGGGCACCAGGGTCTCCACATTCAGGCCCATCAGTTCGTCGCGGGTGTAGCCAAACATCTTCTCGGCGGTCTGGTTGATGAGCACAATCCGGCCCTGACCGTCGACCTCGAGAATCGCGTCGGGAGCCGCGTCCAGGAGCCGGCGAAAACGTTTCTCCGCCTGTCCATCCCTCGCCCAGTTTTCATTTGCGCGGGCGGGATCCTCCTTTGCCGGCTGGCGTTCTGGCATTGGCCTCTCCTCTGTCATCGAATGCTGGATATTCTAGCGTATTCACCTGCGAGGACTAGCTGACGAATTTCACGCCCCGTTCCCCCACGATGGAGTGCTTCCTGAACTTTGCATCGTCGTGCTCCGGGTAGTCAGTGCGGTAATGCGCGCCACGGCTCTCCAGCCGCGCCAGCGCGGATCGGGCGATCAGCAGTGCCGCCGTGTGAATGTTCCCGGCTTCGCCGCTTCTGCGCGAATCCGGGCCCGGCAGTTTTTCTCCCGCGGCCTGTAGCTGCTGCACGGCCTCTGACAGTCCCTGCCGGCTGCGCACAATCCCAACCTTGTTCCACATGAGTTGCTGGATCTCGCGAATGAATAGTTCAACGTCGCTGGAAACAGCTTTGTCGTGTTGCGCAGCAGGGTTGCTGGATCCCGGTGCATCATTTCTCTGGTCGCACATGGCCTGTCCTGCGCGAGCGCCAAAGACCAGCCCTTCCAGCAGGGAATTGCTCGCCAGCCGGTTTGCGCCGTGCACGCCGGTACACGCGGCTTCCCCAGCCGCAAAAAGGCCGGGCAGGCTGCTGCGGCCCTCCAGGTCAGTGCGCATGCCGCCCATCAGGTAGTGCGCTGCAGGCCGGACCGGAATCAGGTCCACGGTGATATCAATGTTGTGTTTCAGGCAGGTCTGGTAGATCCGCGGGAAGCGCGCGATCAAGTGGTCCGCCTTAAGGTGTGTCAGGTCAAGATAAACCACCGGTTCTTTGAGCCGGCATACCTCCAGCTCATGTGCAATGGCGCGCGCCACCACGTCACGCGGCGCGAGTTCGCCGGCTTCGTGATATTTGGGCATGAAGCGATGAAGTTCCGCGTTGCGCAGCACGCCGCCTTCTCCGCGCAGGGCTTCAGAAAGCAGAAATCGCGGAGCGTTCTTGACGTAGAGCGCCGTGGGATGAAACTGCACGAACTCCATGTCACTGATCTCAGCGCCCGCGCGAAACGCCATGGCCACGCCGTCCGCAGTAGCGACCGCAGGGTTCGTCGTGTTGCTGTAAACGTGCCCCGCGCCCCCCGTGGCCAGCAGCACGGCGCCGCCGGTCACCGTGCGCGACTCGCCATCCGGGTTGATCAGGTTCACTCCGCAAACCCGGCCATTCTCACAATGCAGCCCGGAGGTAAAGGCAAATTCGTAGAATGAAATATTTTTGAGCGTGGCTGCCCTGGCATACAGAGCGCGGCCGATCTCCCGGCCGGTGGAATCTCCATGCGCATGCAGCACGCGATCGCGGCTGTGCGCGGCTTCGCGGGTAAAAGTCAGCTTTGTTCCCTTACGGTCGAACTTCGTGCCCCACTCAATCAACTCCTGTATGCGCTCCGGACCTTCCTCTACCAGGACGCGCGCTGCGTCGGCGTTCACGATCCCGTCGCCGGCGTTGATCGTGTCCTGGAGATGCAGGCTGATCTCATCTTCGTCACTGAGCGCAACGGCGATTCCGCCTTGCGCGTATTGCGTGTTCGATTCAGTGAGCTCCAGCTTGGCCAGCACCAGCACCTTGCCCGCCTCAGCCAGCGCGATGGCTGCGCGCAATCCGGCTACTCCGGCTCCAACCACGATGAAATCGACTTGGGCGGGAAGCTTTTTCATGGACTCAAAATGGTAACAAAATCACCCGATTCTCGTGTCCCTCTCAGGGTTCGGCCGGGACTTTCCTCCCGGCGCATCATTTATTATCGTCTGCGTGGATTCCATACGGGTTCGAACCAAACCGGACAGCTATCGCGTCCTGGTGGGTGCAGGGCTGCTGCGGCATGCCGGACGCGAACTGCGGCGCATGCTGCCGGCCAGGTCGAGCCGCGTTTTCGTGGTGACCTCCCCCAACGTGCGGCGGCATTGGGGCAGCAAGCTGGAGGCGTCGCTGGCCGAGGCAAGGCTGCCGTTCACGGTCCTGGAGATGCACGATGGCGAGCCCGCCAAGCGACTGCACACCGTAGAACAGCTTGCCGAGCAGCTCGTGGATGCCAGGGCGGACCGCAAGTCCCTGCTGGTGGCGTTCGGCGGAGGCGTGGTGGGCGACTGCGCGGGCTTCCTGGCAGCAATCTTCATGCGCGGCGTCCCCGTGGTCCAGATACCCACCACAGTCGTAGCGCAGCTCGACGCGGCCATCGGCGGCAAAACCGGCGTGAACCTGCGTGCCGGAAAGAACCTGGTTGGCGCGTTTCATCAACCCAGCGGTGTGCTGGTTGATCCCGAGCTTCTGCAAACGCTGGCCGAACGCGAGTTCCGCTCCGGCCTCTTTGAAGCATTGAAGTGTGGCGTCATCCGCGACCGCAGGCTCTTCGAGTTCATGCGCGATCATGCGCAGAAGATCCTGGCCCGCGACCTGAAAGCAGTGGTGCGAACCATTCGCGACTCCGTGCGCGTCAAGGCCGATGTGGTGTCTGCCGACGAAAAAGAGTCCGGCCTGCGCCGCATTCTCAACTTCGGACATACGGTCGGGCATGCTCTGGAGGCCGCCACCGGATACTCGCATTTTCTCCACGGCGAAGCCGTTGCCTGGGGCATGGTCGCTGCCGCCGCCATTGCCGGGATCTCCGGCGTCTGCCGGACCGAGACCGTCGAGCAGATTCGCGAGTCGGTCCTGGCGTACGGCCCTCTGCCGCCGGTCACATGCAATGTAGATGAGATCATGGCGCGGCTGCAATCGGACAAGAAAACCGTCGCCGGTGCTGTGCATTTTGTGCTTCCGCAAAGAATCGGGCGCGTCCGGATTGCGAACGATATTCCGCAAACGGTAGTTCGGGCCGCGGTGGAAATGGTCAAGAACCATGGCTGAGCCGGTAGAGACCCCATCCCCTGCCAGGGCATCGTCAGGACAAACGGTGGGCACCACGCCGCCAGGCACGACTGACGAGCGCTCGGCTGCGCAGGCCGTGCGGCAGATGTTCGATGAGATCGCTCCACGTTATGACCTGCTCAACCACATGCTCTCGCTCAATGTCGACCGCCTGTGGTGGCGGCGGACGGCGCGGACCTTTGCGCATATTCTTTCCCGCGACGATGCCCGTGTGCTCGACCTCTGTGCCGGCACTGGTGATATGTCAGTCGCGCTGCAAGCCGTCGCGACCAAAAAAGGCAGCCGTGCCGCGATGATGGCGCTCGACTTCTCCCGTCCCATGTTGCAGCACGGGCTGGCGAAATATCGCGCCAAAAAAATACAGCCTCTGGAAGCAGACGCTTTGCAACTGCCGCTCGCCGCCGGCAGCGTGGACCTGGTGGTTTCAGCATTTGGGTTTCGCAACCTGGCGAACTATGACGCGGGACTGCGTGAAATCTTCCGCGTGCTCAAACCCGGCGGTGAAGCTGGCATTCTCGACTTCAGCGAGCCCAGCGGCTTGACGGGCAAGTTATACAGGTTCTATTTTCGCCGCGTGCTGCCACGGATTGGCGCGCTCATCTCCGGTGTGCGCAGCGCTTACGAGTATCTGCCGGCCTCGGTGGAGAAGTTTCCCGCGCCACAGGAGATGCTCAATCGCATGGAAGCGGCGGGCTTCAAGGACGCCAGTTGGACGCCTTATACCTTCGGGATTGCCGGCCTGTACCGCGCAAAAAAGCCCGGCTGATTATTTCATCACCGGGCTGGCGCTGACGTCCTGCGGCTATGGCCGCATCGCCCCGGTATAGATCGCCATGCCCACCACGGCATCAACGCCGATGCTTTCGAACTCATCGACTTCTGCCTGCGACCGGATGCCGCCCGCAACAATCAATTTCTTTTTGGTGAGCTTTGCCAAATCTCGCGCGACATCGATAGGAAATCCAGTCATCGTCCCTTCGGTATCAATGTGGGTGTACAGAAAGGCGCTGCAATAAGGATCGAGAGCGCGAATCATCTCTGCGGGAGTGATGTTGGTTGACTGCTTCCATCCTTTGATCGCAATCTTGCCCTGGCGTGAGTCGATGGCGAATGTGAGATGTTTCAGGCCAAGAGATTTCGCCGCTTCGGCGGCCAGCCGCGTGTCGACTTTGCCATCCACCAGCAGCGCCGATCCGAAAATCACTCGTTTTGCGCCCGACGCCAGCAACGTTCGCGCCCGTTCAATCGTCCTGATCCCGCCGCCGATCTGGCAGGGAAGCCGTTTCGAGATCAGCGCGAGCAACTCCTGGTTGTCTCCGCTTCCCATGGCCGCATCAAGGTCGATCAGCTGCACCAGCGGGTAGCCGGAAAAGCGCTTGATCCAATAATCAAAATCGTCGAACTCCAGCGCCTTCTTCTCGCCTTGTACCATCTGCACGATCTTTCCGTCCATGAGATCGATGGAGGGAATCAGCATGGCCACCTCATCGGAACGCCGGCTCTGAGCAGCGTCTGCTTCAGATCGGCGATGGCGTGAGTGCCGAAGTGAAAAATCGATGCTGCCAACGCCGCGTCGGCGAGTCCGGCGGAAAAGACCTCAACAAAATGCTGTGCGCTCCCCGCGCCTCCGGAGGCAATCACGGGGATTGAGACCTCCTTAGAAGCTGTTGCTGTGAGTTCACAATCAAAACCCGCGCCGGTGCCGTCGCGGTCCATGGAGGTCAGCAGGATTTCCCCTGCGCCGCGCTCTTCGGCTTCTCTGGCCCAGGCCAAAGCGCGCTTACCGGTTGCCGTGCGGCCTCCGCTGACGAAGACCTCCGCTGCGTGAACCAGCAAATCTCCGCGCCTGGCGTCAATTGCCACGATGACCGCCTGCGAGCCAAAGCGGCCGGCGATCTCGCCGATCAGTTTGGGATCGGCAACCGCGGCGGAATTGATGGTGACCTTGTCAGCGCCGGCGTCAAATATGGCCGCGGCGTCGTCAAGCGTGCGCACGCCGCCGCCGACCGTGAACGGTACAAACAGCTCGCGCGCCGTTCTGCGGACTGTTTCAACCAGGGTCTTGCGGTTACCGGACGTAGCCGTGATGTCGAGCAGCACAATTTCGTCTGCGCCCGCCTGAGCGTGCGCCCGCGCCAGCTCTGCGGGATCGCCGGCATCGCGCAGCTGCTGAAACTGTATGCCCTTAACGACGCGCCCGGCATCGACATCAAGACATGCAATGATGCGCTTGGCGAGGCACGGGGTCCCCGGCAAGCCGGGGTTTGGCTTGCTGGGGTGGAGTGGCTCAGAGGGCACAGAAGTTCTCCAGGATCTTCAGTCCGGTGCGCGCCGATTTCTCCGGGTGGAACTGCACGCCAAAAATATTTCCGCGCTCCACCGCGGCGGAAAATGCGCCGCCGTATTGCGCGCAGGCCACGGTCTCAGCCACCACCGGCGCACGAAACGAATGTGTGTAGTAGACAAATGCCCCGCTCTCAATCCCGCGCAGCAGGCGCGACTGGCTGCTGATCTGGATCTGGTTCCATCCCACGTGCGGCGACTTGACGGAAGCAGGGAAGCGGGAGCATTCGCCGGCAAAGAGCCCGGCGCCCGGTGTCTCCGGCGACTCGGTGCTGCCCTGGAACAGCCACTGCATGCCGACGCAGATCCCCAGAAACGGCCTCCCCGCAGCGATTCCGTCCAACACCGGGGAGCGCAGGCTCTCGTTCAACGACCGGCAACGGCTGAAGTGGCCAACCCCGGGCACGACGATTTTTTCTGCCCGGGCAATGACTGCCGGATCATTCGTCACCTGCGCCTCTGCGCCCAGATGCGCCAGCGCCTTCTTCACAGAGCTGATGTTGCCTGCGCCGTAATCGACAATTGCAATCACAGCAGCCCCTTGGTGCTGGGCAGCATCCGCGCCAGCTGGCGGTCGCGCGAGCAGGCCACGCGCAGCGCGCGGGCAAAGGCCTTGAACAGCGCTTCGATCTTGTGATGGTTCGAGCGGCCGTAAACGGTCTTGAGATGGACGTTGGCGCGGGCGCCGCGGGCAAAGCCTTCGAAGAAATCGTCAACCAGCTCGGATTGCAGATCGCCCACGAGCCGGACCTTTACCTGCGTATTGACCACCGCGGCGGCGCGGCCGCTGAAATCGACCGCCGCCAGCCCGAGCGTCTCATCCATGGGCATAAGGAAATATCCGGCGCGCATGATGCCGCGCTTTTCGCCCAGCGCGCTGTTGAACGCCTCGCCCAGCGAAATGCCTACGTCCTCAACCGTATGGTGCTGGTCCACATCCAGATCCCCCGTGGCTTTCAGCCTGAGGTCAAACGCGCCGTGTCGGGCGAAAAGTTCCAGCATGTGATCCAGAAAGCGAATGCCGGTTGAGATGGCATACCGCCCCTGGCCTTCGATCGTCAGCGCAATCCGGATATCTGTCTCGTTCGTCTTGCGATGAAGCGTGGCTTTTCTCATCGCGTGACCTGCGACGCGGTGGAAACGCCGGCGAGCACCTGTTTCAGTTCGACGATCAGGCGCTCCATCTCATGTTGCTTGCCAATGGTGATGCGCACACAGCCCGCGCAGTCGGGCCGGTCACGCAGCGCGATACCGCGGGCCCGGAGCGCCTCAAGAATTGCTTTTTTCCCATCGCCAAAGCGGCATAGAACGAAGTTCGCCTGGCTGGGCCAGCACTTAAAGCCCAAATGCTCCAGCTCTCGCTTCAGCCATTCCCGCCCCGCGCGCACCTGCGCGACGTAGGCGTTCACGAATTCGCGATCGGACAGCGCCTCCGCCAGGCATTCCATGGCAGACGCATTCACGTTAAACGGCGAGACCATGCGGCGAAGCACTGAGATCTGTTCTTTGTCGCCGATCATCACGCCCAGGCGCAATCCGGCGAGTCCATAAGCTTTCGAGAAAGTGCGCGCGATGAACAGATTGGGCAGCTTGCCGATCTGGTCCATCATTGTCTCGCCATAGAAATCAAAGTACGCTTCGTCGAGCAGGATTGCGGCGTCCGGCGCGGCGGCAATCACCTTCAAGATGCTGGAGCGCGGCACGGCCAGGCCGGTGGGGTTGTTCGGATTGCAGATCACAATAACCCTGGTCTGCGGCGTGATAGCTGTGAGAAGTCGCTCGGTGGGGAAGCTGAAATCGGCTTCAGCGGGGACGCGCACAACCCTGGCGTCTTCCGTTTGCGCGAAGACCTCATACATGGCAAAGGCCGGCGTCACCACGATGATTTCGTTCTGCGGCTCAAGATACGCGCGGCAAAGCAGGTCAATGCCCTCATCGGCGCCATTGGTGAGCAGGACCTGTTCGGAAGCCACGCGCAGGAAATCCGCGACCAGCTTTTCACCCGGCTCGCGGCGCGGGTAGAGCGCCAGAGTTTTCGCGCTCATGCTGTTTAGCTTCGCCAGGACCCGCGGCGAGCACCCCGTGGTGCTTTCATTCATGTCCAGGCGCAGATCGGTTGTGGGACTGCTCAGGGGCGAATGATACTCGCGCATCTCGCGGACACATCTGCGGGCTTTAAGCATGGGCCGACCTCACTCGAATGGATTGTGCATGCGCCTTCAGTCCTTCCGCCTCGGCCAGCGCGATCACCGACTCCGCGATCCGGTCCAGTCCGTCACGGGAGAGCTGCTGCACTGAGATTGTCTTCACAAAGTCGGTGACGCCCAATCCCGCGCGGAAGCGCGCCACTCCGCCGGTGGGCAGCACGTGGTTGGGGCCGGCAGCGTAGTCGCCGGCAGCCTGCGGAGAGTAGTCGCCAATGAAGATCGACCCTGCATTGCGGACCTGCGGCAGATCTTCTTCATGGACCGTGATGTGCTCGGCGGCGATGCGGTTGGCAAACTCGAGTGCCTGCTCATGCGTGGCGGCAAGAAGCACCGCGCCATTGGTTTTGAGGGAAGCCCGGGCCGTTTCATTGGAAGCAGCAGCAGTCTTAACCTGCGCTAAGACTTCGTTGGCGAGCCTTTCGGTCGAAGTAATAAAAATGGCCACGGCGTCGGGGTCATGCTCCGCCTGCGCCACCAGGTCAGCGGCGATAAAGCGCGCGTCACCGCGCTCACTCACAATGACAACCTCGGTTGGCCCGGCCAGGAAGTCGATACCGCAATCGAACGCGACCAGCTTCTTGGCGGCAGTCACAAACAGATTCCCCGGGCCAACGATCTTGTCCACGCGGGGCACACTCGCCGTTCCATACGCCAGAGCGGCGATGGCCTGCGCGCCGCCAATGCGATACACTTCGCGCACACCGAGAAAAAATGCTGCTGCCAGCGTCTCTGGCGCCGGCCGCGGAGAGACAACTCGTATTTGTTTCACACCGGCAACCTGCGCGGGAATGACCGTCATGAGCATGGTGGAGGGCAGCGGATAACGTCCGCCGGGGACGTAACAGCCTGCGGAGTCCAGAGGCCGCACCACCTGGCCTACCTGAATGCCGGGGCCAAGCCCGTTGCGCCAGGGCTGCGGCTTTTGCCACTCACAATATTGGCGGATGTTTGCTGCGGCTGTGGTCAGCGCGCGGCGAAAACTTTCGGAAACGGAAGCCCAGGCCGACTCGAACTCGGCATCGCTGACGCGCAGAGGCTGTTTCTTTCCCAGACCGTCCCATCTCTCCGCATAGCGGCGCAGCGCGCGGTCGCCGTTCTTCCTTACGTCAGCCACAATGCGGCTTACCTGCTTTTCCACACGCGCCAGGCCGGTTGCGCCGCGCTGTTCCAGGGCCCGGACCGCAGCTTCCGCACGCCGCCCACGAAGCACGCGCATCACAGCACCACCTTGTTCAAAGGATATTCGACAATGCCCTCGGCCTTCGCCGCTTTCAGCCGCGGCATGATCTTCCACGCCGTTGTCTCTTCGATGATGGTGTTCACGGCGACCCATTCATCGTCGCTCAGCGTTGAGATCGTGGGTTTTTGCAGCGCAGGCAGCACGGCCAGGACCCCGGCAAGATCGGACTTGCGCACGTTGAGCATCAGACCAACGCGGCCCTGGGCGTAGATGGCGCCGCAAAGCATGAGCGCCAGATTTTCGATCTTGCGCCGTTTTTCGCTGTCCGCCCAGGCATTCTTATTGGCGATCAGCTGTGTGCTCGACTCCATGACGGTTTCAATGATACGCAGCCGGTTAGCGCGAAGCGAGCTGCCGGTCTCGGTAATTTCCACGATCGCGTCGGCGAGCGTGGGCGGCTTGATCTCCGTTGCGCCCCAGGAGAACTCAACTTTCACGGGTACATTGCGCGCGGCGAAATAGTTCTTGGTAACGTTGACCAGCTCCGTGGCGATGATTTTTCCTGCCAGGTCTTCGGCCTTCTGAAACGGAGAATCCTCCGGCGCGGCCAGGACCCAGCGCACCTTGCCCAGGCTCTGCTTGGCGTAAATCAGTTCAGCGGCAGTGATGAGATCCAGACCGCTTTCCACCAGCCAGTCTTTGCCCGTCAAGCCGCAATCCAGCGCGCCGTGATCCACGTAACGCGCCATCTCCTGGGCGCGGATCAGCATGCATTCGATCTCCGGATCGTCCGTGCCGGCGAAATACGAGCGGCTGCTGGTGTAGACGCTCAAGCCGGCGCGCTTGAACAGCGCGATGGTCGATTCCTGCAAGCTTCCCTTGGGTATTCCGACGCGGAGCTTCATTGTTGCGCCTCCGCCAGCCTGATTTCGAGCGGCTCAGTAAAGCACGACTTGGTTCCGGTGTGGCACACCAGTCCATCGCCTTCCACAAAGACGCGAAACAGAACGGTGTCACGATCGCAATCCGTCATGGCGGAGATCACGCGCAGCCGGTTGCCGGAGGTTTCGCCCTTCATCCACAGCTTCTGGCGCGTGCGGGAATAAAAAGTCACGTAGCCGGTTTCGGCAGTGCGGGCGTAGGCTTCGGCATTCATAAAGCCGACCATCAGCACCTCGCCGGTAGAGTCTTCCTGCACGATTGCCGGCGCCAGGCCATCCATTTTCTGAAAGTCTATTTTCATTGTCGCTTCGCTCCAAACCGCTTGCGATTTTTGACCGCTTTAGATTCTCTTGCTCCTGATATCGGCGCCTCGGCACGCGAGTCGGCCTCGGCGCGAAACCCCCGCTTGGCGGATTGTCCTGTCGCTTCGCTCCAAACCGCTTGCGAGTCACGCACAGTCCTTGGAAATACAAAACAAAAAACCCGCCGATCTTTATCCGGCGGGTCTTGAATCCTATGATTGCGCTCTGTTTAGCTAATCCAGGCCTCCGCCGACACGTGTATCGCATGATGGTGGTGATGGCGATGGGCGTTGGAAAGCATTGCGGGACTTATGCTAGCAACTTGGCGGGAAGCGTGTCAATCAGAAAAGCTGCGTGGACAGCGGCTAGTCGGTGTATCCGCGAACGCGACGTCCTTCCAAGATCATCTCGATTGCCTTAACCAGCTCCGAAGGGGAATCAGTGAGAAGAAAATCGGCCCCGGGAATTTCCGGTGAGTGAAAGCACATTTCCAGTATGGGAAGTCCGGGGAAATGCTGATTCACGGCGCGCGCAATTTTCCGCTTCTCCGGTCCGCGGAATCCATGACCAATCAAGGCGAGGTCCACCTTCTCAACTGCTTCGGCCAATCCTTCCACATCGGCCAGCGTCAGGGCGGAGTACACCTTATGGCCCTGCTGCTCCAACAAAAGTTGCCGCGTGGTCTTGAGCGGTTCGGTGGAAGCGACCGAGAGGATCCTGATGCTGGCTTCAGTTTTGGCTGTCAAAGGTGGCGCGATTATACCTGACTTACCACATCTGGCAAGCCGGCAGGTAAAAAGAGGTGGCCTTAAGGGAACGTTGCCACAAACTTTAGGCCGATGTCCTTGCCAGCCGAATAGGAAATCTTTAATATGGCTTGTCCCCTTTCGGAACAGAACGTTGAGAAGCGAAAAGAGTTCGAAACAGAAGCATCGGCCCGGAGAGCTGGTCCCAGAAAGCGGCGTTTACCGCGTGACGCACGATGCGCATCGCCTGATGCATGAAGCGACTTTGCTTCAAGGAGACCGTTTTCCACTGTGCCGGCAATGCAGCCGGGCAGTCCGTTTTGAGATCCTGCGTGCGGTGAAAGATCCCGGCAGAATCGCTACCGGCCATCACGCCATCCTTGAAGACTACCCT
This sequence comes from Candidatus Angelobacter sp., assembly GCA_035717005.1. Classification (GTDB taxonomy): domain Bacteria; phylum Acidobacteriota; class Terriglobia; order Terriglobales; family Acidobacteriaceae; genus Angelobacter. The sequence goes on from DASTJB010000038.1 coordinate 14,313, forward strand.
GATACTGAACCCTTTCCAATCGTTTAAAGCGCCAAATCTCTTCTGACGCGGGACGCTCATGATCGAGTATGAGCGCCTTGTGCTTAAATCAATTCATGCTGCACACGCGGGAGATACGACAGGAGTTCGGTCCCATGCTGCGCCTGGCCGCGCCGCTGGCGCTTACCGAGCTGGGATGGCTTTGTATGTCGTTTGTCGACACCGTGATGGTTGGCCGGCTTCCTTACAGCGCCACCGCCATTGGAGCAGTCAGCGTGGGCAGTACGCTGTTTTATACCATCGGGATCTTTGGCAGCGGCACCATGCTCGGCATGGACACTCTGGTGGCGCAGGCCTATGGCGCCCGGCGGCTGGAAGAATGTCACCGCGCAATGTGGAACTCGCTCTACTTTGCCTGCATGATCTCTCCTTTGCTGATGGCAGGAGTCCTGGCGATCATCCCGCTGTTTCCCCGATTCGGCCTGGCGCCGGATGTGGTCGCACAGACGGTGCCGTTTTTGAAAGCGCTGGTCTGGAGCACGCTGCCGCTGGTGCTCTATTTCGGCCTGCGCCGCTATTTGCAGGCCATGCACATCGTCAAGCCGGTGGTGTTTGCGCTGGTTTCAGCCAACCTGGTCAACCTGGCAGGGAATTGGGCGCTGGTGTACGGGCATCTCGGTTTTCGCGGGCGTGGAGTGCCGGGAAGCGGCTGGTCCACGTGCATTTCGCGCATTTACATGGTCGCGGTGCTGGCCGTGGCAGCCGTTTATTACGACCGCAAGCGCAACAGCGGACTGTGGGCAGCATCGCGGC
>DASTJB010000039.1:0-16233 GCA_035717005.1 Candidatus Angelobacter sp.
CTCGATGACGAGGAGCGCGAAGCCCTGGCCGAAATGATGAATGCCCGCGGGTTCAAGCAGGGCGCGACCGTCTTTCACTACGGCGATCCCGGCGGCGAAATTTTTATCATCCGCAGCGGCCGGGTCGAGCTCTATGTTGAAAGCACCGAAGGCGAAAAGATCGTGCTTTCAGAAAACGAACCTGGCGACGTGATCGGGGAGCTTTCTTTTCTCGATGGCGGCCCTCGAACGGCAACCGCGGTGGCGAGCGAAGACACGCAACTGCTGGTGCTCGACCGCATTCGCCTGCTCGACTTCATTGACAAACATCCACATGCCGCCATGGACGTGCTCACCGTCATCGGCCGCCGGCTGCGCGCTACTGACGAGCTTCTGCGCACCCAGGTTTCGCGCAACCCCAACGTTGAAGAGCAGGAGATGTTGACCTTCGGCCAGCGCGTCGCCGACAAAGTGGCCTCCTTCGGTGGATCGTGGACTTTTATTCTGTGTTTCGCCGCGGTGCTCGCCGTCTGGGTGGTTCTCAACTCCACGGCGCTGCTTTCGCAGCACTTCGATCCCTATCCCTACATCCTGCTGAATCTGTTTCTATCGATGCTGGCCGCCATCCAGGCGCCGGTCATCATGATGTCGCAGAACCGCCAGGTCGCCAAAGACCGTCTGAAAGGTGACCTGGATTATGAGGTGAATCTGAAAGCGGAAATGGAAGTCGCGCACCTGCATCGCAAGGTCGACCACATTTATGAACGTCTCGAGGAGCATTGGGCGCGGCTGGAAAAAAGCAAATAGCTGTTAGCCTTTAGCCGTTAGCTCTTAGCTATTCGCTGGGCATTTTTTGCTCGACCGTTGCTCCGGCTTTAGCTGTGCTAAAAGCTAATGGCTAAGAGCTAATGGCTGCTTTTCTCGACGACACCATTGTCGCCATCGCCACACCGCCCGGACCGGGCGGCATCGGCGTGGTGCGGATTGCGGGCCCCGAGGCGCTCGCGATCGCCACCTCCATGCTGCGCCTGAAGCATGAACTCGCTCCGGGCCGCGCGATTTTCAGCGAGGTAATCGAGCCCACGACGGGCGAGCGCATCGACGAAGCCGTAGTCACCTTCTTTGCCAGGCCCCATTCCTATACCGCCGATGACGTAGTTGAAATCTCGGCACACGGTGCGCCGGTCGTCCTGCGCCATATTGTTGAGCTGGTCACCGCTCGCGGTGCCCGCCTGGCCGAGCCCGGCGAGTTCACCATGCGTGCGTTTCTCAACGGCCGCATCGATCTCACACAAGCTGAGGCGGTGCGCGACCTGATCGAGTCGCAGACGCTCTACCAGGCCAAGGTCGCGGCGCAGCAGCTTGAGGGTGCGCTTTCCCAACGACTGCGGCCCATCAAAAAGAAACTGGTGGACCTAGTGGCCGTGATGGAGGCGGGAATTGATTTTGCCGAAGACGATGTGGCCGTGCTGCCCGCGCAGGACATTCGCGCGCGCATCGAAGAGGTTCGCGCTCCGCTCGAACAGCTCCGCGCTTCTTTTGCCTATGGAAAGATCGTGCATGAAGGCCTGACGCTCGCCATTGTTGGCCGCCCAAACGTCGGCAAATCGAGCCTCTTCAACCGGCTGGTGGAGCGAGAGCGCGCGATCGTGACCGCCACGCCGGGCACGACTCGTGATCTGGTCACGGAAACGGTTGCGCTCGGCGGCATTCCCATCCGGCTGATCGATACTGCAGGCATCCGCCACTCTACGGACGAAGCCGAGAGCATCGGCATTCGCAAGTCACGCGAAGCCCTGAGCGAGGCCGACCTGGTGCTGGTGGTGCTTGACAGCACTCAGGGCGTCTCGGCCGAAGACCGGCAGTTGTTAGACGCGGCTTCGCTGCGCCGCGCGCTCGCGGTCGCCAACAAAACCGACCTCGCGCCTGAGGCCAACTTCGCGACCGAGGGTTTCACAATCTTCAAGACCTCAGCTATCACCGGCTCGGGCATCCATGAGCTGCGCGCCGCCATTCTCGAGCAGGTCACCGGCGCAGCCGGCCATGGAGAGCATGAAACCGGCTTTCTGACCAATGTCCGCCACCAGCGGCTGGTGGAAGAATCGCTTACGTCGCTTGATGCCGCGGCCCACGCGGTCAAAAACAAAGTCCCGCATGAGATGATCATGCTCGATCTCTACGGCGCGCTCCGTCCGCTCGACGCCATCACCGGCGAGACCACTACCGATGACATCCTCAACCTGATCTTCAGCAGTTTTTGTATTGGAAAATGATCAGGACCATGCCGTTTTGACATTCCTGAACAGAAGCGGTTCAGTGAGCCGTCTTTTCGCGAGCCAGCAGAATTCCATGCCCAAAGCGCAGCAGGGCAGCTCCCTCGTCCTCGCCCAGACTTGGCTGAAGCCTTTCACAACAAACTCGGACTAGGGATGGCGGTCAAAAAAAGTAAAGATTGTTTACCAGATTTAGGACCCTCCAACTCATTCATACGCCAGCGCCTGAATCGGGTCCTGCCGTGCGGCAATCATCCCGGGATACAACGCGCCCAGAATCGCGGCGCCCATGGCGACGGCGCCTGCGATCGGCCACCACTCCGGTACGATCGCCTGGGGCAATGAAGCCGGGACCAGTCTGGCGAGCAGCCACCGGCTTACGAAGCTGAGGCCGATCCCGAGAATGCTTCCGCCCAGGCCGAGGAAGAGCGCTTCCATCAGGATGATCTTCACCACGAGGAATTTTGAAGCTCCCAGCGACTTCAAAATGCCGATCTCGCGCGTGCGCTGCTGTACCGCCATATACATGGAGAGCGAAGCCACGGCGGCGCCGATCACGATCGCTACGCCGATAATCACGTTCAAGAGCGGCCGGAGAAAAGGAACGTTGTCCACCGAAGTCAGCGACACCAGCTCTTCCATGCCGTAAATCTTGTAGCCCGGCAGAAGTTGTTGCAGATCAGCGATGACGGCGTTCGTGTTCGAAGGATTGTCGAGCTTCAGGTAAATCTGCGCTACCTTGCCGCGCGTGCCGTCCATGTCCTGCACCGAGGTGATCGGCAGAAAAATGTGGGCCAGCTTTCCCGGCTCTACAACCCCGGCCACGTCCCAGGTGTGGTTCAGCAGATTGACCTTGCCGCCGGCATGAACATGCGCTTGTTGCGCGTAATACGTGTCCAGCAATATGTCATCGGGCTTCTCAAAGCCGTGGCCTTCGCGGAAGACAAACGGCCCACTGATGCGCTCAAATCCCCCAGGATCGATTCCCGCCACGGTGGTCCATCCGGAGACCAGATGGCTCGCGATGCCGGTAGTGGCAGCCACGTGCGGCACCTGCTGCAGCCGCGCAATCAGCTTTTCTGACATGTTGGAGAGGGCCATGTTGCCGGGCACGGCATCCGACGAGCGCACGATGATGTCCGCGCCGATGCCGCGGGTGCGCCGCGAAGAATCATTAACGAACCCGTGGCTCAGTCCCACCAGCGTGAGCATCAGGGTGACTGGGACGGCAATGAGCAACACGCTCAGCAGCGTCCGCACCGGGCGCTGGCTCAGGTTCGCTGCGACAAGGCTCGAAATCATTCTCTCAGGATAGCAAAACCCTCGGCCTGATCTGCTAGACTGCTCCCACCATGGCTGACATCGTGGAACGCAGACGCAATTCGGCGCCCTGGCTCGCCTTTCTGTTCACCCTGGTCGCGATCATTCTCAACGGCCTGACCTTTCTCACTCTGCGCGGAACGCAGGTGGTTCTGTGGCTGAGCTTCCTCGCGGGTTTGATCGCCGCGGTCTACGGCATCGTCGGTATCGGGCGCGCGTTCGGCCGCTCGCGGGTCTTCAGCGGCAAAGTCTCCAGCTTGATTTTTGGTGTCCTTGCTCTACTGGTCTGCGGGCTGATGGTATTCATCTGGTATCACGCACGCGCCTTGCCCGCTTCGGCCGGCGCGCCTCAGGTCGGACAAAAAGTGCCTGACTTCACTCTTCCTGATACTCAGGGCCGCAACGTCTCGCTCACGCAATTGCTCGGACATGCAGATCCCGGCGGGGCCGCGCCAAAAGCTGTTTTGCTCATCTTCTATCGTGGATATTGGTGACCCTTCTGCAACCTCGAGTTACGAGGCGTGCAAAAGAACCTGGCCGAATTTGAAGCGGCGGGAGTTCACCCCGTGGCCATCAGCGTGGACTCGCCGGAACAGTCGCGAAGTCTCGCGGCCAAGGCTAAGTACACGTTCCCAATTCTTTCCGATCAGAAGGCCGAGGTCATTCGCCGCTACGATCTGCTGCACAAGGCCGCCGGCCCGGAGGGAAGCGATATTTCCCGTCCCGCAGAGTTCCTGGTGGATTCCTCCGGCGTGGTGCGCTGGGTCAACTTCACTGAAGACATACGCATTCGCGCACGCGCGGACCAGATGCTGGCAGCAGCGCGCGAAATCCCTCATTAGGATCTGGGCATCGGAAATCGTTGCATATTCCTGCGCCACGGAGTATTTCTATGAGGCTCATCCACAAGGAGGGTTCCGTGCCAAAGCGCGCCTTCATAGCGAAATCTGTCTTCATGATTGTCTTTGCCGGTTTGCTGCTCGCGCCGGCAATCATAGCGCAGCCCAAAGCGGCCCCGCCGCCCGCGGAAAAAGTCACTGCCATTCGCGCGGCCACTCTGATTGACGGCGTCGCCGGGCAGGCACGCCATAACGTGCTGATCGTGGTGAAGGGCAATCGGATTGAAAGCGTAAGCGAGGGCGGCAATCCTCCGGCGGGTGCAGCGGTCATCAACTTCGGCTCAGGAGTTACCGTCCTTCCCGGATTGATTGACACGCATACGCACATCTTTCTTCAAGGCGAAGATCCAAAAATCGAGGGCTACGATGATCAGCTGCTGAAGCATCCCTCCTCGTATCGCGCGGCGCGCGCCACGGTTTCCGCGCGTCGGGCGTTGGAGCAGGGCTTCACCACGCTGCGCGATGTCGAGACCGAAGGCGCCGGCTATGGCGACGTCGGAATTAAAGAAGCAATCAACAACGGGTTCATTCCCGGGCCGCGGCTCTTCGTCGTTACCCGCGCTATCTCGGTTACCGGCGGCTATCCGCTGGAAGGCTACAACCCTGACATCGTGGTGCCCAAAGGCGCGCAACTGGGTGACGGGCCGGTAGAGCTGCGCAAGATCACACGGGAACAACTGGAGAACGGCGCCGACTGGATCAAGGTTTACATGACCCACCGTTCCTGGGTGGACAAGGAGGGCCATCTGGTTTCGCAGCCCACGCTTACGGTAGACGAGCTGCGTGCCGTGGTGGACGAAGCGCATGGCCAGCAGAAGAAGGTGGCCTGCCATGCTTACAGCGGGGTCGGCCTCCATCGCGCGCTCGATGGCGGATGCGACTCCATTGAGCATGGCCTCTCGCTCGACGATGCCGCCATCACCCAGATGAAAGAGCACGGCGTATGGCTGGTGCCCACACTCGGCGTCTACTATCTGGATTGGTCGCCGGAAAATACGGCGGAAGGCAAACGCGACCGCGCTCGCGCCAACGAACATGAAGTTTCATTCAAAAAGGCCATGAAGGCGGGAATCAAAATTGCTTTCGGCACCGACATGGGCGGGATCCCGTGGACCGAGCCGATCGCCGGCGAGTTCGGCTGGATGGTGAAGTTCGGCATGCCGCCGATGGATGCGATCAAAGCAGCCACAACAAGAGCTGCGGACCTGCTTGAGATGAAGGGCGAACTCGGCGTGATCGCTCCGGGCGCGTACGCCGATATCATCGCTGTTCAAGGGGATCCTCTGGCCAACATCGAGGCGCTCAAAAATGTAACGTTCGTGATGAAAGACGGCGCGATCTTTAAACAGAAGTAGCGCGTAGCAAACAGTTCAAGGAGAAGGAATGGCAGCCAAAGGCGGCGGCTCATCTTCAGTGGCGATGGCGGTGGCGCGAATCATCATTGGAATCATGTTCCTGTTCTTCGCGCAGTACAAGATTTTTGGCCATGACTTCGCCCACGGCGGCTACGAGCGCTATGTGACCGGATGGCTCGACTCAACCGCTGTGGGCTTTTACAAGCCTTTTCTGCGCGTCACGCTCCACTTCCCGGTGGCCTCGGCTTACGCCGTTGCGGCGGCGGAGTTGTTGATCGGGCTCTCCATGGTGCTGGGTTTCCTGGTGCGGCCGTTTGCGATTGTGGGCGCGCTCTTTATGCTCAATCTCCTGCTGTGCACCTGGGTGTTGCCGCCGGGATCAGAGCTGTGGAAGTACTTTGGCCACGAGATCGATAATATCTGCATGTTCCTGCTGTTCGTTCTCTTCTTTGCTCATAATGCCGGCCAGACTGCGGGCCTCGACAAATGATTGCCGATGTCAGGAATAGTTCCCTGGAGCAGCCGGGCCGCCGCCTGGACTGAAGATGGAGTGGAGTTGGCTTGAGCGCTCAGGCCCGGTCCGGAGTCCCGCCTTCGGCGGAGAGATATTCGTAAATCTCGAAAGCAAAGGGCTGCGGCGCGAGTTTTTCCTGAAGCGCGGCCAGTGTCTTGCGCAGCTCTTCGACTTCCCAGGGTTGGCGTTCCGATTTCCATGCCTCGAAGTCGGCGATCAGCATGTTGCACAGCGTGATCAGCACGCGGCCGGCATCAGCACCGTCGAGCGCAGAGGTAACTTTCGCGGCGGGTGGCGGCTGAGCAGGGATGAGATTCGGCGCAATGGCCGGCACCGGCTGCGCGTCCCAGGACTTCTGCCTGATCTTCTGCAACGCGGAAATAATCTTTCGCCGCGTCTCCGGCGATGGCTTGTGGAAGGTGATTTCCATGCCGACCCGATGTGTGCTTCCGGTCACCACGCCCGCCGTTTCCAGCGAGACACCTTCCAGCTGCATCTCCACGGTGATGACGGTATTCAGCGGCAGCGTAGTGATGCTCTCCACGAAGAACCCGCCGGCGTGGATGCTGCGAAGCTGTGCGCGAAACGGATAATTGGAGCCTGGCGCCCGCAGGTTTACGCCCGTACCGCACTCGAGCCGCACAGGGGCGTACACGCCGGCAGTTCGAGCGGCAAGGGCATTACTGGCAGGGCCACGAAGGTGAAATGCGTCCACCGCTATATCAGGTTCGTCTGAGGGTAACTGCGTGCTCCATATGCATTTATTGGGGTCGATGCCGCGAACGCCCGCCTGGCCTTCCAGCTCCGTGCCCGGCTCTCCGGTCCAGTAGACATAAAACTTCGCCCGCAGGCCGCCGCGCTGGATTTCAATGGTTTCACCGGGTTCAAGAGTCAGGCTAAGACCGCCCAGGCGGGCTGAAATCTCGGTGACGTCCAGCGTGTGGGCAAGCTGCTTTTCGCCATTGTCACGGAGAATCGTGACCGGAAGGACCATCTTCCTGCGAAGCTTACCCCGGTTTGAAATGCTCATCCTTTGCTCCGTTGAGGCACTCACCCGCCAGCGCCCCTGGGGCCCAAAGTGTTCGAAAAATGATGAGAGTAGTCTTCTGGTCTCAAGGGTAACTGGCCTTCAGGCCAATAGGAAAGGTGACGTTGGTAATGTCGCTGCGCTCCAAGCCGCCGGCGGGTTTGGAAGCGGCTACTCGGGTCCGGCTCCTTGCACAGGCGGCCCGGCGCGTGGGCGGCCTCGCCGCCGCAGCTTCGATCTGACCCTGTAAAATACTGTTTAGTGCGGAAGTTTACTGAACAATACGACATTGTGGTGGTTGGCGCGGGACATGCCGGCTGCGAGGCGGCCATGGCTGCCGCCCGCATGGGCCTGAAGACCGCCCTATTTACCCTGAACGTGGACCTGATCGCTCAGATGTCCTGCAACCCCGCCGTGGGTGGAATCGCCAAAGGACATTTGGTGCGCGAAGTGGATGCCCTGGGCGGAATCATGGGCGAAGTAACCGATGCCGTGGGCATCCAGTTCCGGCTGCTGAACACCTCGCGCGGACCGGCCGTGTGGTCGCCACGTGCGCAATGTGACAAGCAGCAATACCGCCTGAAGATGCGCGAGGTCCTGGAGGGCCAGCCCAATCTCTTCATCAAGCAGGCCGAGGTGGCCGAGCTGATTGTTGAAGAGGGCGAGTGGAGCGCCGTCGCCCCCGGCTGCGAAAAGAAAATCGCTCGCGGCATCAAACTGCGCGACGGCCGCACCGTCGGCGCGCGCGCCGTGATCGTCACCACGGGAACGTTCCTGAACGGACTGATTCATTGCGGGGAGCAGACCTATCCCGCCGGGCGCAGCGGGGAGCCACCTTCGCAACTGCTGGGCGAATCGCTCAAGCTACTGGGGTTGCGCGGCTGCCGGCTCAAGACTGGAACGCCGCCGCGCCTGGACGGTCGCAGCATTGACTGGTCACGCTTCGAGCTTCAGCCGGGCGACGCCGATCCCACGCCCTTCAGCTTCCGCACCCGCAAGATCGCGCAGAAGCAGGTGCCGTGCTATATCGCGTTCACCACGCCGGAGACGCACCGCATCATCCGCGAGAACGTGCACCGCTCGCCGATGTACTCGGGGCAGATCAAGAGCATCGGGCCGCGCTACTGCCCGAGCATCGAAGACAAGATCGTCAAGTTCCCGGACAAGCTCACGCACCAGCTTTTCCTGGAGCCCGAGGGGTTGAACACGCATGAGATCTACGTCAACGGCATGAGCACATCCATGCCGATCGATGTGCAGCTCGCGGTGATCAAGTCGATTCCCGGCCTGGAGACGGCGGAGATGCTGCGCCCCGGCTACGCCATCGAGTACGACTCCATTGACCCGACCGAGCTCGAACGCACGCTGGAGACCAAGAAGATCGAATGGCTATTTCTTGCCGGGCAGATCAACGGCACTTCCGGCTATGAAGAGGCCGCATGCCAGGGCATCATGGCCGGCATCAATGCCGCATTGAAGGTGAAGGGCGAGCCGCCGCTGGTGCTCGACCGCACCGAGGCGTACACGGCGATCCTGATCGACGACCTTATCAGCAAAGGAACCAACGAGCCGTACCGCATGTTCACCTCCCGCGCCGAGTTCCGGCTGCACCTGCGCATCGACAATGCCGACCGGCGACTTACGCCGCATGGACGGCGCATTGGCTTGATCAAAGACGAAGCGTGGGCGGATTTCCAGGCCAAGCAGACGCGCGCACAGAAGCTCAGCTCGCTACTCGAGAGAACGCGCTTGAGCGGCGAGATGCTGGAGAAGATCGAGAGGGCGCAGCGGGAGCGGCTGGCGTTCTTGAGCCCGGCCAAGTCGAACGACTCGGAAAACGAGGGCGAGGCGGCGGAATCTTCTTCCGGCGCTTCGAATGGGCGCGACCTTTCGAGCGCGGCCGGTTCGACGCTGTCCCAACTGCTCAAGCGGCCCGAGATCGTAATCGAAGATTTGGCAACGGTGATTCGCGAGAGCTATCCGGAGTTCTTTGCCGAGATCGCTGTCAATGGCGGAATCACGGTTGAGTCCTTGCCTTGCGCCCCGCCATTCCGAGCGGAGCGAGGAATCGGCTCCGCTGGATCCGGGGGTGACAACTCGCTTCCTGAAAATGGCAGCGGAGCAGATCCCTCACCTCGCCGCACCGGCGCTCTGGTGGAGAGCGAACCCAGCGTTGCGGCTTCGGTTCGGGATGGCGTCTCCTCTGGGACACTGATGTTATCTGCCGCTGCGCGCAACGAAATGAAGACCGTCGAAACCGAGATCAAGTACGCCGGATACCTTGACCAGCAGCGCAAGTCGATCGAACGGCTGAAGAAGGCCGAGCAGCGCGTGATCCCCGAATGGTTTGATTACGCGAAGGTCAGCGGCCTCTCGCGCGAGATGAACGAGAAGCTCCAACGCGTGCGTCCTCGCACCCTGGGACATGCCTCGCGCATTCCGGGCGTGACGCCGGCGGCGGTGAGTCTGATCAATGTATATATAGAGATCCAACAAAAGAGGTTGGCAATCGCCCCGCCTGCAACCCTCGGCTGAGTTATTATCATTCCGCCCCAGGAAGCGTAATCATGAGACAGCTCTTTATGTTGCTTTGCGTTATTGCTAGCTTGACTGCGCACTGCGGCGCCGAAAATAGTTGTGTCTGGACCGAAACCGGCTCAACTACGGCCACGGCTTATACGAATCCCAAACTCGGATTTTCTTATAGTTTCCCTGCTTCGCTGACACCGCAGGACGCGCAGCTACTTCCCAAGGACCCTAAAGGCAAAGGTGCTATCTTGTTTGCTCTTTGGAAGACTCCGCGAGATTTGGAGACACCGACTGTGATCCTATTTGTAGAAGATCCCAAACAGTATCGTGACCCTACCGCGCTTGCCTATGCACACCGGATTGAAAACACAGCCAAGCGTACTGCGCAAACGTCCGGGGTCCGGGCGTTTGATCTCGCAGGCATGGCCTTTTTCAGGGTTGATTCTCAGGAGCTGCGCGAGACTGTCTTCAACACTGCTATCACGGGGCAGATCGACGGATGCGAAGTATCGTTCCAGCTTAAGGCTCGCACTCAACAGGAGATCGACAAGCTGGTGGAGTCGCTAACGGCGATCAAGCGGGATCACCATCAGGCTAGGTGATTCCCCAACAAGTCTGTTGCGTTCAACCTCCGATTTCACTAACATCCCATCCGCAATGGAGGAGAACTTGTGAGCGAAGCGGCAGCCGTCCCTACATTTTTCTGTCCTGAATGCGGGAGAAAAGTCGCCAGCGACGAGAAGTTCTGTCGCGTTTGCGGCAAGACACTCCACGAACAAAAAACTGGGGATGCTCCTCCGCCGGCGTCAACTCAAGCTGCGCCCTCCCTGACGCCGTCTCCATCTTCCATGGCTGCGGCCGAGGCTGCCCCGCAGAAGGAACTGGATCCGCTGCTTGCTGTGCGCGTGGTACTTCTGATTGGCGCAGGGATCAGCGCCTTTATGGCTCCGATGTTCATCACGCTCATACTGGTTGTTGCGTGGCTGGTGGTTATGTTCCTGCCCAAAAAGTCAACATCCTAGACGTTTCACAACGGAATATTCCCATGCTTCTTGGGCGGGTTTTTGTCGCGTTTGGTTTGGAGCATCTCCAGAGCGTCGATCAGCCGTTTGCGCGTCTCGCGCGGCTGGATCACTGCATCCACGTAGCCGCGCTCGGCCGCCACGTAAGGATTGGCAAAGCGCTCGCGGAATTCGTCGATCTTTTCATTGCGCGCTTTAGCAACCACCTCGGCTTTCTCTTTTTCCGTTTTGGCTGACAGCGCGGCCCGTTCCAGCTCGCGCTTGTAAACGATGTTGACGGCGCCTTCAGGGCCCATGACGGCGATCTCGGCGGTCGGCCAGGCATAGTTCACGTCGGTACGGATATGCTTGGACGACATGACGCAGTATGCGCCGCCGTAGGCTTTGCGCGTAATGACGGTGATTTTGGGCACCGTGGCTTCGGCAAAGGCGAACAGCAGTTTGGCGCCATGGCGGATGATGCCGCCATACTCCTGCTGCGTGCCGGGCAGAAAACCGGGTACGTCCTCAAAGGTGATCAGCGGGATGTTGAAAGCGTCGCAAAAACGCACGAAGCGCGCAGCCTTGTCCGAAGCGTTGATGTCGAGCACGCCGGCCAGAAATGCCGGCTGATTGGCCACGATTCCCACCGGGCGGCCATTCAGCCGGGCAAAGCCCACAACAATGTTCTTCGCGTAGTGTTCATGCACCTCGAAAAAGTAGCCGTCGTCGATCACGCGGGTGATGACGTCTTTTATGTCGTACGGCTGATTGGACTCGGTGGGAACAACGTTCTCCAGTTGGGCATCGGCGCGGTCGATCGGATCGCTGCATTCGCGCCGCGGCGGGTCGTCGAGGTTATTGGATGGGATAAAGCTGAACAGCTCGCGGACCATGGAGAGGCACTCGGCATCGTCATGCGCCATGAAGTGCGCCACGCCGGAGGTCTCATTGTGCGTCGCCGCGCCGCCCAGCTGGTCCTTGGTGACCTCTTCATGGGTTACGGTTTTGATCACGTCCGGGCCGGTGACGAACATGTAGGAAGTCTTATCGACCATGAGGATGAAGTCGGTGATGGCGGGAGAATAGACGGCGCCGCCGGCGCAGGGGCCCATAATCGCTGAAATTTGCGGGATCACGCCGCTGGCCAGCGTGTTGCGCAGAAAAATGTCGGCATAGCCGGCCAGTGACATCACGCCTTCCTGGATGCGCGCACCGCCTGAGTCATTGAGCCCGATCACCGGCGCTCCCGTCTTCATCGCCATGTCCATGATCTTTACGATCTTGGCCGCATTGGCCTCAGAGAGCGATCCGCCGAAGACGGTGAAGTCCTGGGCAAAGACGAAGACCAGCCGGCCTTCAATGCGGCCATAGCCGGTGACGAAGCCGTCGCCGTAGATCTTGCTCTGCTCCATGCCGAAGTCGGTGCACTTGTGCGTGACCATCTTGTCGAATTCTTCAAAGGTGCCCTCATCGAGCAGGAATTCGATGCGCTCCCGCGCGGACATCTTGCCTTCTTTGTGCTGGCGCTCCTGGCGGTCTTTGCCGCCTCCGGCCTCGGCCAGCGAGTCGCGGCGCTTCAGTTCTGCGAGCTTCTGTTCCAGGTTCATCTTAGGAAGGAATTATAGACGCAGAGATTCAGGCGGTGCTGTGAATGTGATGGCTGCGAGTGACCCGCCGATAGCCTACTGGACGGTGTCGCCCGGCTCCCACTTCCATTTTTTCTTTTTGGCGTCCCACCAGATCGCCGAGTCCATGATCCGCGCCTCCAGCGCCTTGATCATATAAATGGGCGGCTTCTTCTTGCTCACCAGCATGCGCCCGACTTCCACGGAATCAAACGGTACGTTGATCAGAACAAACTTGGCTTTCGGCGTTGCCGCGTGCCAGGCATCTTTGCCGTTGCCAAAAATGATCAGGATGTTGTGGCTGTGTCCGGGATCGGCGCGGAAGCCGGCGCTGAAGCGGGGATCGCCCATGCCAAAGTACGCATGGTAAGGGTCGGCAATCTGGTACTTGAAGCTGTAGGAATCGGGGATCGGGTCCTTACTGTCAGCGACAATGGCCACGTCTTCCACGCCGTCGCCGTCGAAATCGGCCATCAGCAGAGAGAACTTGGCTGCTGGAGTAAACGTTGCGCCGAACTGCTGCTTGACCAGCGCTTCCAACTGTGCCGGATCGGGCGCAACCGCTGCTGCGGCAGCGGCCGGAGAAGCAGTTGGAGACGGCTGCGGTGATTGAGCCGGCGCGGCGCAGACGAAAAACGACAACACGATGCCCATAAGCTTCATGAGCAAAGTCTACTGCCTTTTAACTCCAATTGCTGCCGGAATTACCGGTTCGCATCCTGCTCGGCAACACGTTCCGCTTGCCGGTTCCGTTGTGACAACCCAAACCATACGGCGACCGCGGTGCCTGAGGCCAGCGCGGCAAACAAGACAATCACCACCGGTAAGGGCAGATAGAAGTACATGCTGGCGATCCACAGAACAAATAACGCTAATACTGTCCACATGTTCAGTCTTTCCTGTTTCCTGGCGCTCGATCAAAGGTACTCAGCTTGTAGGATGGCAGCGCCCGGCGGCAGGTTTACTCAAATATTGATAGAGGAGATCCAGCCGAGCATCGCTTGGGCAAAGCCGGTCACCGTCCAGTCGCAGGCACGCATCTTTCTGGCAAGGGAGAACTTATGCATCGCCAAGGGCACTTAGACGACGTTTCCTGGCTGCTCCGGACCGGCCTGGGCGCCACCGCATTTCTTGCAGGCCTGGATAAATTCACCAACTTGAGCGCTTCGCAGGATGACGCCGTGCTCAAGAACGTGGCCTAGGTCACTCAATTTTCACTTGCAAGCGGACGTTGACCGTCTTCTGCGCGTCATCGATCTGTTCGTAGGTCAGCCACTCCCACTTCTTGCCCGGGACTCTCAGCGCCGTGTGCTGCAGAAACTGCTGCACGTAGGTGTTGTCATAGGGCTCGCCTTCGCCCAGCTTCCAGCCCTGCACCAGGCGGCGGGTCTGTTCCTGGTCGATGCCTTCGATCTCCACTTTGCCCATGTGATAAAGCTCGCCCTCAGTGACCTGAAATGTGTAAGTCACAGTGGCCCCATCGAAAACCGGCTGAGGATCGATGCTGACGGCTTCCCGTCCGAACTTGCCAAAAAGCCGGCGTGCCTGGGCCAGGTCGCGCTCCAGTTGCATGGCGTTCACGGGCTCGCCCGGCTTCAGAGTGATGCGCTTGGAAAGCTCGTCGCTTGTGACCAGCGTGTTGCCTGACCATGTGTAGCCGCCCAGCCGGTACTGTTCACCTTCTTTGACTGAAACGCCGATAGTGACCAGGCTGTCGGCTTCGAGTCTGGGCTTCATTTCAGAAATAGCGAACTTCAGATACCCGTGCTGCCGGTACAGCGGCACCAGACTCTTCTCCAGGATTTTCATCACGTCGCTGCGCAGATACGCCGTGTTCTTCAACGGCGCCAGCGCTTTGGCCAGCGGCTCAGGAAGCATATGTTCGGCCCCGGAGACGCTTACGTCCTTGATCTTGACGTTGGCATTTACGACCTTGAACTTGTACATCGAGGGAAGCTGCCCAATCTCGGCTGCCAGGATGCACGTAACTTCGCTGGGAAGATGTTTCGACGCAAGCAGCTTGCTCAGGGCGGCGGTTACCTCGTCTGACATGTTGCCGGAAACCGGCAGCTGGCCGGTGTACAGCGGCACTGCCTCGCCCACGGCTTGCTGAAGCTCGTTTTCACCGAACCAGACAAAATTTTCGAAAGACGCAGGCAGGAACTTCTCTGCATCTGTGACCTGGAAGTCAGCTTCCACGCCGCGAACGCCGCTTGCAGGCTTGAACACAAACTGAACTGAAGCGAACGCTCCGCTGTTTCCCAGGCGGTTTGCCGCGCCCTGCAACTCCTCCGTCGTGACCTGGGAATCCGGCTTCAGCCCCGTGGCGCGGACCAGCTCTTCCTGGCTGTAGCGCTCCGAGCCCGTGACCAGCACGCGCACCAGGTGATATCGGTCAGCTGCTCCGGCCAGCGCCGGAGACAGCAAAGCCAGGAGCAGGAGCAAGTGTCGCATAGGCAGGTTATTGTGCCCTGAAACAGCAATGTCTGGCTAGTCTGGCTCCACGAAGGCGGAAAGAGGCATCGAAATGAGCTGGAGAGTTTCAGAATTCCTATGAATCGCCCTATTCGTACTCTTTCTCTCGCCGTTGCATTGGTTCTCTCAGGTTGCGGCGGCGTAAGCCACAACCCAATGACAACAACGCCACCTCCTCCTTCCGCTCAGGCCGACCATGTATTCCTGGTGGTGCTGGAGAACCACAGCTTCGGCGAGGTCTTCGGGAACCCGGCCATGCCTTATCTCAACTCCCTGGCGTCAGGCCACAGCATGGCGGCCGATTACTTTGCCGACGCTCACCCCTCCATTCCCAACTACTTCATGTTGACGACCGGCAAGATCCAGACGCTCGATGACAGTTTTGCGGGCACAGTAACCGATGACAATCTGGTCCGCTCGTTGAATGCGGTGCAAAAAACGTGGAAGGCCTACATCGAAAGCCTGCCCTCTACCGGATACACCGGCCCTGACACCGGCACCTACCTGAAGCACCACAATCCCTTTGCTTACCTGAGTGACGTGACCAGTTCGCCGGCGCAGGCGGCTAACATGGTGCCGTTCTCTCAGTTCTCCGCCGACATGAACTCCGGGAACCTGGCGAACTTCGTCTATCTGCTGCCCGATTCGCAGAATGATGCGCACGACTGTCCCGGTGGGGGAACCACCTGCACCGACGACCAGAAGCTGGCGGCCGCAGACGCCTGGCTCAAAAACAATATTGATCCGCTCATCAAAAGCCCGAAGTTCGGCAACAGCGTCCTGATCGTCACCTTTGATGAGTCTGTTCCAACCGATGTCTCCGACGGTGGCGGGCAGGTCCTGACCGTACTGGTGGGGCCGCACGTGAAGACGGCATTCCGCTCCAGCACCATGTTCCAGCACCAGTCGGTTCTGCGCACCATGCTGCAACTGCTTTCCGCAAGTGACATGCCGGGAGCATCGGCTTCGGCGCCCTCGATGGGGGAGTTCTTCCAGTAGGTGGACGTCTCAAGTCCCACGCGTCCGTCTGCCCGTTGGTGGATCAAAACTCCCTGGAACCCGGCCATCCTGAGCCGCCCCGCCAGCACCTCGCCATGCCACAATGACTTGGGCGAGGCCAGGGATCGGCTCCGCTGCTCCTTCAGGCTCACCTAAAGCGGCTTCCAAGCCTGGCTGGAAACTAATTTGTCAAGGAACTAGTCTTTCATCCGCCTGAGCGGCCCTTATGCATAA
>DASTJB010000040.1:0-13962 GCA_035717005.1 Candidatus Angelobacter sp.
GGGCCCGATTTGCGGCGTGGCGCGACCGATCTGGACGGAAAAGGGGAGGTTGTTTCCGGGATTGTGATCATGCGCCAGGGAGAAAACGCGCTGCAGGTGATTGACCGCGTGAAGGCGAAGCTGCGTGAAATTGAACCCGGCTTGCCGGCCGGAGTGGAAGTGGTCCCGATCTATGATCGTTCGGACCTGATCCGCCGCTCCATTTCCACGCTGGAGTCAACGCTCATTGAAGTACTGTTCATCGTGGCATTGGTGGTTTTGTTATTTCTGTGGCATGTTCCCAGCGCCCTGGTCCCATTGATCATCATTCCTGCCTCGGTCCTGCTCTCATTTATCCCGTTCTGGATGCTTGGGCTGACGGCCAACATTATGTCGCTGGGCGGCCTGGCAATTGCCATCGGCGCGCTGGTTGATGCCTCGATAGTTGTTGTCGAGCAAACGCAAAAAAAACTGGAAGAGTGGGAACGGGCCGGACAACGTGAGGATTCTCGTGAGGTGATACTGGGCGCGGTAAAACAAGTCGCCGCGCCCAGCTTTTTTGCGCTGCTGGTCATCGCCGTCTCGTTTCTTCCCGTGCTGACCCTGGAAGCCCAGGAGGGCCGCCTGTTCCGGCCGTTGGCTTACACCAAGACCCTCGCCATGGTGATCGCCGCTGTGCTGGCGATTACGCTTGGCCCGGCACTGCAAATCATGTTCACGCGGCGGAAGAAATTCCATTTCCGGCCGGCATGGCTCTGTCGCTCGACAAATGCGCTGGTGGTGGGAACCATCCGTTCCGAGGAAAAACATTTTCTTGCCAGCCGGCTGGTGCGCTGGTATCAACCCGTGGCTGCCTGGGCGTTGCGTTGGAATTGGGCGGTCATCACTGCTGCCTTGGTACTGGTGGTTTTGACGGTGCCGGTATTTCAGAAACTAGGCTCTGAGTTTATGCCTCCGCTTGAAGAAGGATCCATCCTCTACATGCCTTCCACCGCGCCCGGCATTTCTCTCACCGAAGCGCAAAACCTATTACAGGTGACCGATCGTATTTTGAAGCAGTTTCCTGAAGTCGATCGTGTGCTCGGCAAGGCTGGTCGCGCAGAAACGGCCACAGATCCGGCCCCACTCTCCATGCTGGAGACGGTGATAATGCTGAAGCCCCACTCTGAGTGGCGAAAAGTCGATACCTGGTATTCGCCATGGGCGCCCGCTTGGGCGAAACGCGTCTTCAGGCATGTAACGCCGGACCACATCTCCCAGGACGAACTGATCGGCCAGATGAACGACGCTCTCAAGGTCCCCGGCCTGGCGAATGTGTGGACGATGCCGGTGAAAGGCCGGACGGACATGCTCACCACCGGGGTGCGCACTCCGGTCGGCATCAAGATTTGTGGCGCTGACGTGCAGGAGATTGAAAAGCTCGGCCTTCAGGCGGAGGCCCTGCTGCACTCCGTGAGCGGGACGCGCAGCGTCTTCGCCGA
The DNA here is from genome assembly GCA_035717005.1 of Candidatus Angelobacter sp. GTDB lineage: Bacteria > Acidobacteriota > Terriglobia > Terriglobales > Acidobacteriaceae > Angelobacter. The sequence continues at coordinate 1,461 of DASTJB010000040.1, forward strand.
GCGCGCCGGTGGCGGCTATTTCCTGGATATCGATTGGAACCGCGACGAACTCGCGCGCTACGGGCTGAACATGGAAGAAGTGCAAAGCGTCGTCCAGAATGCGATCGGCGGTGAGAACGTGACCACGGTAGTCCGTGGCCGTGAACGGAATACCGTGAACGTCCGCTATATGCGCGATTTTCGGTCTGATCTGGCCGCGCTGGGCCGGGTACTGGTCCCGGCGTCGGGAGGGCAGAGACAGATTCCCCTGGCGCAACTTGCCGCCATTCATCCGGCCAGCGGGCCGGCCATGCTGCGCAATGAAAACGGTCTGTTGACCGCATACGTGTACGTGGACATAAGTGGACGCGATCCCAGCAGTTACGTGGAAGAAGCCAGGCATTTGTTGCGCAGCAAATTACAGCTCCCGGCGGGTTATTCCATCATCTGGAGCGGCCAATATGAGGCCATGCAGCGCGTTGCACAAAGACTCAAACTCGTGGTGCCGATCACGCTGTTGTTGATCCTGGTGCTTCTGTACCTGAATACGCGGTCGCTTACCAAGACGTTCATCGTGCTGCTGGCGGTGCCGTTCTCTGCGATAGGCGCCGTCTGGTTTCTCTATCTGCTTGGCTACAGCATGAGTGTAGGCGTGTGGGTGGGGCTGATCGCGCTGCTGGGAGTCGATGCAGAAACCGGCGTCTTCATGCTCCTCTATCTCGAACTGGCTTATGAACAGGCAAAACGTGAAGGCCGCCTTCGCACCTTGCAGGAGCTGCAGGAGGCCATATTCCAGGGAGCGGTCAAGCGTCTCCGGCCCAAATTCATGACCATGGCGGCAGCATTCCTCGGCCTGGCGCCCATCCTGTGGTCCACGGGCGCGGGCTCGGAAGTAATCAAGCGAATTGCGGCACCGATGATCGGCGGAATCCTTACCTCTTTCCTGCTGGAGCTCGTCGTGTATCCCGCTGTGTATCAGATCTGGAAATGGAATTTTGAACTCAAGCGGCAGCTCTTGCCGGATGCCTCCGCGGTTAGCGCGAGAGCGGTCGTGGACCTTCCCTGATCCTTTGTCCGGTGCAAGTTCGAATCGTAACCTCGTTTCGAGACATCGCGCAACGATACTTTGCTTAGAAATTTTAATTCGGGCTTAATCGCCCGCTAATTGAGACGAGGCAAAGTGAAACTGTCAGTTCAGCGGTCGGACATTGGTCCGGGCTTCCCCTTCCGGTCACTGGCTCGCTGATTGGCCTGGTGAGCAGGCGTCCTTCCGGCACATTTTAAAGCGACATTTTTCAGGGATGTATTCGTGTGTCGGCGAGGACGGCAACTAGAAGTCTGACGCAGACATATCGCGTTACGAAACAAATCTCTGCAGCGCGCAGGAGACGGACCAATGAAGTCTGTCCCGCATGCGGCAGAGATGGGCTCCGCTGATTTTGAAGGACGATTTGCCCCTGACACGGGCGTTTAGGAGAAATGAACAATGATTTCCCGCCGCTCTCTATTTGTGTGTCTCTGTTTCCTGGCAACTTCTGCTCTCGGCGCCCTTTCCGCTTTCGCGCTGGCGGAAGGTTTTACCGGAAGCTACAGTCTCGGCTCTCCCGCCGCGAGCGGCGCAGACGTGCAGATCACGATCTCGCTGGCCGTCACCAATAACAATTCCTTCGATGTCAGCAATGCCTCAATTGCGCTGCATGAGCCGCGGGCGGCTCGGATCACCTACGGCAACCTCAACGGGCTTGCCTTGCCTTCCGGCAGGGCCACTCAGGTAAGCGGCTCTTTCAAGGTCCCGCGGCAGCTGTATGAGTCCTGGCAAAAAGGCAGTTCGCCGGCAATGAGCGTCAGCTTCACTGACGCCAGCGGCAACGCGGTCCGGACGTTCATCGAGTTCTAGCACACATGATTTCTTGGAGGCCAGCCATGGCGGCTATGACACACTTTTCATTTTTTGCCTCATCATCCCTGATTACGAAGAAGGGCGCTCAGAGAAAGCGCTGGATTTCTATTGCGCTCCTGTTGGCGTTTCTCGCGCTGCTTCCGTTGGGCGCGCAGGCCCAGGGCAACTACGTCTACGTGAACAATCAGGCGGCGGTGAATACCGTCTCCGCTTACTCGGTCTCCTCCACAGGAAGCCTCACGCAGTTGCCGGGCTCGCCGTTTTCCACGGGCGGCGCGGGCGCCAATGTTGTGTGCTATGGCCTGAACCGCATCGCCCTCAGCCAGGCTGACAATCTGTTGTTTGTCGCCAACACCGGTGACCGCACGATCAGTGTCTTCCAAATCAACCCCGCGAACGGCGCGCTGACTCCAGCCGCGGGCTCTCCATTCCCCAGCGGCCTCACGCTCGATAGTTGCCAGGGCATTTCGCTTGCGCCAACGCCGGATGGAAAATTCCTGATGGCCTCCAGCAATGGCCAGATCCAGACCTTCGCCATTGGTGCAGGCGGTGCGCTTTCGCTTCTGGGTACGACTGCGAATTGCTGCTCGCCCAGCGCCAGCATGGTGATTTCGCCCAACGGGCAGTTCCTGGCCGTTTCCAACGAGACCAGCGTCTCCATGTTTCTTCTCAATTCTGCGACGGGAGCTTTGACCCCGGCGCTAGGCTCGCCCTTCCCCAAAACCGGCTCCGGAACTCTCTCCGGACTGGACTTCAGTTGTGCGGCCGACCGTCTGTACGGCGGCGAGGCCACCGGCAGCCCGGCGCTGCTGGATGCCTGGACCGTCGACACAACTTCGGGCGCACTGAGTCCCATTCCGGGCACACCGTTTTCGAGCGCCGGCAATGACTCCAACATCGTCCTGTACAGCCCAGATAACACGCTGCTGTTTCAGAGCAATCAGTTCACCAACAGCATCAATCCATTTCAGGTAAATGCAGACGGCACGCTCGCGAATGTCGGTAAGTTTGGTGGTACAACGCAAGTGCATACCCCGGCCGGCATGGCCACTGACGCCACCGGGACTTTTCTTTTTGTCGCCGATGATGCTTTCGGCGTGGCAGTATTCAGGATCGGCACCGGCGGCGTACTGACCTCATTGAGCGATCTGGCCATTAATCGGCCAGGCGAGATTCAAGACCTGGTGGCGTATCCTCCGCGCAGCTGCACCAGCGCCGATCTGGCTTTGACCATGACCGCGGCCTCGAGCGCTGCAGCCGGCGCGCCTATCCAGTATCAGCTCAGCATCACCAACAACGGTCCATCGGTTTCGACCGCGATCGTTTCCGACACGTTCCCGCCGACGCTGGCCGCGGGAGGAAATTCGCCCATCGTCAATCCCTCCGGTGCACAGCGCACGAATACTGTTTCAGGAAACACCGTAACCGGAAATGTGACTATCACCACGACAGTGCCGAACCTGCTGTTCCCGGGTGAAACCGTCTCAGTGAATTCGGTGCCCGCGCCAACCACGCCGAATCCTATCCAGTCAGGCACGTTCCTCACCGATCCGGGCTTTACCGGCGTGTTCACGGTGGCGACCGTTCCCAGCCCGACCAGCTTTACCTATGTCCAGAACCTCACCGTTTCCCAATTCCCGGCGCCGGTACTGCACATTGCCTCCACCAATGGAGCGCAGCGTGTGGGCGGTGTAGTGACCATCACAGCGACGCAGGCGTTTCAGCTTCCCGCCGGCACTCAGATGACGATTGCAGGCGTGGCCAATTCCAGTTTCAACGGCGTATTCACCGTGGCGTCGCAGCCGACAGCTACAACCTTTACTTACGCTCAGGCGGGAGTGGACGCCGTGAGCGGAGGCGGGACAGCGACAGCCCCAATCAATGTGCCGCCGACTGACCTTGCCGGCGGCGGCAGCGCCACCAATTCGGCTTGCCTTGTGACGACCGGGCCAGGCACCTGCAGTACGGCAAATTTCGCGCCCAAGCCGCCCATTGTTGCCGGAACCGGCGCCAACCGCAGCAACAACGTGGTGACCATCACAACCACGGTGCCGCACCAGATTTTTGCCGGGCAGACCGCTGTGATTTCCGGCGTGACGAATACCAGCTTCAATGGCTCGTTCGTCGTGAGTTCAGTCCCTTCGCCGACGACATTTACCTTTAAGCAGACCGCGGCCAACGCGATTAGCGGCGGCGGCTCTGTAACGACGCCGGCGACCGCGGCGCAATTGATCACCTTCCCCAACCTGGCATCGGGTGAAACGCGCTCTGCGCTCCTTACCGCCACTTCAAAGAGCACGCTGGCGAACGGAACGGTGATCGACAATACGGCCAACATCAGCAACAAATCCACCGTCGACCCCGTGCCGGCCAACAATTCGGCGACTGCCAGCGTCACCATTGGCACTCAGACTTCGACAACGCTTACCGTGCCTACAGCTACCGGGCCGTACGGCGGGAACGCCGTCCTCACGGCCACGCTGAAGACTTCTGGCGGTACCCCGGTTTCGGGCAAGACGATCGGCTTCAACTTCAACCAGAACAATAGCCAGTACAACGCTGTGACCGACGGAAGCGGCATAGCCACTGTTACCGTTCCGCTGGGCTTTACCACGGTCGGCACGCACGCGGCGGCGTTCACGGCAACCTTCGGTGGCGATGCCAGCTTCGGACCCAGCAGCGCAACCGGCAATCTGATTGTGACCAAGGCGCAGTTGACGGTCACGGCTAACAATCAGTCCAGACTCTATGGCGATCCTAACCCGCCGCTGACTTACACCATCACCGGCTTTGTGAATGGCGACACTATCGCTGTGGTGAGCGGGACCGCGGATTGTTCGACGACCGCCACGCTGACCAGTCCGGTAGGTACTTATCCCATCACCTGCACCGTGGGGACGCTCTCGGCGCAGAATTACGTGTTCGCATTCGTTCCCGGCACGCTGACGGTCAATCCGGCGCCTCTGACGGTGACCGTGAATAATGCGACGCGCGCTTACGGCGATCCGAACCCGGCGTTCAGCGGGACCATCACCGGCATCAAGAACGGTGACAACATTACCGCGACGTACAGCACTACAGCCACGATCACCAGCCCGGCCGGAACCTATCCGATTACTGCGACTCTTTCGGACAACGGTACTGGCGCCCTGGCGAATTATGCGGTCACCATCAACAACGGCACGTTGACGGTTACGCAAGCCGCACTGGTTGTGACTGCCAACAACGCGGCGCGCCTCTATGGCGATCCCAACCCGGCGTTCACCGGAACGATTGCCGGCATCAAGAACGGCGATAACATCACGGCAACCTACTCATCGCCTGCGACGCCTGCCAGCCCGGTGGGAACCTATCCGATTATTCCCACGGTTTCTGATAACGGCACTGGCGCCCTGGCCAATTACGTCATAACGCTGAACAACGGTTCGCTCACCGTGAGTCCGTCTCCGCTGACCGTGACCGCCGCCAATGCCACTATGCCTTACGGCGGGCCCGTACCCGCGCTGACCGGCACCATCACCGGGATCAAGAACGCCGATAACATTACGGCGACTTACAGCACCACGGCGACCGCGACAAGCCCTGTGGGAACCTACCCGATCACGCCCACGCTCGTAGATCCGACCAACAAACTGGGCAATTACTCCGTGACCATCAATAACGGAACGCTGACGGTAACTTCGGCGGTCCTCACGGTAACGGCAAACAATGCCAGCCGCTTCTATGGCGATCCCAACCCGGTCTTTACCGGTACCATCGCCGGAATCAACAACGGTGACAACATAACGGCAACTTACTCGAGTGTTGCCAACCCGACCAGCCCGGTGGGAACTTACGCGATCGTACCCACAGTGTCTGACAATGGGACCGGCGCGCTGGCAAATTACGTCGTTGTGATCAACAACGGCGTGCTCACCGTGAACCCGGCGCCGCTCACGGTAACTGTCGCCAGCGTCACACGGCTCTATGGCGATCCCAACCCGGCATTCAGCGTTACGATCGCCGGCATCAAGAACGGCGATCCGATTACGGCAGCGGTGAGCACCACGGCCGATCCGACCAGCGCAGTGGGAACCTATCCCATCGTGGCGACTCTGCTCGATCCTGCGTCGAAGCTCAGCAACTACGCAGTCACCATCAACAACGGCACTTTGACGATCACTCCCGCGCCGCTCAGCGTGATCGCGAACAACGCGAGCCGCCTGTTCGGCACGCCGAACCCGCCGCTGACCGGAATCATCACGGGCATCAAGAACGCGGATCCGATCACGGCGACCTATTCGACGACGGCCATCGCTACGAGTCCGGTGGGAAGTTATCCGATCGCGGCAACGCTGGTTGATCCGGCGGGCAAGCTGGGGAATTACACCGTTACCTCGACCGGCGGCACGCTGACTGTGAATGCGGCGCCAACGTCGAACTTCCTCTTCGTAAACAACCAGGCGGCGGCCGGCAACAGCATCGCGGGCTACTCCGTGGCTGTGGATGGCACGCTGACTGCGCTGGCAAGCTCGCCGACACTTACCGGCGGGCTGGGCGCGAACGCAGCCTGCTCTTCGGTCAATCGCATGGCCCTGAGCGCCGGCAATAACCTGCTGTTTGTTTCCAACGGCGGCGACCTGACCATCAGCGCCTTCCTGATCGATCCCGCAAGCGGCGCGTTGACTGCGGTGGCGGGCTCACCCTTTGCTTCCGGGCTCACGCTCGACGCGTGTTCCGGAATTTCTCTGAACGCGACGCCGGACGGGCGCTTCCTGATGGCCTCCAGCAACGGCCAGGTCAAGACCTTCGGCATCGGAGCGGGCGGCGTCTTGAGTTCGCTCTCTACCGCTGCCAACACGGTTGTGCCGAACGCCGGCATGAAGATCTCGGCCAACGGCCAGTTCCTGGCGGTTTCAAACGGTACGAGCGTCTCGGTCTTCGGCATCAATGCTGATGGCTCTTTGACCGCAGTCGCCGGATCGCCGTTTGCCAAGACGGGTACGGCAACCCTGGCTGGTCTTGACTTCAGTTCGACGAGCGGCCTGCTGTTCGGAGCCGAAGCCAGCGCGACCTCCTCACTGGCGGATGCGTTCACGGTGGGCGCGAACGGCGCGCTCTCCGCTGTCACCGGCAGCCCGTTCAGCATCGGCGCCATCAATTCAAACGTTGTCCTGGTGAGCCCGAATGACGCGTTCCTGTTCGCCAGCAACAGCGGCAGCTCGAGCGTGAGCTCGTTCAGCGTGGCTGCGGGCGGCGGATTGACCAGCCTCGGCAGCTTTGGCAGCTCGGCTTCACTCCATGCTCCTGTGGGCATGGCCACCGATCGTTCCGGCAGTCTGCTATACGTGGCTGACGATACCTTCGGCGTCGCCGTATTCAGAATTGGCGGCGCTGGCTCGCTGGCGCAGCTTGGCGATCTTGCTATCGCCGGCGCAGGGCAGGTGCAGGATCTGGCAGCTTATCCCCCGCGCATGGCCAGCAGCGCAGACCTGAGCGTCAGCGTCTCGGCTGGATCACCCAAGGTGATCGCCGGCCAGAACGTGACCTACACCATCACCGTAACGAACAACGGAGCTGATCCGGCGGCCGCGACTGTGAGCGACGCTCTGCCTTCCGGCTTCTCGGTCGTCTCCTGCACCGCAACCGGCAACGGCGCCTGCATCGGCGGCTCCGCTTCCGCAAGCTTCTACCTGTTGCAGAGCGGCGAATCGCAGACTGTAACGCTCGTCGCCTCAACCAGCACTTCGATCCCGGATGGAACGGTGGCCACCAACGGCGTGAGCATCAGCAACAGCTCGGCGGTCGATGCCAACGCTGCTAACAACTCGGCCAGCGTGAATGTGACTGTCGCTCAGCCGGCGGCCACAACTCTGGCTGCGGCCCCAGCCAGCGCGACCTACGGCGCGACGAGCGTGGTGCTCTCCGCAACGCTCAGCACACCTGGCGGTCCGCTCTCCGGTAAGACGGTCAGCTTCACACTGAACGGTTCGCCTGCGGGCAGCGCCGTGACTGACGCAACTGGTCTGGCTTCGGTTTCGGCCAGCCTGGCTGGGCTGAATGCTGGGTCGTACCCTGTGACGGCCAGCTTCGCGGGCGACGTGAACAACGCGCCGGCCTCAGGCAGCTCAACTCTCACCATCAATCCGGCGCCGTTGACCGTGACCGCCGCCAATGCGACTCGCGTTTACGGCAATCCCAACCCGGCCTTTACCGGAACGATCACCGGAATCCAGAACGGTGACAACATCACGGCGACTTACAGCACAACTGCTACGCAGGCCAGCGCGGTGGGAACGTTTGCGATCGTGCCCACGCTGGTTGATCCTGCCGGCAAACTGGGTAACTACACGGTTACGATTAGCAACGGTACGCTGACGATCACCCAGGCGCCTCTCACCGTGGTCGCTGCCAATGCAAGCATGGTGTACGGCGACCCGCTTCCTGCGCTCTCGGGAACGATCACCGGCATCAAGAACGCTGACAACATCACGGCCAGCTACGGCACCACTGCGACCTCCGCCAGCAACGTCGGCGCGTATCCCATCGTTCCGTCAGTGACGGACAACGGCACCGGCGTGTTGGCGAACTACACCGTCACGCTTACCGACGGAACGCTCACCATCAACCCAGCCCCGCTGACCGTCACCGCGGCGAACGCCAGCATGGTTTACGGCGATCCACTTCCGGCTTTGAGCGGAACGATCACCGGAATCAAGAATGCTGACAACATCACGGCCACTTACAGCACTACGGCAACTTCGGCCAGCCCGGTGGGGACTTATCCGATAGCGCCGACGCTGGTTGACCCGGCCAATAAGCTGGGTAACTACACGGTGACTTCGAACAACGGGACGCTGACCATCACACCGGCGCCATTGAGCGTGGTTGCAGCCAATGCCACCCGCCTCTACGGTGATCCGAACCCGGCGTTTACGGGCACCATCAATGGAATCAAGAACGGCGACAACATCACGGCGACCTACAGCACGACCGCAACGCCAGCCAGTCCCGTAGGCTCGTATTCGATCGTTCCGGCTCTGGTTGACCCGACCAGCAAGCTGAGCAATTACACGGTAACTTCAACCAACGGCACGTTGACCGTCACTCCGGCTCCGCTGACTGCCACTGCGGCCAATGCCAGCATGGTTTACGGTGATCCACTATCGGCTTTTAGCGGTACCATCACCGGCCTGAAGAATGGCGACGCAATTACCGCCACCTACAGCACCACTGCGACTTCGGCGAGCGCGGTGGGAACTTATCCCATCACTCCGGCGCTGTCTGATCCGACCGGCAAGCTGCCCAACTACACAGTAACCAGCAATAACGGCGTGCTGACCATTAGTCCTGCTCCGCTGACGGTCACCGCAGCCAATGCCAGCCGCGCTTACGGCAGTCCGAACCCGGCGTTTACCGGGACCATAACCGGCCTCAAGAACGGTGACAACATCACCGCGACCTATGCCAGCGCCACGGATGCAACCACCAATGTCGGAAATTATCCGATCGTTCCGACTCTGGTGGACCCGACGGCGAAGCTTGGCAACTACACGGTAACCAGCACTAACGGCACTCTCACCATCACTCCAGTCCCGCTGACGGTGACTGCCAACAACGCCAGCCGCGTGTACGGCGATCCGAACCCGGCCTTCACCGGCACGATTACCGGTCTGCTGAACGGTGACAACATCACCTTCGGCGCCACCAGCGCTGCTCCAACGGCCGCGGTCGGCACTTATCCGATCGTACCCGCGCTGGTCGATCCGAACAGCAAGCTGGTGAACTACACCGTGACTTCCAACAACGGAACGTTGACGGTAACTCCGGCGCCGTTGTCGGTGACCGCTGCCAACGCGACTCGCCAGTACGGAGACCCGAACGTCCTCACCGGCACAATCACGGGTATCAAGAACGGCGACAACATCACCGCCACCTACAGCACCACGGCCACGGCGACCAGCGCGCCTGGAACGTATCCAATCGTTCCCGCTCTGGTTGACCCCACCAACAAGCTGAGCAACTACACGGTGACTTCAACCAACGGCACTCTGACCGTCACGCCTGCTGTGCTGACGGTTACTCCGGCCAACGCCAGCATGTTCTACGGGGATCCAGTTCCCGTGCTCAGCGGAACCATCACCGGAATCAAGAACGGCGATAACATCACCGCAAGTTATGGCACCACGGCCACTTCAACCAGCACACCGGGAACATATGCGATCGTACCGACCGTTTCCGATAACGGAACCGGCGCCCTTGCGAACTACACGGTGGTCCTCAACAACGGAACTTTGACTATCAGCCCGGCGCCATTGGTTGTGAGCGCGGCAAGCACGAGCCGGTTGTACGGTGATCCCAACCCAGGCTTCACCGGCACCATCACCGGGTTAAAGAACGGCGATCAGATCGGCGCGATCTTCTCGGCTGCCGCCGATCCCACCAGCCCGGTAGGGAATTATGCGATTATTCCCACGCTGAGCGACCCCAATAACAAGCTTGGAAACTATGCGGTGACCATCAACAATGGAGTGCTCACTGTGAGCCCGGCGCCTCTGAGCGTGACGGCCGCCAACGCAAGCATGGTTTACGGTGATCCGGTCCCCGCTCTCAGCGGCACCATCACCGGAATCAAGAACGGTGACACCATCACGGCGACCTATTCCACAGCGGCGACGTCGGCCAGCGCGGTAGGCAATTATGCCATCGTGCCCGCGTTGTCTGACGGCGGAACGGGCAAGCTGGCGAACTATGCGGTCACCAGCAACAATGGAACATTGACCATTACCCCGGCGCCGTTGACCATCCAGGCCAACAATGCCACCGGCACCGCGGGCCAGCCGTTGCCGGCTTTCAGCGGAGTCATTACCGGCATCAAGAACGCCGACAACATCACGGCCAGCTATAGCACCACGGCAACTCAAACCAGTCCGGCGGGAACGTATCCGATTATTCCCAGCGCGGACCCCAACCCGTTGCTCAGCAACTACTCCATCACACTGATCAACGGCACTTTGACCTTGCAATAGCCCGATTCCGTGCCACTCAGGCTGCTATCCCTGCGGCCTGAGTGGCGGCGCGAAAAGGTCTGCTTTGGAATTCTCTCGAACAATGGTCAGCGGCTCGCAACGGCGAGCTCTTCCATCCGGCGCACAGCTGCGAGTCCAGATAAAGCATTTGCGCGTCCAGGCTCGCGGCCAAACTTAGTTCTTGAGGGGCGGGCGCTTTTTGTGCCAATCCGTTTGCTTCTGATAGGCGTGGGCCAGCGCCAGGACGACGCCGTCGGCGCCAGGAGCACCTGCGATCTGCAACCCCATCGGCAGTCCTGATCGCGAGAAGCCGCAGCAGAGCGATACCGCTGGCAATCCGAACATGTTAAATGGCCTGGTGTTGCGCAGCATGACCAGCTCACGGCTGCGAAGCTGCTCGGGCGCCGCCTCAAGCTCAGCGAATGAGGGCGGCAGAGCTGGCGTGGATGGCGTGATGATCAGGTCGATCTGCTCGAATAGTTGCAGAATTTCCCGGCGCTGGCGCAGCAGGTCGCGATACGCCTCAACGTACTGCGGCGCAGTCACATCAGCGCCGCTGCGAATCCGCTTGAGAGTGTCAGGATTGTAATCAGACTCATGCGCCGTGAGGTGCTGCTGATGGTAAACATAAGGCTCGCAGCGGACCACGGTGCGATCCGCCTCGATCGAAAGGCTTATCTCCTGCGTGCGGGCGGTGAGCTGCTTGAGCACAGAAACAGCATCGTCCATCGCGCGCCGGACCTCCTCGTCCACCTCACTCCAGAACTCTCTCGCCAGCCCCAGGCGCAGAGTCGAGGTGCTCTCTTCAATCGCGGAAGGATAAAACACGGCAGGGAAGCGCTGGCAATAGATGTCCTGAGGATCGTAATGGGCGATGGCTTGCAGCAACAGCGCCGCATCGGCTGCGGTCCGCGCCATGGGGCCAACGTGATCGAGCGACCACGAGAGCGGGATGATGCCGCGCGTGCTCACCAGCCCGTAAGACGGCTTGTGGCCGGTGAGTCCGCAGAATGCGGAGGGCAGGCGAATCGAGCCTGCCGTGTCCGTGCCGATTGCGCCGCCGCACAGGCCTGCGGCAACCGCCGTCGCCGAACCCGAAGATGAGCCGCCGGTGATGTGCTCGGTGTTCCAGGGATTGCGCGCCGGGCCAAAGTGGCCAATGATCCCGCTTCCGCCGTAGGCAAATTCATGCAGATTGAGTTTGCCCAGCAGCACAGCGCCTGCGGCTCGCAATCTTCGTACGACCTCAGCATCGGCATCGGGGACATAGTCTTTCAGCACAGCGCTGGCCGCAGTGGTGCGCACGCCCGCGGTTTCCGCCAGATCTTTAACGGCGAGCGGAATACCGTGCAGCGGGCCTTTCCATTCTCCGCGCGCGATCTCTGCTTCCGCTCTTCGCGCCGCATTCAGGGCCGATTCCGCAGTTACTGTGATAAAAGCGTTGAGTTCGGGATTCAGCCGCTCAATCCGCTCCAGGCAGGCGCGCGTGAGTTCAAGCGGTGAAACTTCCTTCTTTTGCACCGCCTGGCTGGCTTCAGCGAGTTCAAGCTGTGTGAGTTGGGTAGCGGAATAGCGGGCTGAGGACGGCATAAGAGTGAGGATATCATCCACAGAT
>DASTJB010000041.1:0-9872 GCA_035717005.1 Candidatus Angelobacter sp.
GAAACGTTTCTATGCTCCTGACACACGCCGCTCGCCGCCACACGGGGCTCGCGGCGACTTTTTGTGATCGTTCATTTCTGTCGCTTCGCTCCAAACCGCTAGAGAGCTTTCCCCTTTGGAAACGTTTCTATGCTCCTGACACACGCCGCTCGCCGCCACACGGGGCTCGCGGCGACTTTTTGTGATCGTTAAACTGGGGTAAGCTGGCATGTGGGCAAGTGGAACTTTTTCAAGGTAAAACGATCTAATGGTTATGAATAATTTACAAACAGCGATTTTTGGCGGCGGCTGCTTCTGGTGCGTGGAAGCGGTGTTTGACCGTCTGGAGGGCGTGACCGCCGTCGAATCTGGATACGCCGGCGGGCACATGGAGAACCCGACGTATAAGCAGGTGTGCAACGGGAACACCGGGCACGCGGAGGTGGTACGCGTGACCTTCGATCCTGCGAAAGTGAGCTACGGCGAGCTGCTGGATGTCTTTTTCAGTGTGCATGATCCGACGACGCTCAACCGGCAGGGCAACGACGTGGGCACGCAGTACCGGTCGGTAATTTTCTATACGTCGGAAGAGCAGTATCGTGAGGCCAAGAAGAAGATTGAAGAGTTGAACGCGGCGCACGCTTGGCCGGATCCGATGGTTACGTCAGTAGAGCCGGCAGGGAAGTTCTACGTTGCCGAAGACTACCACCAGGAGTATTTCGCCAACAACGGCAGCCAGCCTTATTGCCAGTTGGTAGTGGCGCCGAAGGTGAAGAAATTCCAGCAGAAATTCGCAGAAAAATTGAAAGCCTGAGCGCAACTTTTATTCTAGGGCTTCGCGGTAAACCGCTCCGCTCTCGCCAATTGCTCGCGCGATCCGGCGCTCGCATTGGCTCACCCGCTATTCGCGGAAAAATTGAAATCCTGACCGCAACTTTCCGGGAGCTCACGTGTTGGCGATAAGTCGTTTGTTTATAGGGCTTTGGCAGCCCTCCTTTCGTGCAGTGCAGGCATCTCAAGGGAGTAATTGGGGGTATTGCCCCGACGGAAGGAGACACTTGCTATGAAACGCTTACTAACCCTGCTGTTTGCATTCCTGATCTCAGCGTCATTGTCGCTGGCGGCACAGGAACCGGCGGGCAAGGACCAGTCAAGCACGGATAAGAAAGTCCAGAAGGCGGAGAAGAAAGAAGCCAAGGCCGCCCAGAAGGGCAAGGAAATGAGCCTCACCGGCTGGGTCCGCGACCAGGGCGGAAAAACCGTCTTCGAGAACGACAAAGACAAACAGTCCTGGGACATCTCAAATCCGGACGCGGTGAAGGGCCATGAGGGCCATCACGTGAAGGTCAAGGCCAAGCTGGATGAAGCCAACCACTCGCTCACGGTCGACAAGCTGAGGATGATGCGCAAGAGCAAGCAGTCCGGCGAGGAGAAGAAAGGCGAGGAACCGAAGAAATACTAAGTGAGAGACAACTAAACAGAGGCGGAGCCACGAGGCTCCGCTTTTTTTGTGCGATATGCTTAGGAGATGCGCGCGCGGCCACCTAAAGACGACCAGCAGCTGATTCAGATTGTAGATGCCGCGCTGGCCGAAGCTGCGCGGAAGAGCGGCGAGTGGCTGGCGTGCCGCAAAGGCTGCACGCAATGCTGTTATGGGCCGTTTCCGATCAGCCATCTTGATGCGGCGCGCCTGAGCCAGGGGCTGAGTGAGTTGGACAGAAGCGACCCGCGGCGGGCGCAGAACGTCCGCGAGCGCGCCCGCGCTGCGGTTGCGCGGCTTAAGCCAAATTTCCCGGGCGATGCGAAGACGGGAATGCTTGACGAGGGCGAAGATGCCGAGGCGCGGTTTGCCGAATTTGCCGATGATGAAGCGTGTCCGGCGCTCGATCCTGTGACGGGTGCGTGCGATCTCTATGCAGCGCGGCCGATGACCTGCCGCACTTTCGGCCCGCCGGTGCGCTCGGGAACCGAAGGCGCGCTGGGCGTGTGCGAGCTCTGTTATCACGGCGCCAGCGACGAGCAGATCGCGGCATGCGAGATGGTTCCCGATCCTGAGAATCTGGAAGAAAAGTTGTTGCGCGAAGTCGAGCACAAGACGGGAAAGAGCGGGAGCACGATTGTGGCGTGGGTGCTGGCGGGGAGCAAATAGCAATTAGCAATTGGTTGACGATCAGCAAACCGCCCTGCCGGGGACCCACGTTGGTTTTTGCCTGCGACCAGGCAAAGACAAGAGTGCCTGCGCCACAGAATTTTAGCGTCGCAGGCGAGGGCGCCTGCGGTCCACGTTGATCAAAGAACATCCGAATTCCTTTGGAAACCGTAATACACGCGAGGAGGTAACACTGATGGTTTCCAAAGTACGCCATTGGATGACAATGGCATTTCTCACCCTGCTTTTAGGCGCCGGGGCTTCGGCGCAGATCGCGGTCAACCAGACCGACGGGTTCGGCAAAGACCAGCTGCTGACGTTTACCTACGGGCAAAATTTTTCCTGCATTCACCAGCCGTTTGACGACCTGGACAACAACGGCAAAGTCGCGGCGGTGGATCCGGCGGAATTTCAGCGGCCGCGCTGCGTGGTGGGGCGCCAGTCGGCGATTGGGCCCACGGGCGAACCGGTGCAGGAGGTCGTCAAGCTGTATGTGATCGCTCCATTCTTTGAGACTGACGTGCGCGAGCCGGCGTTTACACCCGAGCTGGGCGCGGCGTTGAAGTCGCTGTTCGGATTCGTGCCGGATGCGTTCAAGAACCATCCCGGTGTGGACGTGCAGTGCCCGGAGCCGGGCCTTCCGCTCTCGCAGCAGAAGGGCGCCCCGGGAACGTGCACGATGCACACGTCTCTGATCGACCTTGGCCCAGTGTTGAGCCAGCTTGGCCTGGTGCCGAAGGGCACGGCGGTGGTAACGCCCACGATCAACCACAGCCACATCATCGACCAGGAGCTGCACACGGATGCTATCTGGTGGCAGGTGATTTCGGTGCTGGTGACCGATCCGAACGAGTGGCCGACGGCCGACGGGCGGCATGGGATCACTTCACTGGACAAGCTGCGCCGGGCGCAGGCGCTGGGCAAGGCGAGCGCCGACGTGCCGACGAACTTCTTTCTGTTCTTTGGGTCGGATGTGAAGGGGCATCACCAGGAGCAACCAGCAGCCAGCAACTAGCAATTAGCCAGAGTATTGGGAAAGAGGACGCAAAGGTTGGGAAGGAAATCAATGCAATTTCCTTACTTCTTTGCGTCCTTTCGTATGCTTTACGCGCACACCGTTCGGCTAATTGCTAGCTGCTGGTTGCTAGCTGCTCCTATTTGCTCGAGGATCAGATGCCGGCGGAAACCGGCATATCTGAAATGACGCCTTCGGGGACGCGGTAGCGCGCAGTGCGGGGAAGGCGGCCCAGCAGTCCGAAAGCAAGGAAGGCGCCGGCGACGATGAGGAACGTCGCAAGGCGGAGATGGCCCAGGCGGTCCGGTGAGAGGCTGAAGAATTTTCCCATCCGCCACATGGCCCAGCTGGCAAGCTGCGTGGGGACAACGGTCCACACGGCCACGTAAAACCAGCCTTTTTCCTCGCCTTCATTGCGCGTTGAGCGGCGGGCGCGCGGAGTGAAGTCGAGCAGGGTGGCGATGACGACGGCCGCAGCCAGAACGTAGTAAAGGCGGGTATAGAGTTCGTTGATCATCCAGCGGCCGGTAAAGAAATTGATGAGCAGCCCGAGCAGGTTTATGGTGAAGGGAACCAGCAGGGCGATCCACGCGGTGGTGTAGCAGACCACGCGATACCAGAGGTTGGGCTTGGGCTCACCGTAATGGGTGATGTAGGGCCGCGGCTCGGAGCCGGGTAGGCGACCGGCGAAGCCGCGCCAGGCGCAGACGGCGGTCACGATGGCCAGCCAGATCCAGTGGCGACGGTCAGGGCCGTGCGCATAGAGCGAAGCGGTGAGATGGCCGGGAAGGACCCAGAAAGCCCAGATCCAGATGGGAACGTGGAGAACGCGATAGTAGTTTTTGTTTCTTTCCCGCTCGACGACTTTTTTCATGAATGTCCCGATTGAATTTTAATTTGAGGAGTGACTTATTGTGAAGCAGGCACACTCTCCGACCTCATCTGCGCCAGCATTTCGCGCGCAGCGTCGACGATCAGTTCGGGCTGATCGAGATGTACCCAGTGCGCGCTGCGGTCAGCGATAAAGTGACGGCCGTGCGCAGAATGCGCGGCGATTGCCTGGTGCTCGGCCATACGAATGGGCGGCTGGTGCGCGCCGGAAATTACGGTGACCGGGATGTGAGAGGGAATGTCGCACGCGGCCGCTTCCACGGCGCAGGCCGGCAGACTGCGGATGTAACGGGCCATGACTAGGAAAAATCTGGGATGGCCCCAGCGCTCGCGAATCAGACGGACGGTTTGCGGCGGAAGTTTGGCCAGCTCGCCGAGAATTCGCTTTACTGTATCACTGGCAGCCGAGCCGAAGGAGCTGAGCACGCCGCGAGGGGCAGCGTTGTTGCCGCGCTGGAGCAGCCAAAGACAGAAACGCAAAACACCCAGCGAACTCACCACGGCGCCCGCGCGGCAAAGGAAGACGGCGCGGCCAATCTGCCAGCGCTGGAAGCGGGTTGGGCGGATCCATTCTTCAGGCGTGAGCGGATCGACCAGGACGATACCGGCAATGTCGTCAGGGAAGCGGCGGGCAAAGATGCGCAGGATGAAGGCGGCGTAGGAGTGTCCGGCGAGAATGTAAGGGCGAGGAACATTAAGGGCATCAAGCCATTGGTGCAGCTCGCCGGCCATCTGCGAGAGGTTGCACTGGCTGCCGCTTGAGGTGCTCCAGCCGAGCCCGGCGCGATCATAGCTGTAGGTCGAAGTGATTTTTGCGAGCTGTGGTTGCAGCACGCTCCAGCTGAGCGATGAAGCGGCGATACCGGCTTCGAGAATAACCGGCGGCGTGCCGGCGCCGAGCTGATGGACATGCACGGTCCGATTCTGCAATTGGACCAGAGTGCCCGGTGCGCGATACATGCGGCCGTCATGCCAGAGGCAGAAAAGCTGCGCGGCGATTTGCAGCAGCAGGATGGCGGCGATGATGGAGAGCGCGAGCACGGTCTAGTATTTATTTTAGACGCGTTGGGCACGGGGCCAGAGCACGACAAAGTACGACTTTGCTCTCTGTCGCTCCGGTCCAAACCGCTTGCGCGTGTCGATCTTCGGCCTGAGTTTTTGCTCCCGGAGCAGGCGGCTCAGCACGCCAGCCGGCTTCGCCGCCGGATCTGAAAAAAAGGCCGCGGCTTCTGTTAGTCGCGGCCTTTTGTTTCATGCTCGATGTAGTCTGTCGCATCCCACCGCGCGCAAAAGCAGCGCGCGTCGGGGGACTGGCTTAGAATGTCGGACCGGCCTCCTTGGTTGGATCGCAGACAGCGGTTGTGGGCTGTGCTGGAAGGAACTGGGTCCACGGAACTCCGCCAGGCGCGGTCAGCAGGTTGGGCGCGCTGAAGTCAAAGAATTCGCTCATGTCGCGCGACGGGTCCTGCCAGAAAGTGTCACGCGCGCTCAGGGCAGGAATGTTGAATGTCTTCTCAATAAACGCCAGAATTGCCGTATAGTCGCGCGGTGTGTGCGAGACAAAGTGCGGCTTGGCGAACGGCGAGATCACAATCACGGGAACACGGAAACCGGTAAGGTCGAAAGTTCCTCCCAGTTTGCCCACTCGGCAGTAGCCGAAGGATCCGTTATTGGGATCGGGACAGGTCCCGGGCGCGAAGCCGTCCGGCAACGGCACACTGGCGGGGGGCACATGATCGTAGAGCCCGCCGCCTTCGTCATAACTAAGGATAAACACCGAATCGTTCCACGCATCGCTGTTCATGAGGGCTGCAATGATCGATTGCACGAATGCAGCGCCCTTTTGGGCGTTGTTCTCCGGATGCTCATCCAGCCCGCTGCCACCGGACGGACTATCAATAAAGATTACCTGCGGCAGGGCCTTATCCGGATCGCATGGATTGCCGCTGCACACGCCGCCCAGCCGACTCAATAAATCGCTGACCGGGACTGTTTTGGGTTGGATTGTGGGATCGAAGAAGTCCTGGAAGTTGGCCAGGAAGATTCCGTCTTTGTAGTAATAGGTCCAGCTCACATTGGCGGCATTCATCGCGCGGAAAATGGTCTTGGCCGCGTATTTCGGATGATTGGCGTCGCCGTCCGGATATTCGTGCCCAAAAGATGTACCGGCCATTAAGTAGAATCGGTTCGGATATGTGTTGGCGAGGATGGGCGAGTGCCAGCTGTCGCTGGTGGCAAAGAACGTCGCCAGATCGTAGTAATAAGGCAAGTCATTCTGATTGTAGAAGCCCAGGGCGCGGGTGCCGTTGGGATCAAAGTTCTGCGTCACGGAGCCGGTGGTGTCGAGAAAATTGTTCATCGCGAAAGATGAATTGGTGAAAGTCGTGGTGGTATTCCACGCGCCATCGCCGCCGGTCAATGCGACATCGTGATGGCTTTCATCCCACGCCGGGGTCAGGTTCTCCGTGCAGACGGTCGATTCGTGGAACGGCTTGGTCTGAGTTCCGGTATGGATGTTGCGGAGCGTAACGTTGGGATCGAACCCGTCGACGGTTTGCGTGTCCGTGATGCCGACTTGAGCCAGCCGGGCGCTGCGGTAGGGCCCGAGCTGTCCAAGGTACATATCAAACGAGCGATTCTCCTGCAGCATGAAGAAAATGTGCTTGATGGCGCCCGCTGCGGGCGTTGCAACGGTGAGTGTCGCGCTCTGCTTGATGGGCGTGCCATCGGGCGCAACCGCGGTTGCCGTGTAAGTCGTGGTTGCGGTCGGAGTGACAGTCGCTGTGCCTTGAGGCAGCGCGCACGCGGAGCAAACGCCGTTATCGATCGAGAGTGAAGAGGTTGTTCCACCGCTTACCTGCCAACTCACGGTAGCCGTCTGTCCGGCAGTGATCGTCGCCGGCGTCACACTCAGGCTCAAGTTGAACGGAACACTCACGGTGAGCGTTTGCGGCGCCGAAGAGCCTCCTGGTCCGGTCGCAATAATAGTGAATGTCGTGGTGGTGGTCACCGGGGGATTTGCTGAGCCCGAGGTTGGGAGCGTGATGCCGTCCTCAGGCGGGACGACCGGCGGATTTATGGTGACGGAAGTGGCGTTCGTCGTAGCCCACGTAATGGTTGTGGTTTGACCCGCATTCACGGAGGTCGGCGTGGCGGTAAAGGACGTGACCTGCGGCGGGACCGGCTGCGCGACGCTGACGGTAATCGCCTGCGGCGGAGTACTCGATCCCGAGGCTCCATTCGCCACCGCGCTGTAGACCGTCGTTTGTGTAGGCGAATCCGAGATGCTGCCCGACGCCTGCGAGCTGCTAGTCACCGTGCGCGATGCGCCGCCGGCCGCCGCGGTAATTGTGACGGACGAGGCGTTCGTGGTCTGCCACGCCAGCGTGACACTTTGCCCGCTGGCGATCGAGGTGCTGCTTGCGGAGAATGTCAGGGTCGGCGAACCAGTCCCGGGTTTTCCAATTGCCTGTGACCCGCAGCCGGTTAATGTTACTGGAAGGATAACTGCAGCAATAGCAAAGCTGCAAAGACGAATGACGGACGATTTCATATGGATAGGGCCCCGGCCAAACTACTTCTACCGTTTTGAGATTCTGAGCTGCAGGCCGGAGTTGCTCCTGACGAGCACGCCAGGGTCCTACCCTGAGAAATTAATCTCTTGTAGTCACACTCACATCGAAGACGAAGGCGCGCCCGCGGAGCGCTGCGCCAGATTTCCGCTGGCTTCCATCATGCAGGCCGCCGGAGCACGGCCCGGTGCCGTTGACCAGGAAGGGGCGGGTCGGCGAAGTTGTCTCCCGTCGGCAAGAACAGTGGGTTTGCCGAGCGCTGATCGCTGAGCGCTGAGGGCTATGAAATCGCGGCCGCGCCGGCGTTCGCGCACTGGCCGTCCTGGTCACTGTTGGCGCCGGAGAGGCCAATGGCGCCGATGATCCTGCCGTCGGCGATGATCGGCACGCCGCCTTCGACAGGCACGGCACCGCGTAGTCCCAGCACCCGCATGCCCGCGCCGCCCGAGGCCAGCGCGTCCTGGAAGGCCTTGGTCTGACGTTTGTAGAGCGCTGCCGAGCGTGCCTTGTCGAGCGCCACGTCCGCGCTACCGAGCTGTGTGTTGTCCATCTTCTCGTAATAAACCAGCGTGCCGTTCGGGTCGACTACGGCCACAGCCATGTTCCAGCGATTTTTGGCGGCCTCGGCCAGCGCGGCGGCTGCGGCTTTCTTCGCGTCGGCGTTGCTGATCGGCGGACCGTAGGGGTTAGGCAGCATCTGTGGCTCCATTTTTGTTTGTCATGATGAATGCTCCCGCGGATGAGTTGAGTTTCGGAGTCTAAGGCCGCGCACGACGACTGTCAACTTTCTGCCGCTGCCGCTACTCGCACGAACCCGCCTCATCTTCGCGATTAACAAAACCTGAGTCCCACCACTGAATCCACACTGATGACACTGATAAGGCGATTTTCAGATCTATTCCTATCAGCGTCATCTGTGTTCATCAGCAGTAAGGTTTTGACCTTTCCATCGCCGCGCACGATAAAATGCTAAGTCGCCTCCCTGACAGACAAAATGGAACCCATTTCGCACTTCTTTTATTCTGACCGGCTCAAGCTCCAGTTCTGGGATTACGGCCAGGATGGCAAGCCCGCGCTCGTTCTCGTCCACGGCGGCCTCGACCACGCGCGCAACTGGGACTGGGTAGCGCAGTCGCTCTGCCATGACTATCACGTTTACGCGCTCGATCTGCGCGGCCACGGCAACAGCGCCTGGGCGCCCGGCGCCATGTACTCCATCGCCGAGCACGTGCTCGACCTCTCCGCGCTGCTCGATATCATCGGCGAATTTCCCATCCGCCTGGTCGGGCACTCGCTCGGCGGGCTGATCGTGCTGCACTACGCCGGCACCTACCCGGAGCGCGTGGCCAGGGCCGTTTCGATCGAGGGCATCGGCTTTCCGCCCTCGCACCGCATCTACGGGCCGGCATCGCAGCGGCTGCGCTACTGGATTGAAGCCGTACGCGGCATCGAGAAGCGTAAGCCCAAGCTCTATCCCAGCCTGGACGCCGCCGTCGCGCGCATGAAAGAGGCCAACTCGCGCCTCTCTGACGAGGTCGCGCGCCACCTGACGCTGCACGGCACCAACTGGGACCCCGAGGGCTCGCTGGTGTGGAAGTTCGACAACTTCGTGCGCGCTCTGCCGCCGCTGATCTTCAACGTCCAGGAGAGCGCCGAGGTCTACGGCCAGATCACCGCCCCCACGCTGCTCTTCTGGGGACTGGAAAGCTTTGCTCCCGTCCCCGACGGCGATCCCCGCGTCCAGGCCATCCGCAACTGCCGGCTGATCAAGGTCGCCAAGGCCGGCCACTGGGTGCACCATGATCAACTGGAGCTGTTCCTGAAGGAGACGAAGGCGTTCCTGGCAGGATAACGGCCCATGGTTCCTCGAAAAACGCAGCACATCTTCAGCCCATACCCTAACCTCCGCCATTCCGAGGGCGAACCGCCATCACTGCTGGGATCGGTGCCCCCCACTACCTGGTCTCAACATGCATATGGAGCGTCTTCTTCAGGAACTCAAGGTAATTACTCTTGTACTCGGGCCGGTAGAATCCGTATGAAGTGCCAAAGCTGCTGTCGCGGTCCACAACCGTGCCAACATTGACGTACTGCACGCCGTCGAAGCGCCCGTCGAACAAAATGTCCCAGCCCACGACGAGATTATTGTTGTAGCCGGAGGCGCCGAAACGGAAATTGCCGGTGGATTCCACGTACAGGTCGGCGGCAAAATCCACGCTGCCGCAGGTTCCCGTGGTCGACCAGGTGTGGAAGCCGGGAAACAACG
>DASTJB010000042.1:0-4549 GCA_035717005.1 Candidatus Angelobacter sp.
TTTCAAAGGCAAAGGATTGTGCGCGCTCTTCCATGCCTCGAGCAGGGCGGCGATCCCCTTCTCCGGGGCAAGACGGCCGACAAAGAGCGCGTAGCCGCCGCCTCCAGCGCCAGGCTTGGGGCTGGGATGGATGAAGTTCGGTTTGACCGCGATCTGCTCTGCTGGAAAACCGCCGGCAATGTATTTCTGCCGTGTAAATTCAGAGACAGCAATATAGGTCGCAATCCGCTTTCGCCAGGTGCCTGACAGCTTGTGTGCGCCGATCATTCCCGCAACCACGGCGCTTGCCGCTTTGCTCTCGCGGTAGCAGCCATGGAGCACGCCGTGCCAGGGCAACCAGGATCCAAGACATTCGTCGCAGACGTGCTGATCACGAAAAAACAGAGAATTGACGCACATCAAGCGATAGTTGTGCAACGTCTGAACAGCCGGGACCTTGTTCCGCGCAGCAGCGTAATAGACGGAAGGCGACCAGAGCGGAAAAAAATTCTGAACATGCATCACGTCGAAGCCGCCCTCTCGCAGCTTGCGGTCGATCACGCGATAAGACTCCCCTGACCATACCGTACGAAGTGCTGTGTGTACCCTGCCTAACTGCTCGATGCGGCGATTATCTTCCTCCAGAAGCTCCACCTCATGGCCGTGCCCGCGAAGGAGCGAAACTTCGGCTGCGCTTGCCTGGTCTTCACCGCCTGGAATCAGATAGCGGTTATGGAGCATGAGAATCTTCATCGGGTTATGGGGTGACGTTCTGGCGGATGACGATGGCATCGTCATGCGCGGGACGATTGACGGCCCTTCCCACTTCGGCGATCCAGGCCTGCAACATAAGTACCGGCCATAGTAAGTACTGCCAATCGCGCGCGCCGGAGAGGTGTTCCTGCCATTTTTCGCGAATGGGATTTACCGTCAGGAAGCCATGGCGAGCCAGGTTTTCCGGCGAGAGCAAATCTTCGGCCCAGTCTCGCAAAGGGCCGCGCAGCCATACGTCAACCGGCATGGCAAAGCCCATCTTCGGCCTCTCGACCAGTTCCGCGGGAACGTAGCGATGAAGAATTTGTCGCAACGCCCATTTTGTTGTTCCGCGGCGAAGCTTGAATTTGAGCGGCAGGCGCCAGGCAAACTCAACGACGCGGTGGTCCAGGATAGGAACCCGTGCTTCAAGACTCACGGCCATGCTGGCGCGATCGACTTTTACCAGAATATCGTCAACCAGATAATGGGTGAGGTCCGTCAGCATCCCGAGTTCGGGCGCTGACGGCGCAACCGCTTTGAATCTCTCGATGGCCTGCGGTACCACGTCATGCTCGCGGGCCTGCGGCACAACAACGGCGGGATCGGGCCATAACGAAATGGTGCGCAGGCATATCTCACCCGGATCGCGGGCCACAAGATGGTCAGCCAGACGATGAATCTTATGGCCAGGTGAATTCCGCAATCGAGGTGGAAGCGGCAGCCAGCCGGCAGAGCGGTCGAAGGCAGACGGGGGTATGGAATGAATCATCCTGGCCGTGGCCTTTGCGGCCGGTGCAGGGATTCGCTTAAGGCCATTCCAGAGCGAGTTGAGAAACGTGTAGCGGCTGTACCCGCAAAACAGCTCATCGCCGCCGTCGCCGGAGAGGGCGACGGTTACATCCCGGCGGGCGAGCTTGGATACCAGATGCGTCGGAATCTGCGAAGAGTCGGCAAACGGTTCGTCATACATCGCCGGCAAAAGTGGAACGACATCCAGCGCATCTTTAGGGGTGACCAATAGTTCAGTGTGATCGGTCCCGAGGTGCGCGGCCACCTTGCGCGCGTAAATGGCTTCGTCATACACGCCTTCATGAAAGCCGATGGTGAACGTCCTCACCGGACGCGCACTCTGCGCCTGCATGAGAGCGACGACGATCGAGGAATCAATTCCCCCGGAAAGAAAAGCGCCGAGCGGAACGTCGGCAATCATGCGCATGCGGACGGCTTCCAGCAGTTTCTGGTGAAGCTGCTCGAGCAGCTCTTCATCGCTGCCTTTACCTCGCGATTGGACACCTCTCCTGGCGACCTCAGCCGCGGACCAGAATGGAGTCAGCTGCGGTGACACTTCAGCGCCTGTCAAGGTCAAAATATGCCCGGGCTGGAGCTGATGCATGCCCTCATAGATTGAGTAGGGTGCTGGAACGTGGCCCAGCCGCATGTAAGCAGCCAGCGTATCGCGATCAATGGCACCCTGAAAGCCGGGAAACGCGCGGATGGCTTTGAGTTCCGAGGCAAAGACGAAGCTGCCGTCGACATGGCCGTAATAAAGAGGCTTGATGCCGATGCGGTCGCGGACCAGATGCAGCCGGCGCTCATCGCGGTCCCAGAGGGCAAGGGCAAACATACCTACAAAACGTTTGACCGCCGCTTCGAGACCCCAGCGCTCAATGGCTGCGAGCATTACCTCGGTATCAGAGTGGCCTCGCCACGCATGTGTCCCCAACTCGGCCCGGATCTCCTCGAAGTTATAGACCTCGCCATTGAAGATGATGATGAAGCGGCCCGACGCTGAAGCCATGGGCTGATGCCCTTCAGCAGAGAGATCGATGATCGAGAGCCTGCGAAAAGACAATCCCAGGCCAGAGCCGTTTTCATAGAACACGCCGGAGTCATCGGGGCCGCGATGAGTAAGGGTCTGGCCCATACGGTTGAGGACTTCTACCGGATGAACATCGAACGTTTTTGTGGACCAAAACCCTGCAATCCCGCACATAGACCGTTTCAACCTAAATCGCCGCGACCCGGCTGGTGTGCTCCTGAATCATCAATTTGGATAGGACATCCGGAGGACATTGCGGTGATTATAGACGATAGCTGTGCGCGTCCAGTTGGAACCAAAGGGAGAGACTAGAAAAGGCGGCTATACTCAGCGGCGATGTGCTCGACTTCAAACTCCTTCAGCCATGCCATTCCCACAGGCGCCTGCTCCTTTCCCCTTTGCAACGCGGCGAGAATGCCTTCAGCAAGCGCTTCAGGAGATTCTGGCGCGACCAGCATTATCTGCGCGCCTGTTTGCGCGATCTCTCGTATGCCGCCTGGACAATCGGTTGCAACAACTCGCGTGCCCAGCGCCAGCGCCTCAAGCACCGCGTTGGGCATTCCTTCATGCCGGGACGGCATAACCAAGAGGTCGGCATGGCGGAAATAGGGCCATGGAGGGTCCTTAAACCCCAGAAAATCCACATGCTCACGAATCCCCAGCCTCACTGCTTGCTCTCTCAAATCAGCTTCATCAGGGCCTTCTCCGAGCACTGCCAGTTTAACCACCGGATGGCGCCGGATGATGGTTGGCATGGCCTCAAGCAGTAGATCGAAGCCTTTTTCACTGCGCAGGCGGCCCGCAGCTACCAGATGCGGCCCACTCTCCTTGTAGGGGTTGGCTTGTGTGTCTGCTCGCAGGCGCAGGATGGTGATATCCACCGGGTTGTAGATGCGTATCAACTTTTGCCTTGGGATCGCAAACCGGATGGCCATTTCCTCCATGATTGAATCTGAGAGACAGATAATCTTGTGGGCACGCGGATAAAAGTGGCGGTAAAACCAGGTCCACTGCCGAGGATGCGCCGTTTCCTTCGCAATAAAGGCGCTGGGAGTAGTGGCTTCGCGCAGGATGATCCGGACTCCCCGGGGAAGGAACGGCTTGGCGGCGATCAGCATTACGTTCAAGTAGCCGACGGTGCTCAGGATGGTTTGCGGGCGCAGTTTCCTGACCAGGCGAATGATCCCGGGAAGGGTGTATCGCATCCTGGAAGCGCGAATCTGGTGGAGTGACACCCATTCGGGAACGTTCTCCAGGTAGGCATTTCCACTCTGTGCCAGGGCCAGGTGACAGTCGAATCTGCCGCGATCAAGATGGCGCAGCAGGGTGGTGATCACGCGCTCGGCGCCTCCAACGCCACCGGGGAATGCGGGGACGAGGAAGAGAAGCTTTTTCTTATCACCTGTCATTGCGGAGCAAGAGAGTCATCCACGCGCGAAGACGTAATCGTTGCAGTTATTACCGCCCCTGATCTCCTGCTGCAGAAGAGTGAGGCCGCGCTCCCGGTAAAATGCGGCGATCTGGGATGGCGACGCAACCTCAAAAGGATAACCGCCCGCCCAGTCCACGACGTCATACCATGGGGACATTCCGCGATCTTTGATGTAGTTCTTCCAGTGTTGCCGTGTGCGTTTGGGGCGAAGCAGGAAGGGCTTACCCCAGGCCCACGCAAGCACTCCTACTTCCATGAGCCGTTGCATCAGTCCGGGCACGTGGTTGTAGCTCCTCTTGTACTTCTGCCAAAACCTGCTTCGCCAGCCAAAATCGTGATAGATAGCGATCATCAGTTTTTCCCTGAGCGGAAGACAGACCAGGTCCATGGCTTTCCACATCTGGCCGGTGTGGTGCAGAACACCCCACGAATACACAATGTCAAAAGTCCCGAGTGAGCGGATATAGGATTCGTCCAGGACTGAGCCTCGCTCGATATGCCAGTCTGAGGCGGGAGCGAAGCGCCGTTTCATCTCTTCCGTGCACGCGACACTTTGTTCATCG
>DASTJB010000043.1:0-4901 GCA_035717005.1 Candidatus Angelobacter sp.
CCCCAGCAGAGCGCTGTTGCGGATGGGATGCTTGATCGGCAGTCCCTCGTTCTGTCCTCGGCTGGTCTGGAAGAAGTTAAGCAGCGCCAGGCGTTGGCAGTCGACGTTGCTTCCGATTTGGGCTGAGTTCGCGGCGAGAGTAGGCGAAGGAACCGGGCACGCCGTATTGCCGGTCTGAACACTCAGGTTCGGACGGGTCAGGTCTTCCAGTATCTGTTCAAACGCGCCAAAGTAAAACATTTTGTGCTTTACGATGGGGCCGCCGATGGTGCCGCCAAACTGCTCGCGACGAAAGTCCTGCAGCGGCTTGCCGTCAGATGTATTTGCGGTGAGCGCCTCCAGGCGCTGGTAGTGGAAGAGGGTGCCGTGCAGGTCGTCAGTGCCCGATTTCGTAACCACGTTCACCACGCCGCCGGCGCTGCGTCCAAATTCCGCGCTGGCGCCGCTGGCGATCACCTGAAATTCCTTGACTGCATCAAGCGTGATGTCAACCGCAGCGCGCTGGCCCCCGACCTGTTCACCGAAGAAGCCGTTGTTGTAGTCTCCGCCATCCAGGCTGATGTTGTTGAAAATGCCGCGCTGACCGGCGAAGCTGATCTCGTCGCCGTCGGGTCCCTGCACAACGCTCACGCCGGGTGTCAGCGTGAGAAGGTCTTCAAACTTCCGGCCCAGGATCGGTGTCTCGCTCACCGTGCGCTCGTCCAGTGTTGTGCTCGATGCGGTTTGTGTGGTCTCAATGATCGGGGTGCCGGTAACCTCCACTACTTCACTCGTTGCGGAGATCTTAAGCGTGATCCTGAGATTCAGCGCCTGGCCCACGGTCAGTTCCACGTCCTTTTGCAACAGCTTGGAGAACCCCGACTTCGATGCTGTAACTGAATACCGTCCAGGAGACAGCGAGAGAAACACGAAGCGTCCGTCCCCATTGGTTTTCTGTGTTGTTTCGGCCTGCGTGCCCACGTTTATGGCCGTCACATCGGCCCCGGGCAGCACCGCGCCGGACGGATCAAACACCGTCCCCTGGATGACGCCGGTAGTAATCTGCGTTTGTCCAACTGCGAGGCCACTGAGTATGAGTGCGATCAACACAAAGAAAGCAGAACTACGTAGCGTGAACATTCGAACCTCCCGGAAAAGTCTCGGCATTCTAGTTCTGGCTTCGCTGACAAAGCAACTAAAATTTGCCTTAAGCGCCAGCGTCAACGATGACGCACAGAGTTCGAAGCAGTAAAATTCCGGCATGACCGCAGAACAGAAATTGCTGAAGCACTTTCTTGCCGCCATCGCGTACCGTACGCAGAAGGCCCTGCGCGGCGCGCCGGAATCTTTTGCCGAATTCAGCGCCGGCCGCAACGCACGCACCCCCCATGAACTGGTCTGGCACATGACCGGCGTCCTGGGATACGCGCGGACCTACTTCCGTGGCGACGTGTGGCAACCCGACAAGCTGGCCACGTTTGCTGAAGAAGTTGCGCGCTTTCACCAGGCGCTGGAAGACCTGGGCGCGTCGCTCGAACAGACTCCAGTGCGCCCACTGTCGGCGGAGCAATTGCTGCAAGGGCCGCTGGCGGACGTCATGACCCACGCCGGACAGCTGGCCCTGCTGCGGAGACTGTCCGGCTCGCCCGTGCCGCCGGAAAACTTTATCCGCGCTGCTATCGATTCTACGAATCTGGGCTCAAATCAGCCGGCCCCGGCCGCGCCAGATCCCGGCTGGTCGCCTGATCTGCCGCCCCCGGCGCCGGGCAAAAACTTGCCTAAAGACTGGTAATCCTGCTCTGCGTGAAGCCGTCATGCCTTGGAATCGCTGGGCGTCCTCTAAATGTCGTAATACGCAAACTCATCCGGCTGCGGCCACACTCCTCCACTTGCCAACACATGGGTTCAGGTGTATGTTGTGACAGGCTTTTTGGCCCGCGCGAACCGTGTTCTCAAAACCATTTTGGTTCTCGCGCCTGGCTCTCATGCTGAGCGATAGATCACACCAAGCCCTGTAAGGGACGGGGCGAAGCCACAGCTACTCGCAAGATCTTCCTGAATCGAAACAAAGCAAGCGGTTGATTTGTCTCGCATTGTGTCCTCAACAAACCAGTTTGCCTTTATAAGGTGATTACAATGTCCCCATTCCATTGGTTCAAGCATTGGCTTAAGCCGGTCTCTGCTGTCTTGATTCTGGCGGGTCTCTATTTTGCGACGCGGCTGCCGCGTATCTCCGCGCGCGAGCGGCTTGCGCTGACCAGCCACTTCCAATTTCAGCGGAGCGTTTTGCCGCAAGTCCCGGGATATCCCGCAAAGACAATTCGCTCAGTCAATCCCCGGCTGGCGGGAATCTCTGCCTGGGTTTCCTCCGTCGGCGCTTCCGTTGCATTGAATGACCTTGATGGTGACGGGCTGCCCAACGATCTTTGCTACGTGGACACTCGGACCGACCAGGTGATCGTGGCTCCCGTTCCCGGCACGCCGCCGCGATACAAGCCTTTTGTGCTGAACCCAGGCCCTCTGCCGTATGACTCCAACACCATGGCGCCCATGGGATGCCTTCCGCTCGATGCGAATGAAGACGGGCTCATGGACATTGTGGTCTATTACTGGGGCCGTTCCCCCGTGGTGTTCCTGCAGCGGCAGCGTGCACAGCAAAACGAACTGACCAGCGCCAGCTTTAAACCTCAGGAACTTATGCCATCCGTTCAGGACTGGTACACCAACGCTGCGATCGCCGCAGACCTTGATGGCGATGGGCACATCGATCTGGTTTTTGGAAACTACTTTGCCGACGGTTCGCGGGTCCTGGACGCCCACTCTACTTATCCTGCTGAAATGCAGGACTCCATGTCTCGCGCTTACAACGGAGGCAGCAAGCATTTTCTCTTGTGGAAGAGCGCCGGTGGCGGCAATCTTCCCCGAGTAGAGTTCAGCGAACAAACGAACGTGCTGGAAGGTCCCGCGCGATCGGGATGGACCCTGGCCCTGGCTGCATGTGATCTGAATGGTGACATGCTTCCCGAAATCTACATTGCCAACGACTTTGGCCCGGATGTGCTTCTGCATAACGTTTCCGTTCCAGGACACCTTCGGTTTCAGCGCTTATTTGGCAAGCGCACTCTGATGACTCCGGCTTCCAAAGTCCTTGGCAACGATTCCTTCAAAGGCATGGGAGTTGACTGCGGCGATCTGAACCACGACGGCATCCCTGATCTGGCAGTCAGCAATATAACCTCAGAGTTCGCGCTGGAAGAAAGCAATCTCATTTTCCTGAGCACCGGCAATCTCAATCAAATGCGGGCCGGGATCGCGCCTTACCGGGAAGCCAGCGAACCGCTGGGCCTCTCGCGCAACGGCTGGTCGTGGGACATCCGCTTTGGCGACTTCGACAATGAAGGTTCGCTGCAAATTGTCCAGGCGGCAGGTTTTGTGAAAGGCAATGCCGACCGCTGGCCGGAGCTGCACGAATTGGCAATGGGCAACGATAATCTGCTGCGCCATCCCGCAAGCTGGCCGCGCGTTCATCCCGGCGATGACCTAAGCGGCCATGATCATAACCATTTCTTTGTTCCCTCGGCTTCCGGCCGCTATGTTGATCTTTCCCATGATTTAGGGCTTGACGATCCCCAGGTAACGCGCGGCATTTCCACGGCAGACGTGGATGGAGATGGGTTGCTGGATTTCGCGCTCGCCAATCAATGGGAAGATTCGGCCTTTTACCATAACCAAACCACTACGCCGAACAGCTTCCTGCAACTCTATCTGCTGCTGCCTGTAAACGGCGAAGCGACGCCCACCACCAGGGACCTTCCTGGCCATCCCTCGCGTGATCTTCACGGTCGTTACGCCATCGGCGCCACGGCAACGCTCCACTTGCCGGATGGCCGGCTCATGGTCCAGCAAGTTGACGGCGGCAACGGGCACTCAGGAAAGCGCAGCCCGGAACTGCACTTCGGACTCGGGCAGCTACCGGCGTCCGCAACGGTTGCGGTTGATCTCTCCTGGCGCGACGTGAACGGGACCGTCCACCGCCAGACCTTACACCTGACTCCGGGCCTGCACACGATCTTGCTGGCTTCGCCGGGAAGGAGGAACTCGTGACATTCAATGTGACTGCGAACCCGACCAATCGCCTGGGAGGATTGCGCCGGTTTGCCATTGCCATCACCGTCTTCAACATTCTCGGCCACACGGTCTTCGGCTTTGAACAGGCCTGGATCCAGCCTCTGGTCTCCGTCCTCACCGCCTATGCCTGCGAGATTTGGTTTGAGCTTGTGGAGTGCTATGTCCACGCTCGCAAACCCAGGTTCTCAGGCGGCTGGCAAAACAAGGTGGACTTCCTGCTGTCGGCGCATATCACCGGAGTTGCCTGTGCCATGCTCCTCTATTCCAATACCAGCCTGATGCCGATCATGTTTGCCTCTGCTGCGGCCATTTGTTCCAAGGCGCTGGTGCGCGTAGCAGTGCAAAATAGCCAACGACACTTCTTGAATCCCTCGAACTTTGGCATCACTCTCACACTGCTGCTCTTCCCCTGGGTAGGCATTGCGCCGCCGTATCACTTCACTGAGAACATTCACGGATGGGGAAGCTGGATTCTGCCTGCCATCATTGTGATGAGCGGCAGCTTTCTCAACATCAGGTTCACCAAGCGAATCTGTGTCGCCATCGGATGGGTAGGGGGGTTCTTTCTCCAGGCCCTGCTTCGCAATCTGGCTTTCGGCACTCCGCTCACTGCCGCGCTGCTGCCCATGACGGGCGTGGCTTTCGTTCTGTTCACCTTTTATATGGTCACGGACCCGGCCACGTGTCCTTGCATGCCTCGGGGCCAGTTGCTCTTTGGCGCTCTTGTGGCCGCAACCTACGGAGTTCTGGTCACCGCGCACGTGGTCTTCGGCTTCTTCTTCGCGCTCACTCTG
>DASTJB010000044.1:0-12484 GCA_035717005.1 Candidatus Angelobacter sp.
CCTCACGTTGGCGTAAACAGCTCGCGGGTCCTCCGTGCATACTGGCTCCGCCTGGACTGACACACGATCTGGGTCTTCCAATCCTGAGGTATAGCGAGGATGCCGTTTTGCCTCCTCGCAACTGTGGACAGCAAAGCTGAAGTCAAATTCGACCTTGAAAACCGATTCTCTTCCGCAGGCCGAGCAAGCGAATCGCGAGGACTTTATTGTGTCAACGGCTGCCTGCAAAAGAAGAGGATGGCCGGTGGTGTTCCTTATCGTAGCAGTGCCATCATCCTTCAGAGTAAATTCGACCGTGGTCCGCCCCATAATGTGTGCTATCCGCGCTGTTTGCGGATATTCCGGAGCCTGGAAGCTTTTCCAGGACAATGTCGGCCTTTGGCCTGCAATGACATTTGCAGCCAATAAGAGAAGGAACAGGGTCTTTGGCACGGATCTCATCTTGACGTGAACGCAGCAAATGGAAAATTATGCGCTAATCTGGCGCAAGTTTTATTGTGCCAGCACGCTTCCTTCCTTCATGAGCAGCATCCTGCCGCCCAGCATCCGCGCCTCTTCGCGATCATGTGTGACCAGCAGCACGGGAATCTGGTTCTCCTCCAGCCAGCGTTTCAGGTCGGCGATGATCGCCAGCTTCAACTCGTCGTCCAGCGCTGAGAAGGGCTCGTCCAGCAGCAAAAGCCGGGGCTGAATGACCAGTGCGCGGGCCAGGGCCACGCGCTGGCGCTCGCCCCCGGAGATCTCACCCGGCCGATTTTCCCCGAGATGGGCAATGTGGAACCTCTCCAGGATGGCGCGCACCCGCTGGCGCTTGTCGCTGCCGTTCTCATGTATGCCGAAGGCTATGTTCGCCTCGGCCGTCATGTGCGGGAAGAGCGCCAGGTCCTGAAAGACGTAGCCTATGCGCCGCATCTGCGGCGGCACATTGATTTTGCGTCCGCAATCGAACCATGTTTCTCCACCCACGCGGATCGTGCCGGCGTCGGGTTTCAGCAGCCCGGCCAGGCATTGCAGCACCGTGGTCTTCCCCGACCCGGACGGGCCGAAGATCACGCTGACGCCCTCGGGAGCGGAGAACTCCACATCCAGCATGAACGGGCGCGCCGTCCTGCCGTTGAACGCCTTTCTGAGTCCCGCCTGGAGCACGCTCATCGGCTGCTCCACATCAGCGTACGCCGGTTCACCCCGTAGACGACGCACAGCAGAACGTAGGAGAACAGCAGGAGCATCAGCGCGGTCTGGTTGGCCGAGCCGTAGTTGAGGCTCTGCACCTGGTCATAAATATCGATGGAGAGCGTGCGTGTGGCGCCGGGGATGTTCCCCCCGACCATCAGCACCACACCGAACTCGCCGACTGTGTGAGCAAAGCTCAGGATGAGCCCGGTGAGCAGTCCAGCCCAGGCCAGCGGCAGCACGATCTGGGCGTAGATCTTCCACTTGCCTGCACCCAGAGTCCGCGCCGCGTCGATCAGCCGCTGGTCGACCGCGCGCAGGGTCGCCACCATGGGCTGCACCGCGAACGGAAGACTGTAAATGACTGACGCGACGACTAACCCACTGAACGTGAAAGCCAGCGTTCCGCCGGTGAGCCGCTCATACCAGCGGCCCAGCGCGGTGCCGTTGCCGAATGCCACCAGAAGATAAAATCCCAGCACCGTCGGCGGCAACACCAGGGGCATACCTACCAGCGACTCGATCAGCAGCTTCCATCGCCGCGGTGAGAACGCCAGCCACAACGCCAGGGGTACGCTGATCACAAGGAGTATCAGCGAGGTAAGCGTGGCCAGCTTTGCCGTCAGTACGAATGCCTGCCAGTTCACTTTTTCGCAGCCTCAAATCCCAGGTCCTTCAGGATGCCCTGGCCTTCGGCGGACATCAGAAATTGCAGAAAGCGTTGTGCCTGCGTCTTGTTTTTTGACGCAGCCACCACGATGGCGGCCTGTTCGATCGGTGGATAGCTGTCATCGGGAAGCAGAACATACTCTCCACTGCCTGCCATGGAGTCTGAAAGTGCTCCGGAAAGGCCGACAAAACCCACGTCAGCGTTCCCGGACAATGCGAATTGCGCGGTTTGCGAGATGTTTTCTCCCAACACAAGCTTCGGCTTCACCGGCTCATAGACCTTGAAATGCTCCATGGCCGCCACAGCCGCGCGTCCGTAGGGCGCGTGTTCGGGATTAGCGATTGCGATCTTGCGCACACTCGCGCTGTTCAGAAAGTCGAGGCCGCCGTCCAGACGCTTTCCGTCTCTTGCAGGAAAATGCAAACCGCTGGACTTGGCGGTCCACAGCACCAGCCGCCCGCGAGCATACGGCGTGAGCGAATCCGGCTCGGCCGTCCCGGCCTGCAGCAACTTCTCCGGATACGACCTGTCGGCCGAGAGAAACACGTCAAAGGGCGCTCCGTTCTGAATCTGGGCAAAGAAGTTACCGGAAGAGCCAAGCGAAACGCTCACGTGAATTCCGGTCTGCTTCTCAAATACGGGGGCCAGCTTCTGCATCGCTCCCGTCAGGTCGGATGCCGCTGCAACTCTCAGCTCCTGGGCGGCCGCGCCACAGACCAGAAGGAGAGAAACGACGAAGTACTTAAGGACGGACAATCATCACCTCCGTGGACTTGATCAGCGCTGCTGCGATGTCGCCCTTCTTCAGCCCCATCTCCGCCACAGCATCGGCCGTAATGATGCTGGTGATCACCTGGCCGGCAATCGAGAGCCGCACCTGCGCCATGAGCCCGTCAACTTTTACCTCCAGCACCCTCCCCACCAGCTGGTTGCGCCCGCTGATCCGGCGGAAGTTGCGCCGGCGCTCGGGCCCGGGCCGGATCTCTTTTTTGGGAATAAAGCGCTCGAGCTCCTGTTCTGGAATGCGATGGTGTCCGCCCGCGGTGCGCACGGTCCGCAGCTTGCCGCTATAGATCCACTGCTTGAGGGTCGGGTAGCTGATCCCCAGCCGCAGAGCGGCGTCTTTGGCTTTGAGAGGCATATAAGCGATTTTATACGATAATTTTAGCTATGTATAGCCGATACAATACGTTCTATGCCGCCAATCATGGAGGCGCAACGGATTCTGCGGCTGGTCAATCCGTTCCCCGCTCCCGCGCGTACATTGAATGTATCTTCCGGCCAACCTGCGCATCTCAGATGGCAAGGCGCGGAGTCCGATTGAACGCATAAAATAGAATCAGGTAAACAGACGAGCCATGTTGATCAAGAAACCCGCTGATATTCCTTCTTCAGAGATCACGCCCAAATCGGCGTATGTGAACCGGCGCAAGTTCATCACCGGCGCCGCCGCAACTCTGGGCGCCGCGCTGGCCGGCGGCTATTACCTGCGCAATCATCTGGAAGGCGACAGCACAGTTCACGCGGGTGGCATGAAGCTGAGCGGCATCGTCAAGAGTAAGTTCTCGACCGACGAAAAACCAAACTCGTTCCAGGACATCACCAACTACAACAACTATTACGAGTTCTCGACCGACAAGTACGAGCCCAACGGGCTGGCCAAAAATTTCCGCACGCGACCGTGGACCGTGGCCATCGACGGCCTGGTGAAAAAGCCTAAGAAAGTCGACATCGATGCCGTCCTGAAGCTGGCGCCGCTCGAGGAACGCATCTACCGCCATCGCTGCGTCGAAGGATGGTCGATGGTGATCCCCTGGGTGGGCTTCCCTCTCAGCGCGCTGATCAAGCAGGCTGATCCGCTGCCCAGCGCAAAGTTTGTTGCCTTCCAAACCGTGATGGCGCCGGACCAGATGCCCAACCAGACCCGCAGCGTGCTGGACTGGCCCTATGTTGAAGGTCTGCGCATGGATGAGGCGATGCACCCGCTCGCAATCCTTGCCGTCGGACTCTACGACGAAGTTCTGCCCAACGTCGATGGCGCGCCGCTGCGCCTGGTGGTGCCATGGAAATATGGCTTCAAAGGGATCAAAGCGATCGTGAAAGTCAGCTTCACCGACTCCGTGCCGCCCACCACCTGGAACAAAATGGCGCCGGATGAGTACGGTTTCTATTCGAACGTGAACCCGCAGAAGGACCATCCGCGCTGGAGCCAGGCCAGCGAGCGCCGCATTGGCGAGTTCCGCAAGCGGCCCACGCTCATGTTCAACGGCTATGCCGACCAGGTGGCAAGCCTTTATTCCGGCATGGACCTCAACAAATTCTACTGATGAAGCCTCCACCGGAAAAATTTGTCCGGCTGCTCAAGCTGCTGGTTTTCGTGCTCTGCCTGGGGCCGGCGTTCGTGCTCCTCTGGAAGGGCTTTCACAACCTGCTGGGCGCCAATCCCATTGACGTGATCACGCGCACCACCGGTCACTGGACGCTCAACTTTCTGCTCATCACCCTGGCCGTGACACCTTTGCGGCGGATCAGCAGTATGGCCTGGCTGATCCGGTTTCGCCGGATGCTGGGGCTCTTCGCTTTCTTCTACGGCTCACTTCACCTGATGACGTACGTATGGCTCGATAAATTCTTTGACGTTCATGCCATGCTGCACGATATCGCAAAGCGGCGCTTCATCACCGCGGGCATGACCGCATGGGCGCTGATGCTGCCGCTGGCCCTCACCTCGACAGCCGGCTGGATCCGCCGTCTCGGGGGAAAACGCTGGCGGGCTCTACATCGACTGATCTATCTGAGCGCGGCGGCGGGCGTGGTTCACTTCATATGGCTGGTAAAAGCCGACTTGCGGCGGCCATTGACCTACGGCACAATTCTTGCCGCGCTGCTCGCTTTTCGTCTCATTGCCTGGGCTCGTGCCCGGCTACACGCGCGATCTGCTGAAATCCGGGAGCCGGTCGGCACCTGATCTGGATTCAGCAACTCTGATGCGCCAAGATGCGTCGCGCGGACGTCTCTCAAAGAAAACTGCACCTTAGTAATGCTCTAAGGCAACAAAGACGAACGCCGCACCTCCCGCGCACGCGAAACCCGCATCCTACTAACCGAATCTCCATGTCGCGCGCGGGCTTGGAGTTATTTATCAGCGGACGCGTCGTGACGCATAAGGGACAGAATGCAGAATCTGGAAAACATTAACGTGACGGAGGTTTTGGATCGCGTGCTCGACCATGGAATTGTCATGGAGCCCTCGACTCGCCTCTTTCTTCTTGGTTTAGATCTGCGTCAGCTTAAAGCGCGGTTTGTGGTCGAATCAGTGCAGACGTATCATCGCTGATTCGAACCGCCATTGCTGCCTGCTCAACCGAAATCAACTTTTGCGCACCGGCAGCAGCTCTGAACCTGCGATTCTTCTGAACAAAAATAAAGGCGCACCCTGAGATGCGCCTGTTATACCGTTCCGGAAATCTATTTGGTGGTGAAAACCAGCTTCACCCGCGTCGACTGTTCAATTGGCTGGCCATTCAGTTTAGCGGGTTTGAATTGGTATTGCATCACTGCCTCAAACGCCGCGTCTTTGAAGATCGGCGGCCCGCTGATGAACTTGGGATTGGAAGGCTTGCCGTTCTTGTCGACCTTCAGCTCCACCTCGACTGCCCCGGTGATGCTGCGGGCCTTGGCGATTGGCGGATAGGCCGGAGGCACCGTCCGTACCAGCCGTAAAGGCTCAAGCTGTGACTGCTCGATAGCTGCGGTGGGGGCCGCCGATACGGGGTGGGCCAGCGTTGCGAGGTTTGGCGCGCTGCTGTTTTCCACGGTGAAGGAAGGCACCACATCCGGCGTCTGCGTGCTGCTCTGGGCGATGCGTGAAGGACCGTTGCTCGCCAGAGTGGCCACTGCAACCGGCTTCTCGGCTGGCGCAGGCTTCTCTGAATTTGTGTTCTTCTCGTTCACTTTCCCAGCCGGCTTTTTCTCCGGTTCAGTTCCCTTCGCTGGGCCAGCCGAAGTGTTTACATTCGGTGCAACTGCGTTCACTGGATTGCCGGCTGCCGGGGGTTGAGAATTCGCCGGTGCGGCCGGAGGATTGCTGGCCGCTTCCTGCGTATGCTGCGCCGGCGCGACTGCTCCCGGCTTACGCATTTTGAGCAAGGCGAAGGTTGCGGCAGCTGCCACCAGCAGCACCGCCACAACACCCACCAGCATCATCTTGTTACCCGACTTCTTTTCCTCCCCGGCAACGGAATCAAACGTTCCAAAGTTGGCGCGGGCCGGAGCTTCAGCGCGTTTCTCTTCCTTTTTCGGTGAGACCGCCAGCGGCACTACCTCTACCGGCAACGGAGCTTTCACCGGCTCTGCCTTCGCGGCCGGGACACTGGCGCGCGCAGGCGCGGCCGCGGCGGGCTTGATCACCACCGGGGGCGGCGCGGAAGGAGGTTGCGGCACGATCACCGGCTTGGCCACCGCCGCCGGCGCTGTGGATACTGCGGATGCCACCGGCGGAATCTCTTCACGGGTATTACGCTGGCGCTGCAACAGGGCAGAAATCTGGTCGCCCATGGTCTTGAGCACAGCGACATGCGTGATGGTAAAAGCGTGCGCGGTCGGCGCAAAGACCGCCAGGACGCCAATCACCCGGTTCTCTTCCTTGATCGGCGTCACCACCATGGAGCGGATATTGAGGGCGCGAATCGCTGCTGTATCCACGCGGGTGTCGGTTTCGCAGTCGTCGCAGCGCAGTTCTTTCCCGCTCTGGATGCACAATCCGGTGAAGGTGCCTTCCACGCGTAGAGCGGCTCCCACATCAGGAGCGCTGGCCCCGCTGCGGGCGCGGCAGATGATTTCGTCGGCGTTGCCTTCGCTCAGCGCGATGGCCACTCCGGACGCGTTGGTAAACGCCTGGGCGCGCTGGGCAATGACCGCCAGTTCGTCGGGCGAAGCGCCGCGCGCTCTTTTGCTCGCCGTGTTGTTTGCAGTGTCGGAAGCTTGGGTTGCCATTGTAGCCGTCCCCTGATTCAAGTTATCGTTCGTGCGACCCGGCCTGACCCGGTTCTTCTCTAAAGCAAGCAGGAGCCGGTAACCACCAGCTCAAACGCTTACGCAAATTCAGAACCCAGCTGCAGAGAGGGCCTGTTCAAAAAATACGGACCGGCGAAAAGTCCTGGCCTGGGCGTGCCATGCCGTGCGCTGTGGGGGAATAGGCGCGTGCGGCATACTCACAGGCAGGGTTTTACGGCCAGACCCGCTTGGTTTTGTCGCTGCCATTCGCATTGCTTTGCACGGCTACGGGACGGGCAGCTTCCGCCGTACCCGCGCCGCCGCCTTCCAGGATTCGCGCAGCCACCCGGAGCGCTTCAATCTCAGCCTGCAATCCGGAGATCTGCGCCTGGAAGATGGCAATTTGGTTTTCCTTCTCTTTTATCGCGTCATAGATATTGGTCATTGTTCTTCCGCCTCTCGCGCGAATATAGCAACAACTGAACTGGTGTCAATGAGTACACAGGTACATAGGTTCAGCCATTTCCCCTAGTTACCGGCTTCTCGTGCATGTACCGGGGTACAGCCCGCTCGCCTGTCCCTGGCGCGGAGCGAGGAGAAAACAGGTACAAAAACGGGACAAAACCCGACGATTTTAGAATTCGAAAATCGGCACGCAAGCACGGTGAGGGACCAGTGGTGGAATTCTTCCAGGCGGGTTACCTTCGTAACCGCTGCGGGTTCCAGATCGGAACGGTTTTAAGGATTTTCCCGGCGCGCCGTTGACGTGCGCAAAGTGTAAATTGCGGTAGAAGACAACAGACAACAGAAGATTGGAACCAAAATCCTCGGCCCGCCTCGTCCGAATGGAATAGCCCTGGCGCGCAAAAGAAACGCCAAAATGCGCCAATCGGAACGGCGATCAGGCTTCGGACCGCCCGGCTAATATTCCATTTCTTATATATTCAAAATCCCTTTCTTTTCGCTGGACTCTTGTTAAGAAGTGTTTACAATTCTTGCCGTCTCTCGGTTCTGGCTTTTTGGCTTCAGCTGACAAGCGCCGCGCCATAACCACGGAGAGGGAGACATCTCAGTTCGACTCAAGGAGATCCTCGATGAAGCGTTTGCAGGTGTTCTGTCTAATCGCATTACTATGTTGTTTGCCTGCGGTTCTGGCCAGCGCGCAGAGCGCATCAACTGCACAAATCTCAGGAACTGTGGTTGATCCGCAAGGAGCGGTGGTTGCGGGCGCAAAAGTGACGGCCACCAACACGGCCACCGGCGTGCCTCGTTCGGTCAACACGACGAGCACAGGCAATTTCGTTTTGCCCAACCTGTCGCCTGGCACGTATGACGTGAAGGTGGAGGCCAAGGGGTTTGCCGACGCCAGCAGCAAAGCCGTCAAGTTGAACGTCGGCGACCAGCAGACTCTCAACTACAACCTGGCCGTGGCTGGTTCGAGCCAGACCGTGGAAGTGACCACGGAAGCTCCGCTGATCGAAACCACCAAGACCGACGTTTCCACCAGCGTGACAGATTTGGAAATGCAGAAGCTGCCCACGTTTGCTGCCAGCTCAGGCGGCGCAAATGATTATGCTTCGCTGGCGCTGACCGCCCCGGGCGTAAAAGC
This sequence comes from Candidatus Angelobacter sp., assembly GCA_035717005.1. GTDB lineage: Bacteria > Acidobacteriota > Terriglobia > Terriglobales > Acidobacteriaceae > Angelobacter. Next base: position 8,448 of record DASTJB010000044.1, read on the forward strand.
CGATACCAGCACATTAACCGGCGATCTGATTGGGCCGGGTTCAATCAACAATCGCGCTAACCTTTATAACGTCGATGGCGCCAATATTACGGACCAGTTGGTGTCCGGGCGTGATGGACTGGGTGCTTCCGTGGACGAAATCCAGGAATTCCAGGTCCTCACCAACAATTACAACGCCGAATACGGCCAGGCCGGCGGACTGGTGATCAATGCCGTGACCAAGTCGGGAACCAATCAGATCCACGGTGACGGTCACATGTATTTCCGCGGCCGCAACCTGCAGGCATCGAGTCCGTTTTTCAACCTCGGGTTCATCGATCCTGCCACCGGCCTGGTGGATAACAAGGCTTGTCCTAATAATGGCAAAAACGGCGACATCTCCGGGTGTCCGCGCGCTCCGTTTCATCGCAAGGAGGGTGGATTCACCCTGGGCGGACCGTTTATCAAGGACAAGCTGTTCTGGTTTGGAAGCTGGGAACTGAGCCGGCAGGGCGTGCCTCTCATCCTGACGCCGTCCACCGGACCGGTCGACGTGCAGCAGCCCATCAACAACCACCTCTGGTCGGGAAAGCTGGACTGGAAGATCAACGACAAGCACAGTTTCACGGCGCGCTTTAACGAAGATTGGATTACCCAGGACAACCTGGTTGTCCAGACCAGCAATAACATCCAACCGGACGATCTGGTGGCGAACATTGCCCACGTGAGCACCCTCAACGTCGGCGTTGTCTCCAGTTTGACGCCGACCCTGGTCAATGAAGCGCGCTTTGCCTTCGTGCGCACACTGACGGATACGCCCGATAAGACCACGGCTCCGGGCGTACTGAACACCAAGACCGGAACCATAAGCGGCGCCAACTTCTGCTGCCCGCAGGGCGGCCTGAACAAGCGCTACCAGTACATCGAAAACCTGACCTGGACCCACGGCAACCACTCCTTCAAGACCGGAGGCACCGTCAGCTACTATCCCTGGTTTTCGCTGTTCCAGCAGTTCCACTTTGGCCAGTACAGAACGACAAACGGAACCAGCGCCACAGCCTTCACTTTCGGCTCCGGCCCTGGTTCAGTTACTTCCAAAGACAACATCTACGGCTTCTATTTCCAGGACACCTGGAAGATGTTCCGCAACTTCACCGTGAATTACGGTGTTCGTTACGATCTTGAGGCCGGCGCTTTCAAGGGTGGCACGGTGAAGGGGCCGAACGGCACCTGTTTCCAGGGCAACGGGATCATCCCTGCCTGCTCGTCGGATAAAAACAACTGGCAGCCGCGTTTGGGCTTCACCTGGGAAATCCGGAAAGGAACGCTGTTTAAGGCATCAGCTGCTGAAAACACCATGCTGGCCTTCAACAACGTGGTTCTGGACTCGCTGAACTTTGACGGCAAGAACCTGCGCACACAAACGACCACAGACCCGGCAGTGCTCGCAGCTTTTCCCAATGCCCCTAGTCCGGCGCTGCTGGTGGGTCCACCCTGCCCGGGCAACTGCGGACGCGTTCGTCCGATTTCGGCGAACCTGAAGAACCCGGAAATCCACATGTTCAATGCCAGCATCCAGCACGAGTTCGGCAAGACCATTGTGGGTGAAATCCAATACATCGGACAGTTTGGTTCCGGATTGTTTGGCGAGCGTGACACCAATGCTCCGGTGATCAAAGCCGATCCGGCCCACCCGGGATTCTTCTACTTCCAGAACCAGCCTAAGGTGGATCCGACCCGGCCCGTCACGGCGCGGCCGGATAACCGTTTCCTCGCGATCCGTACCAACGAGAATTCGCGCACGTCGCAGTACAACGGCATGCTGGTCAGCGTGACCAAACGCATGTCAAACCACTTCTCGCTCCTGGGCAGCTACACCTGGTCGCATGCCATTACTTCGGGTGAGGACTTCTTCGGTCTCTCCGAGCCGGGAGATCCCACCAACATCAAGGCAGAACGCGGACCGGCCTTCAATGACGTTCGTCATGCTGTGAACTTCAGCGGCGTGGTCGATACCGGCCGCCTCAGCCAGACCAACGTCCTGCGCTGGTTCACCAATGACATCACCTTCGGCGTCGTTGAGCAGATCCAATCCGGGCGCCCGTATCCCTTCTCCACTGGCAGCGGCGGCTTTGCCAACGCGATCTTCTTTGGAGCAGGAAACGAGACCCAGCAGCGGCCTAACGTGCTTGCGGATGGAACCATTTCTTCGGCAGGCATTGCATCAGCTGACGGGACCAACGGCCTGTTTGGTCCAGGGGCGGTGGCGGCCTGCATCAGCGCCAGCTTCCCGGCAGCTTATTGCAATTCCATCCAGAACACCTTCCTGGCTCCGGCGGATGCCAGCGGACTTGGGACCATCGACGTAAACGGAGACGTAGTCGACTTCAAGCAGCTCAACGGCAACCTGAAACGGGACGCCGGCCGCGGCAGTCCTTTCGCCCGCACCGACGCCTCGCTGAAGAAGACCTTCCGCATCGCAAAAGCCGAGACTGTAAGACTTGAACTGCAGGCCGATGCGCTCAACCTGTTCAACCACAGCAACTGGCAGGGCTTCAACGCCAACAACTTCCTGTCATTGCTGCCGTTTGATTTCTCACCCACTTGCACCCTTTGCATGCGGACAAACGGAACTTACATAGGCAAAAACGGCCAGGTCCTGCATTTGAGTGACGTCACCAAAGGCAAGATCAGCAAGGACCTCACAAATCCTGACTTCGGCTTACTGGGCGATCCTTCCAGCGTTGACGGGTCACGGCTGTTCCAACTCGCATTCCACGTGCGCTTCTAGGCGAACGTGCACAACTCGAAAGGCGGGCTTGAAAGAGCCCGCCTTTTATTTTTGCCGTGCAAGTTTCATTGCGACGCAGTCTCGAGCGCATCGGCGGTTGCTTGCGTCACCATGTGTCTGATCGAGCTGCTCCAGACGCGCAGCAGTATGCTCCCGATCACAACCAGCGCCAGGCATAAGCCGATCCACATGCCCATGGCGCCCCACCTTGACCCGAAACACAGCCACGTCCCGAGAGGAAGACCAAGGGCCCAGTAGCCGGCCAGGTTCACCAGCATGGGAACGCGGGTGTTGCCCACGCCACGCAGCGCGCCGGTGGCCACCACTTGAAGGCCGTCGAACAGCTGAAAAACTGCGGCCACCACCAGCAGCGTGGCGCCGGCGCTGACCACTGTGGGCTCAGGACTGTAAATCCGTGCGATGGGACGGGCAAATAGAAACAGCGTCAAGCCGGCGCACGACATGAAGCCGGCGCCGAACAGCAGCGCCATCCAGCCGGCCCGGGCTGCCCCATGCGCATCACCGGCGCCGACCGCATGGGCCACGCGGATCGCAGCCGCCGAGCTGATGCCGAGCGGCACCATGTAGGTAAAGCTGGCGACGTTCAGCGCGATCTGGTGTCCGGCCAGCGGAACCGCGCCGAGCTTGCCGATCAGGATCGTGGCCGTCGCGAACGCGCTGATCTCCAGCAGCAATTGCAGCGCCGCCGGCAATCCCAGCCTTAGCAACTGCCATAGGCGCCACCACTCCAGCCGCCGCGATGCTGCCCACAGTCCGCTGTTGCGCTTGCGGTCGTAATAAACGGCTGCCACGGCCAGCACCGCGACCATGTAAATGCGCGAAATGCACGTGGACCAGCCGCTTCCCGGCACTCCACGCGCGCGAAATCCGAGGCGCCCATAAACCAGCACCCAGTTTCCTGCCAGGTTGACCAGATTGGCCGATACCAGCGCAAACACCACCGGCTTGACGATGTGCATGGCCTGCAAATAGCGGCGCAGGCCGAAATAGAGCACCAGCGGCAGTGTGCTCCAGACCAGCGCCTTCAAAAACGGCACCGTCAGTGCGACCACATCCGGCGCCAGGCCGAATCGGGGAAACAGCGGGATGATCGCCAGGACTCCAGCCATCAGCAAGGGAGAGATCATGCAGGCAAAGTAGAGCGAGTTCCACATTGCGCGGTGGCATTCTTCCAGCCGCCGGGCGCCATAGGCCTGCGCCACCAGAGTGTCCATGCCGAGCATGGTGCCGCTGCCAAAGATCCCGA
>DASTJB010000045.1:0-4012 GCA_035717005.1 Candidatus Angelobacter sp.
CGAAAGTTCCTTCGAGAGCGAAGATGAATTTGAAGATGAATTCGAAGGAGAATCGAGCCTCGAAGGCGAAGGCTGGCTGGGAACCATCGGCAACGTGGTCGGCAGCCTGCTGGGTGAAGGTGAAGAAGAATTCGAGGACGAGAGCTCTTTCGAAAGCGAAGATGAAGGCGAGCAGTTCTTTGGCGGACTGAAGAAGTTCCTGAAGAAGGCCGCCCCGATTTTGAAAAAAGTCGCCAAAGTTGCTGCGCCGATCGTGGGAACCGCGATAGGCGGACCATTTGGCACCGCTCTGGGAAGCCTGGCGGGCAAGGCCCTGGGCGAAGGCGAGTATGAGGACGAATTTGAAGGCGAGACCGAGGCCGAAGGCGAGCAGGAAATGGTGCATGAGATTGCCGCTCATCCTTTGAGCCACAATGAGGCTGTCGCGGAAATGATGGCGGAAGCCGCGTCGCATGAAGCGCACGAAGGCGAAGCTGAAGCCATGGCTGGAGCAGCTACGCTCACAGTGATCTCTCCCAAGGACCGCCGTGCGCTGCGCCGCATACTGCCGCACATGGTCCGTGGTACAGCCATTCTCACTCGAATTCTGCGCCGCCGCCGGCTCACGCGTCCCATGGTCCGCGCCGTTCCAAGCATCATGCGGCGCACGGTAAAAGATCTGAAGCGTCAGGCAGCCCGCGGCATCCCGATTACCCGCAAACGCGCGGCACGCGCCGCAGCTAAACAGGTGCGTCGAGTGCTGAGCAGTCCCAAGGCCTGTGCTGCTGCAATCACGCGCAACGTCAAGGTAAGCCGGGCTTACAAGCGTCCCCGCCGGCGCATCGGAGCAACTGCCCAGCGCCGCCGCCGTTCCGCGGTTCGCTAACAGGCGGCCGCGTCATCAATCAGTGCCCGTAATGTTCGACCATTGTCGAGGGAGGAACCGTCATGGCTTATGAATCCGAAATGATCCAGCACGAGCTCGAAGATGAGTACTCGGGAGAAGGTGAATGGGAAATGGAAGACGAGTACGAGGACGAATCAAGTCTGGAGGGTGAAGGCTGGCTCGGCGCCATTGGAAACGTCGTCGGAAGTCTCCTGGGAGAATCCGAGGACGAGTATGAGGATGAAAGCGCCTTTGAGGCCGAAGCGGAAGAGGAGATCAGCCCCATCCGCAAGATTTATCCAGATGCCATGATGGAACATCTGGGAGAACTGGCGTTCGAAGCCGAATCAGAAGATGAAGCAGCGGAGCAGTTTCTTCCATTGATCGGGATGGCTGCCAGCAAACTGCTTCCCGTGGCGGCCAGAGCAATCGCTCCTTTGGCAAGAAAGGCGTTGCCAAAGATTGCTCGCGCTGTAACCAAGAACACTCCGCAGCTCACCCGGGGAATCGGGAAAGTGGCGAAGACGCTCTACCGAACCCCACAAACGCGTCATCTATTAAAGACCGTGCCGGCCATCGCTCGCCGGACCGTAGGAAGTATCGCCCGCCAGGCCGCGCACGGAAGACGCATCACGCCGAGAACGGCGGTGAAAACACTCGCCAGACAAACGCGCCACGTGCTTGCTCATCCCGGGCACCGCCGGCACGCTCTTCGCCGCCATGCCAATTTGGAGCGCAAATTCCATCGTCGCTACGCCACAGGAATAGCCCGTCCGCATTACCGGTATGCGGGCCGCCCCGGTTACCGGTACGGTGCAGTAACGCCACAGGGTGTTCCTGGCTACGTGGCTTCAGGTGCACCGGCATACAGTGCTGGAGTCGCGCCAGGATACGCAGCCCCAGGCTATGCAGCCCCAGGAGCGGTATATCAGCCCGGCGTTGCTGCCGGACAGCCTCGCTACGGCACATGCACGTGCGCTCCGTGCCCATCATGTGGGACAAGCGCCGGCCAGGTAAGGACAGCAGCATCCGCACCGCCGGTTGCTGCTCCAACCCCTGCGCAGTGTCATGCATGCGGGCAAGCGGTGAGATAACAACTTTCTGACTAACGATCTTCTTACGAAGGCAGAGCAAATGGCAACGGTGATCCAAAATCCGTTCACGACAACAGCCGCGGAAACGCCGGCTGCCGGCAAAGCTACCAGAACTGCCGGCGCTCCAAAAGGAGTGTTGGTGCCGTGGCTCCGCGCCCAGTCAATTAATGTCACACGGCACGCGGCGGCGTTGCGCCCTTTTAAAGCAGATGAATTCGGCACCGGCGCTGAAGCTCCAACGGCGGGCCATCTCCAGGCAGTCAACCAGCTTATCACTGGACTGAGGAGTGGCTTGTTGACGATGTCACAAAAAGTCAGCAAACACACGCGAGCAATTCTTGAACAACCGAACACGCGCAGCCTTCAGCACCTGATGCGACACAAGGCCAAGGCCCACCAGTGGGTGCGCGCGATTGAGAAAATCTGGGACTTTTACTTTGAACTTTTCGGGCAGCGGCAGACCCGCTACTCAAAATGGCTCCTCAGCTGCGACCGCATCGGCCTCGATTGCTACCGTGCAAGCTACCTGGGACTGGCGGTTGCCAGGCCAATTCCGGCGCCGCCGCCCTTTGCTTATATGGCAACGGGATTCTCGCCTGCGACATTTCGCCGCGGCATTCCCCTCAAGCGGCTGGGAAAACAGCTCAATCCTTTCCCGCTCATCCAGCTTCCCTATCACAGATTGGTGAATCCCTGGACTTTGGGAGCGGTCTTGCATGAGATCAGTCACAATTTGCAAAACGATCTTGGGCTATCGAGAGACATTCCCAAAACCGTAGGACTCAAGCTACTGCGCGCAGGCGCCAGCCGGCAGGTCACTCGGACGTGGGTGCGGTGGAATCGGGAAATGTTTGCCGATATGAGCGGCATGATGCTCGGAGGGCCGTGCTTCATCAGCTCACTGATGGACATTCTGGCGCGAGGACCGGAGACGGTGGTCTATTACAGTTCCAAAGGCCCGCATCCGACCCCCTATTTGAGAATGTTGATCAACACCGAGCTCCTGCACCGAATGGGGTTCGACTCAGAAAGCAAGCAATACCAGAAGGCGTGGACCCGGATTTATCCCAACCCGTCTTCAGGAAACATGCCACCGGCATTAATCAAGTCGTTTCACAAGTTTTGTCCGGTAGCTGTAGATGCCATGTGTTTTCAGCCTTACCGCTCGCTTGGCAATCGAAGCCTGGCCAAAGTGCTGAACTTCGGCGGCAAAGAACAGCAGATGATTGAAGAGGCTGCGCAACGTTTGGCAGCCGGGGTGGATCCGGGAATTATTCCTGAACGCTTTTTAATTGGCGCCGTGCGTATGGCGCTCGATCGGCGACTGGCGCGTCCGGAAGTCTTGACCAAGAATTTTTATAAGGCTCTGGCAAGCGGGTAATCAGATGGCATTGGAAGCAACATTTCGGCAGCTCTCAGTGAGCCTACACAAGTTGCACGACGCCTTGAGCGCGCTCCAGGTCACAGTGGGTGATACGCCGCCCAACGATGAAGTGGCCCTGGCGGATGGATTGGAGAACACGGTGCTGGACATGATGGGAACGCTGCACGAGATCCGGAAGGTGGCGCTGGAAGCGCAAAAAGCGGTGACACACCCTACGGACCTCGACAGCGCACGGCACGATCTAACGCAGTGCCAGGAGCGTTTCCATAGCATCGAGCAACAGTTCGCGTCTGACCTGGTGTCGTATGAAAACCTGAACCAACTGGCGCGGCTGGCCAAAGAAAGACGCCCATGGACTCCATGGACAAAGGCCTTCAGCCAGGGCATTGAACAATGTCGCGAACCTTTCGATGAAGCCAGCAGAGCGCTCAGCAGCTGTTGGCAGGAGCTGGCGGAACGGCTGGGGAACGTGAACATTTCCATGAAGGCGACCAATGTTGGACAGCAGATCACGGTAGCAAACCCCAAAGCTGAAGACTGGGAAATTGAGGGCGTTACTTGAACAGCAGCGCGTCTGGGAGTCCAATTAGCTTATGCGGCAGTTGGCCGCATGAGCAAAACCGAGCACGAGGAATCAACGAAATCCGGCGGAAGGAGATCCACCATGCC
>DASTJB010000046.1:0-31177 GCA_035717005.1 Candidatus Angelobacter sp.
AACTCGGAATGGTGAAGGAACTCAAAGACAGCCACGATCGCGCCGGCAAAAGCCAGTGCCACCACGTCACTGAGCCTGAATTGGCGGGAATCCTCCAGGTAAGATCTCCTCGCCGGATATCTTACCTTGACCTCAAATTCGCGTTGGAATGCTTGGACGGCAGGGTGTAGCGGCACCGGCACGGCCATCGACATCTATTACTGATGACTGATGAAGGGCGAGCCCGGCCACGCGGCGAGCCCGAAGCCACAGGAGCATCACGAAACCAAGCAAGCGCCATGCTCGTGAACGGTTTGGAGCGAAGCGACAGACTTGATGGGTTACAATAAATTCTTCGCAATAATTGACAGTTTTTTCGTTCACACCGGTATGCCCGGCGGAGTTTTGATGAAGTCACGTTTCCAGGCGTTGTGGATTTCCGTCTGTGTGTTTGCTGCTTTGCTGCTGGCCATGGGCTGCAATGACACGTTGCGCCAGTTCATTACGCCGGTACCGCCGCCCACGGGTGATCCGGGCGCGCTGGCGCATGGGATCACGCTTTCCACCAATCCTGCTCCCTCCGGCAACGGCACGGACATGCATATCGACGTTTCCGGCGACTCGAGCGTGGGAATTGTGAACGTCGGCATCAAACCCGTCTTTCTGGGCAAGAGCGGCAACCGTATCTGGTCAATCAATTCGGGTGACGCGTCTAATCCGCCGACGGTCTCGGTCTACACCGCTCTACTGCCGCAATCGGCCGTCGTCACCACGGTGACGCTGCCCAGTTCTCCCGACCCAAATGCCGCTGTGAACCCCGTAGCCGGAGGCACCAGCAGCACGGGGAACATTTACATCGCCAACCGCGGCAGCAATAATGTCAGCGTGATCTCGGCAGGCGTCCTGGCCGTCACCACCACCATCCCGCTCCCTGCAGGTGACAGCGGGCCGGTGATGATTGCGGGCAACGCGGCCAATAACCAGATCTTTGTCATCAACCAGACCAGCGGGACGGTCACTCAGATTTCGACCATCGACAATACCGTGGTTTCGCCCTCGATCACCGTAGGCTCCAGCCCCGTATGGGGTGCAATGAGCAGTGATGGGCTTTTTGTGTTCGTGGTGAACCAGGGCAGCAATAACGTGAGCGTGATCGATACTTCGCTGCGCACGGTGATCGCGACGATTCCCGTAGGGACCTCGCCCAACTTTGGTTTTTACGAAGCCAGGTTGAAGCGGCTCTATGTGAACAACACCGGCTCTAACACCATCAGCGTGATCAAGGCGGACAGCATCAGCACCACCAACCCGCCCCTGAACCTGAAAGATGTCCCCGTCAGCGGCACGCCAACGTCAGTGACGGCACTTTCTGACGGCAGCAAGGCTTACGCGGCGCTGGGAAATTGTCCGGCAGGCATAAATCATCTGACGATCGTTGCCCAACTCCCAAGTTGCACCGGCAATACCGTGAGCGTGATCGACGCCGTGGGCTTGCGTGAGATGAGGACAATTCCCGTAGGTACCGGCGCGGTTTCCATCGATTCCTCGGCGGACGCCTCGCGCGTCTTTGTCGTCAACTCGCACGATTCCGTGACCGATGCGTCCGGCACTCACACGGCAGGCACAATTTCCGACATTCGCACCAGTACTGACACTGAGGTCGTGCGCAAGCTTGCCCCGCAGCAGGACCGCAACTGCAAAGTCAGTTCCACGGTCTTCTGTGCCACACAGACGCCCTTCCTGGTCCGGACCTTCCCATAAATAAAACGGGCGGCGTGGGCCGCCCGAACGTGGAGTTTGCAAGGAGAAATTCAGCTGGGTCGTGTATCTACGCGCCGCCGCCGGTTATAGCGCATGGCAATGTTCATGAACACCTCGCCGCTGCCGGTGTCAAAGCACATCACCAGCGCTTCCTGCTCTTCATTGCTTTTTTCCCCGAGCTCATCGGCGTGCACTACCGGCGGATAAATCTTGAACTTGAATCCCTGGTCGTTCAGCGCCGTGATGGCGCTGCCGATCACCATGTTCGCCAGTTCGCACACGGTCTCGCGCGCCACCTCTTCGCTTTCCGGCATGGGCGAGCCGGCCAGATGGCTGGCGACCTTCGCGGCCGTCGGCGTGTCGATATCGAAGATGATGCGGCCTTCGATGTCGCCCTTGATCGTGACCAGTGAAGCTATGCCCTTGCGGCGATAAGCGTCCTCTTCCATGGTGACGTCGCCGACGCGCGTGGGCGAGTTGAGCGTCTCGGCCAGCACCGCGTCCGCGGCGTTGATGAAAGGTTGAATCAGCTCGATCTTCATCGTCAGTTACCCTGCGTTGCCGGCGTGGCTACCGCGGCATCGTCGCCCATCACGTACTTGATTACCTCATACAGGATCTCCGATTTGACCGGCTTCTGTACGAAGTGGCGGGCGCCTTTCTGCAGCGCCGCGACGATGTTCTCCTGATAACCCACGGAAGAAACCATCACGATGCGCGCGTCCGGGTGGGAACGCACGATGCGCTCGGCCGCCTCAATGCCTTCCATCTGCGGCATGGTGATGTCCATCAGCACCATATCCGGGTTGGTCCGGTCATATTCGGTGATGGCGGTGCAGCCGTCGCCGGCTTCGCCCACGATCTCGCCGCCGAAGGCCTCCACCATCTTCGCCACGTTCTTGCGGGCGAACACCGAATCGTCTACCACCAGGTAGCGGATCGGTTTGTGGTCTTTACGAAGTAAAACGGGAAACGTTTCCATAGCTTATTCTCCTTGCATCTCCAACTAAACTTTTACCATCCGGGCAATTTTTTCCGGACTGCACTGCATGGTCATCGTATTTGCCAGCATGTCCAGCGGCACCACGCGCATTGCGTGTCCGCGTTCAATCGCCGCCTTGGGCATACCGAACACCGTGCATGAATCCTCGCTCTGCGCGATCGTCAGCCCGCCCGCGTCCTTGATCAGTCCCAGCCCATGCGCGCCGTCATCGCCCATGCCGGTCATCAAAACTCCGATGGCCCGGCTGCCAAACTCCATCGCTACCGAACGGAACAGCACGTCCACTGATGGCCGGTGCCCGTTCATTCGCGGCTCATCTGAAAGCACCACGGTATTGCCCAGCGGCATGCGCCGGACCTTGATGTGGCGGTCTCCGGGACATATCAGCGCCCGCCCCGCGATCAGCAGATCGCCCGACTGCGCCTCCTTCACGTCGATGGCGCATGACTCGTCCAGCCGGCGCGAAAACATCTCAGTGAAGCCCTCAGGCATATGCTGCACCACAACGATGGTGCCGGGGAAGTCACCAGGAAGTTGCGCCAGCAGGTACTGCAGCGCGTTCGGGCCTCCGGTGGAAATTCCAATGGCGATCACCTTGGTTGGCTCGCGCCTCGGCCGCTGCGCCGGTTTGTTCGGCCGCGGGCGGTCCAGCACAACCTGTGACGGCGCGGGACGCATCTTGCTCTTCGCCGCAACCTTGATCTTGGCAATCAGGTCTGCGGCAATCTCATCCATGTGCGCTGAGGCGGCGTCACGCGGCTTGGCCACAAAGTCAAACGCCCCCATGGCCAGCGCTTTAAACGTGGCGCTGGCGCCTTCGGTAGTCAGCGCGCTCACCACAATCACGGGCACGCGGAAGCGGCGCGTGATCTGGCGCAGCGTCTCCATACCGTCCATGCGCGGCATCTCCAGGTCCAGCGTCACCGCGTCCGGCCGGAGGTCTTCAATCTTCTTCAACCCGAATTCACCGTCCATGGCCGTGCCTACAACTTCAATTTCATTGTCCCGCGCGAGGATCTGCGGAATCAGCTTGCGCATCAATGCCGAGTCGTCCACAACCAGAACCCGCAACCGTTGACTCATGCCGTGGCCCCTGCCATCTGTAGTCTGCCGAGCTTTGCAACCACACTTGAGAGATTCAAAATCAACACTACCGTGCCGTCGCCCAGGATCGAGGCGCCGCTGACCAGGTCCGTGGCCACCAGATGGTCGTCCATCGCCTTAATGACCAGCTCTTCCTCACCCACCAGCTGGTCCACCACCAGGCCGAACTTCCGCTCGTTGGCGGAGATCACCACCACGAACATCTTCTGTGTTGCCCCTCGCTGCTCCGCCAGATCGCTCAGGTGCAACAGGGCCAGCACCTCATTGCGAAGCTGCATGACCTCGTGATTGTCGACCCGGTGAAGCGCGCCATGGTTTGTGCGCGTGATCTCCACCACTGAGGCCAGCGGCACCGCATACAGGCGGTCGCCCACGCGGAACAGCAGTGCCTTGATGATCGCCAGCGTGAGCGGTACCTTCAGATAAAACGTGGTTCCTTTGCCCGGCGTGCTCTTGATGCTGACCGAGCCCTTCAGCTTTTCCAGGACCGTCTTCACCACGTCCATGCCGACGCCGCGTCCGGAAATTGAGGTCACCTGCTCCGCGGTGCTGAAGCCGGGATGGAAGATCAGGTCGTGAACGTCGGCCTCGCCCAATAGACCCGCATCGCCGGCGCGAAGGATCCCTCGCTCAATCGCCTTTCCGGTGATCTTCTCGCGGTCGATGCCCCGGCCGTCGTCGCTCACCTCGATCACAATCTGATTGCCCTGGTGATAGGCGTCGAGCGTCACGGTTCCGTGCGCGGCCTTGCCGGCATTGATGCGCTCTTCCGGCGATTCAATTCCATGATCGACGGCGTTGCGCACCAGGTGCGCCAGAGGCTCCGCCAGCATGTCCAGGATGCTCTTGTCGAGATCGGTGTCCTGCCCGGTCACTACCAGATTGACCTCCTTGCCGCAGGACTTGGCTACATCGCGCACTACCCGCGGGAAGCGGCGGAAAAGATGCTCCACCGGCACCATCCGGATCTTCATTACCGATTTCTGCAGGTCATTCATGATGCGCGCCTGGAACGCCATGGCATCAGAGAAGCGCATCTTCAGCGGATCTTTGGGAAAACGCCGTTCAAATTCATTCATCGCCTGGTGCAGCATGCTCTTGGCGATGATCAGCTCGCCCACCAGGTTCAGCACCGAGTCAATCTTTTCCGCATCCACGCGCAGCAGCGTTTCTGAAAGGCTGGTAAAGCTGGCGCTTTGCTGTTCTGCCGGCGTGGCGCCTGGCGCCTGGGCCGGTTCGTGCGTTGAAGGCTCCGCTGCTTCTCTTTCCTGCTCCCGTGCCGGCTTCTCTTCCGCATGGATCGCCGGTTCCAGCTCATCGTCCGCCGGCGCGGTCACGTGCTTCACGATGTCCAGCACGTCTTCACCGCGTTCTGTGCCCGTATTAGCAGGCTGCACCAGCAGCTCTGCGACCACGGCGGGAATGCGGCACTTCTTTTCAATCCACTTCTGGGCGTGTTCACTGGAAATGGCCGCTTCCACCACGTCCAGATCGTCGCTGAGCGTGTTGCGGTCAGGCGTAATGGCCAGCAGGCGCCCGCAATCCTGGAGCACGTTTCGGATCAACTGCATGGCCGCGCCGCGCATCGGGCATTGCGGCTCAATGGAAAACGCCACGTTGTAAACGGTCTCGCCGCGTCCCAGAGCATCGGCCACGACGATCTGCTCGTACTCGCTCCAGACAAATCGCGCCTGAAGCTTGTAGCGCACGTTGCCGGCGGGCTTGCGCGTGAGCGATTCGATCTGGCGCTGCAACTCTTCCCCGGCGGGCGGCTGCAGGCTGCCGCGATAGGCCGAAAGCATCGAGCTGAACGTGTCCGCCGCTATCAGCACCACTTCGGCCAGTGCACCCTTGCTGCGCGCCGCGACTTCCGGCCGCAGAACGTCTTCCAGCGCATGCGCCAGCTCACTCAGCTCGGTGTAACCGCATGCGGCCGAGTCTCCCTTCAGCGTGTGCACGGTGCGGCGCACCTGGCGCAGCACCTCTTCGTCCTCCGGACGCTTCTCCAGCTCCAGCCCCTCATCGTTGAGGGTCTGCAGCAGCTCCGTGGCGGACTCAAAGAAGAGTTCGCGGAGCTCGGAGGCGCGATCGTCGGGGAAGAAGGTCAACTTGCCACCTCGATCCGCTGATACGCTGTCCCGTTGTTCTGATGAATCATCTTGTACTTATCGGAGAGGCCAAACAGGCTCTCCGCGTGCCCGATGAACAGATATCCCTCAGCGTTCAAACAGCGGTAGAGCTTCTCCACCAGCCGCTTCTGCTCGGCTTCGTCGAAGTAGATCATCACGTTGCGGCAGAAGATCACGTCATTGCGCTGGGGAAGGAATTCAGTCTTCAAATTGTGAAAGTCAAAATGGACCAGGTCCTTGAGTCCGCGCTTCACCGCGTAGCGATCGCCAACCTTATCGAAGTAGCGCAGCCGGAACGCGTAATCCACCGCTTCCATCTGCGTCTCCGGATACAGGCCTTCCTGCGCGGTGCGCAGGACCGAATAGTTGATGTCTGAAGCCAGGATCTCCACCTTCCACGGCGGAGGAATCAGCGGCTTGGGGCTCGGCATCTCGAACGGCAGCGGATTACGCAGGTAGTAGTAGGCCAGCGCGTCGCAAACCTGCATGGCCATGGTGTACGGTTCCTGCCCGGTCGAGCAGCCGGCGCTCCACAGGCGAAGCGTCCAGTCGCGCCGCTCCTGTTTGCGCTTGAGCAGGTCTTCAAGGACGTTCTTCTGGAAAAGATCGAGCTGCGGCTTGTTGCGGAAGAAGCTGGTTTCATTGACCGTGAGGTTTTCTACCAGCGCGCTGAGCTCCGCTTTGCCCTGGTGGCTGGTCAGCAGGCGATAGTAGGCGTAAAAGGTGTCGAGCCCGCAGATCTTCAGCCGGCGCTGCAGGCGGTCCTGCAGAAAATGCGCCCGCCGCTCGTCAAAGTACATGCCGCATTCCTGGTAGACGAGCGTCTGCAGCAGCTTGTATTCCGGTTCACTGATTTGGATGGAAACGCTCGGTGTGGCCATTGCTCTCCGCTGGTCCCCGCTTAGACTGTCGCCGCCGTCTGGGCCTCCGCAAATTCGCCCAGCCGCCGCAGTTCGCCTTTCCTGAGGATCTTGTTGAGGTCGATCAGAATGATCAGCCGGCCGTTCAGCTTGCCCACGCCGGTCACGTAATTGCTTTCTCCCTGGTCGAAGACCGGCGGCAGCTCAATTTCGTTTTCCGGGATCTTCAGGACTTCCGAAGCGCTGTCGACAATCAGCCCCACCAGCTTCCCGCCGGCCTCCGTCACCAGAATGCGGTTCTTTTTGCTGGCGGTGATTTCTTTGGCTCCGAAGCGCCGCCGCAAATCGACCACAGAGACGATTTTTCCGCGCAGATTGATCACCCCCTGGACGCACCCGGGCGAATCCGGGACCGAGGTAATTTCCGGCACACGAACGATCTCGTGTACCAGGTGGATGGGAACCCCGAACACCTCTTGTCCCACGCGGAAGCCGACAATGTGTAATTCCTTGGCCATGGGTCTCCTCCGCGTTAGTTGTACTGCGCTCCTGCGGTGGCGTATTGCGTCGCAGCCTGGCGCCGCTCTTCCGGCCGCCGCGCGCCGTTCCCGCTCTGCGCCGGCGCCAGCATGTTCTCCAGGACAAAGCGGTCCATCGCATCCAGCATCGAACGCGACATCTTGGACATCTGCTCCGCCGAGGCGGCCAGCTCCGTCGAACCGGAGGAGGAACGCTGCACCAGTTCGCGCATTTTTTCCATGGCGCGGACCACGGCCTGCGCTCCTGAAGCCTGCTCTTCCACCGATGAGTTGATCTCGTGCGTGATCTCGTTGAGTCGCGTGGTGGCCTTGGCAATTTGTGACGAGCCGTGCGACTGCTCGTTCGTCGCCGCGCCGATCTCCTGGGCAAACTTGTAAACCTCCGATACCACGCTGGAGATCTTCTTCAACGCGCCGCTCAGGTCGCCGCCCAGCGAGATGCCTTCGTTCACAATGCTGGTCGACTTTTCCATGTTGTCCACGGCCTTGCGCGCTTCCTTCTGAATGCTCTGGATCAGCTCGGAGATTTCGCGCGTCGACTGCGCCGACTTTTCCGCCAGCTTGCGCACTTCGTCAGCCACCACGGCAAAGCCCAGGCCGTGTTCTCCGGCGCGGGCCGCTTCAATGGCCGCGTTCAGCGCCAGCAGGTTGGTCTGCTCGGCCAAATCGTCGATGACCTCGATGATCTTGCCGATATCATCCGCGCGCTGGCCCAGGGCGGAGATGATCTCCGCCGATGAGCCGATGGCCACGTTGATGCGGCTCAAACCGTCGGTGGCCTTTTCCATCGTGTTGATGCCGTTGTGGACTTCGTCGCGCGAGCGCTGCGAAATATCCAGCAGCACCTTGGCCGTGTCAGCCACTCGCTGGATCGAAGCCACCATCTCGTCGATGGAAGCCGAAGTCTCGCTGACATTGGAAGCCTGCATCTGTGTGCTCTTCACCATGTTCTGCACGTTGATGCTCATCTCATGCATGGTGCTGGTGACTTCATCGATGGCCGAAGCAGCCTGCACCGAGATTTTGGCCGATTCGTCTGAAGCCGAAGCAACTTGATTCGATCCGCTGGCCACCTGAGCCGCGCTGTCGCGGACATTCTTCACCAGGCTACGCAGTCCAACGGTCATTTCGCGGAACGCTTTGCCCAGGGTGTCACGATTGGAGCGCGGATTGATCTCCACTGAAAGATCGCCGCCGGCAATCGATTCGGAGATGCCTGCCATCTCGCGCAGGTAGAGCACCATGTTGTTGAACGTCTTTGCCAGTTGCGCAATCTCGTCTTCGCCGGCGATTTTGACCTCCTGTTCCAGATCACCGGCATTGCCGATCTGTCCGGCCACCGTGATGAGCTGTGCAAGAGGCGCCGTGATCGAATTGGCCACGCGCCAGGAGATGGTGCCCGCCAACACCACCACCAACAGCATGCCGCCCACGGTCACAATCGTGATTACCATGGCCGCAGTGCTGTCTGAAGCCTCCGCACGGCCGTTGGCGTCGCGGATGATCTGGCCCAGCTGCTGCAGCGGCTGCTCCTCTTTTTGTTTCTGTTCCGGCGTCGGTGTCGCCTGGAGATAGGCGATCTGCAATTCCGCCACGGTTGCGCTGCCGTTGTCCACCTGGCGCCGCTTTTCCATCAGCGGGTTGGCGAAGTTGCGCAACCACTCCCGTTCGGAATCAGCCAGCTGGTCCAGCAATTGCCGAACGTGTGCGCCGTCTTCATCCAGAGCGTTGGCAGTGTCCTTGATCTGGTTGATCAGCGCCTCCAGCTCACTCTGCCCCCGGGCAAGCGAGTCGGCTTCGCGGCGGTCGCCGTTCAGGAGGAAGTTGCGCAGGAACAGGCGGTTCTGGTTCCTCATCCGGTCCAGCTTGGACAGGTTCTCGACCATGGTGATCGATTTCTTGTACAAGGTTCGCGTGTTCTGCTCGTGCCGCACTGCCGCCCAGTTCACGATAAAGGCGAGCACCACGATGGTGATGATCAGGCCAAAGCCCAGATAGAGCTTGCCGCCAATACTTTTATTCATCCGCATGTTTCCGACCTCGACCGCACCACCCGGCTTTCCGGGGACGCGGGTTTCTCTTCCAATCTCCAACTCCGGCAATGCTCGGAGACACAGCCGCCCTGCATGGGGAGTCGAGCGGATAAAACAAAGCAATGGCAGGGCCACGCCCTGGGTGGGCTAGCACCTTCGGCACCTGAAGAAAATAAATCTCTTTAAGAATGAATAGTTTAGCTGCTGGCTCCAGGAGTTCGGGCGCTGCTCCAAAGGCGAAAGCCGGCGCGCACCGTCTCATTCGTGCCCTGGTTCACCTGATTCTTCTCACAATGAGACATTCGCAAGTGCAATAACGGATGTTGTCCTTCTGATTCCGCCTGACCAGTTCCTTGTTGACTCAAAATGAGATTCCAGAGTACTTTCAGGCTTCCGGTATCAATTTTGAGACGGCCTATTTGAAGCACAAATCGAAACTCGCGCCACCGCGTTCCCGCCCTAAGGCAAGCTCATCTCATTCTTTCGAAAGGGTTTTTGCGGCCTGCCAGCAGTTGCCAGCGCTCGCCGCCGACCCCGCGCTTCTGTGCCGGCATATTGCCAAGTCGGCGGCCGAGATCTTTGCGACTGCGCTCACTGCCGTCCTGGGCCGCGAAGGCGAGAAGTACACCTCGACCGCGGTTGTCTGCCAGGCCAGTGAACGGATTGCCAATGCCCTGATTGCCCATGCTCGTTCTTTTGCCTCGCAGGCGGCCGAGCAGGGGCAGCTTCTCAGTTTCCGCTTCTCGTATCCCGCAGCCGACGGTGAGACGGTTTACCACGGTGTGGCCGGGCCGCTGGGAATGGGGCCGAATGCAGCCATTCTGCTGGCGATGAGGGCCACTCCGTTTTCCGCTTCTGATCAGTCCGCCCTGGGAATGCTGGGCAACATGGGCCGCATGACCCTCGAGCATGCCGATCTGGCTGCGCTTTGTTCCTCACAGAAGCAGGAACTGGACCAGTTGCTGGAAATCTCGGCTGAACTGGGAACATCGCCTCTGGAGGGCCTGCTTCCGCGTTTTGTTGTGCGCGCTGCCGAATTTCTGGGCTTCTCGCGAGCTTTCATTGCCTTCGTCGAGGCCGGCCAGTGCCGTTTGCGCTGGGCCGCGAGCAAGGGAAACTCCGTCCAACTCAACATCGACATTTCTGCCGTGGGCAGCCGCGTCCTGGAGCTGCGCAACCCGTACATCGCGGAAGAGCTGGGGCAGATGGCTGCCAATGAAAAGGCGCAGTTGCTGCGCTGGGAAGCCGGCCTGCGCCAGTTCGTCGGAATCCCGCTCATCTCCGGCGACGGCCGTCCGCTCGGCGTGCTGGGGCTGGTGGACAAGAAGAACAAGTCCCGCATAACCCACAACGACGTGCGCCGTGCCCGCGCGCTGGGCGCTGAGATCACCGTGGCAATAGAAGCCGCGCAAAACCTGCAACTTGCTGATCAACACCGCAAGCGCACCGAAGACCTGATGGAGATGGCGCTCGATCTCGGCTCCGCGCTGCGCCTGCCTGACTTCGTCAAGAATTTTACCGAGCGTGTTGCAGCGATGATCGGCGCCAATGCCGCGGTGCTTGCGCTGGCCCAGGGGAATAAAGTCGAGTGCGTTGGCTTCTGCGGCCCAAGGCCGGAACGCGAGCTGCAACGCAAGTTGAACGCGGCATTTTCTGAATATGCCGATCGCCACCCTGAGGTAAAGATCAGCGGCAACGGCGTGCAGGCGCTCGGCAGCGAGATCATCTCTTCCTGCGGGTGGAAGAACCTCACGCTGGTGCGGCTGGAAGGCACGGAAGGCGATCTGCTCGGCATTCTGGGGCTGGCTGACATCACGCGCGAGCTGATGCCCGGCGATCTCAACCTTTTGCAGGCGCTGATCGTCCATGCCTCGGTCGCGCTCGAGAATTCGCGGCTGTTTACGCGCATCACGCAGTCCAGCCGGCAGTGGGCAGAGATTTTCGATTCCATCTCCGATTTCATCGTGGTCCACGATGAGCTCTACCAGGTCCTGCGCGTGAACCGGTCGCTGGCGGAGTTCATCGGCGTGCGTCCGGCGGAGCTGATCGGGCTGAGCATGCGCGCGCTGGTTTCCATCACCTCGGATTCGCCGCATCCCTGTCCGTTCTGCCGCGGTGAGAATGAGTCGGACGAATATCTGCATCCGGTGCTGGAGCGCACTTATCTTGTCTCCAGCTCGCGGATTCACGGCGCGCTCGATGAAGGTTTGCAGACCGTCCACGTTCTTAAAGACATCACTGACCGCCGCGAGGCCGAACAGCGCTACCGCGAGCTCTTTGACAATGTGCAGGAAGGCGTCTTCTTCGCCTCGCCCGAAGGCCATTTCATCGAGGTGAATGACGCGCTGGTGCGCATGCTGGGCTACCAGACGCGCGAAGAGGTCCTGAAGCTTGACCTGCAAGATCAGGTTTACGTTTCCGCCGAGCAGCGTGACGAGATCACGCGCCAGCTCAACGCCAAAGGCGCGGTCCGCAATTTTGAAGTCACGCTCTGCCGGCGCGATGGTTCGATGATCCATGCGCTGGAAAACGCCTTCGTCGTTCGCGACGGCCAGGGCAAGATCCTGCAGTATCGCGGCGTTTTCCTCGACATCACCGAGGTCAAGAATTTCCAGGCGCAGCTCCAGCGCGAGCGCGACTTCACCAGCAAGATCCTGAACAACACCCAGACGATGATCATGGTGGCCGATACCGCGGGCCTGATCAGCTACGCGAACCAGCGTTCCTATGACGCGGGCGGCTTCGACCAGAACGAGCTCGTGGGCCATCGCCTGGACCGGATCATCTCGCCTTCGCACAAGAATATGTTCGCTGACGCCTTCGACGCGAGCCTGCACGGGCTGCAATCGGACAACCTGGAAATGATGATCCTCCGCGGCAACGGCGCTCAGGGCAAATTCTCCGTCAATTTGAGCCCGATGCGCGACGACCGCAACGAAGTTTCCAGCGTCGTGGTGCTGATGACCGACATCACCGATACCTCGATGATGCAGGCCAAGCTGATGCACACGGAGAAGATGGCCGCCGTGGGCCAACTCGTCTCCGGTGTGGCGCACGAGGTGAACAACCCGCTCACGGCGATCATGGGCTTCTCCGATCTGCTCATGGAGAACCCTGAAGTCCCGGGCAGCGCGCGCAAGGACCTGCAGGTGATCCTGGAAGAAGCGCAGCGTACGAAAGAAATCGTACAGAACCTGCTGAGCTTTGCGCGGCAGCGTCCCCCGCAGCGCCAGGCGGTGCAGATCAACAACATTCTGCGCAAGACCATCGCGCTGCGCGCTTATGACTTCGCCAATCACGGCGTGCAGATCGTGGAGAAGTTCGATAACAGCTTGCCGGACCTGGTGGGCGATTCGCACCAGCTGCAGCAGGTCTTTCTCAATATCCTGAACAACGCTTATGACGCGATCCACGCCGCCGGCCGGCCGGGACTGATCGAAATTGAAACCGTGCATGATGGCGGCTGGGTGGAAGTTCTGTTTCGCGACAACGGCGAGGGCATCCTGCATCCGGAACGCATTTTTGATCCCTTTTTCACCACCAAAGAGGTTGGCGCGGGCACCGGGCTCGGCTTGAGCATCTGTTACGGCATCGTGCGCGAGCATGAGGGCGAGATTCTCTGCGCCAACAACCAGGACACTCAAGGCGCGACCTTCAGTGTCCGGCTCCCAGTACGCGCCCGGACCGACCTCAAGCTGGTGTCGGCTGCAGGAGCCCGGCAATGAAGGCCGGCGCAGCTGCTGTCGCGCACCTGCCTTTGCTGCTGATCGAGGATGAGCGCTCTGTGATGGATTTTATCCGCACCGCGCTGGAGCGTAACGGTTACGCCTGTCGCGCAGCGAACTCGGCGGCTGAAGGCATCCGCGCACTGGAGGCGGGACGCTTTGGCGGCATCATCTCCGATATGCGCACGCCCGGCGGCGCCAGCGGGGCTGATGTGCATGCGTGGATCATCAAGCACCGCCCGGAGCTCAAGGAGCGCATGTTGTTCATCACCGGCGACACCGTGAATGAGGAAACCATGAACGCGCTCCAGAATACCGGGGTGCCTTACATTGAGAAGCCTTTTCGCGTGCAGGAGCTCATCAGGATTGTGGAAAGGATTTTCGGCCCGGCCCAATGACTGCGAATGAAGATGCCAAAGTACGGGTGCTGATCGTGGACGACCATCCCAGCGTGCGCAAGCTCTGCACCACCGTGGGCGCTTCGGCCGGATTCGACTGCGTCGAGGCTGAAAATGCCGAGCTCGCGCTGGCGCAGCTGGAAGAGGCCTCGCCCGATATCGTCCTCGCCGACCTGATGATGCCCAATATGTCCGGCCTGGAGTTTTTGCCGCGCGTGAAGCAACTGCTGCCGCAGGCGGAGATCGCCATCATGACCGGTCACGGCTCCATTGAAACCGCGGTCCAGGCCATGAAGCTGGGCGCCTATGACTACATCACCAAGCCCTTCCGCGTGGAAGAACTCAAGCTGCTGCTGCAGCGCATGGCGGAAAAAGTGAAGCTGGTGGCGGAAAACCAGTTCCTGCGCGATCGCGTGAGCACGGAGATGGAGCTGAACGGGATCGTCGGGTCCTCCAGCAAGATCCAGGACGTGCTGCGCATGGTGGCGCGTCTGAAAGATACACACACGCCGGTGCTGATCGCCGGTGAGAGCGGCACGGGAAAAGAGCTGGTGGCGCGGGCCATCCATTATCGCGGGTTGCTGGCGAAGAAGCCGTTTGTCGCTGTCGATTGCGGCTCGCTGGTGCCGACCCTGATCGAAAGCGAGCTCTTCGGTTACGAAAAAGGCGCATTCACCGGCGCCGTGAAATCAAAAGAAGGGCTGTTCCAGTCTGCCCATGGCGGTACCATTTTTCTCGACGAGATCGGCGAACTCTCGATGGAACTGCAAGCCAAGCTCTTACGCGTTTTGCAGGAGAAGGAAGTCCGCCCGGTAGGCAGCAATCAAAAGTTCAAAGTTGACGTGCGGGTGATAGCGGCCACCAACCGCGATCTTGAGGCTGCTCAGCAGGAAGGAAAATTTCGCAAGGACCTTTATTTCCGGCTGAACGTGGTTACGATTCATCTCCCCGCACTTCGCGAAAGGCGCTCCGACATCGCCGCGCTGGTACATTATTTTCTTGACCGGTTTGCGCCCGGCAGGACGCTCAGTGTTTCCCCTGCGGCCATGAAGTGCATGCTGCAATATGACTGGCCGGGCAACGTCCGCGAACTGGAGAATTGCGTAGAGCGCGCCGTCGCCCTGGGCAGCCAGGAGATGATCGATCTGGCCGACCTGCCTCCCGTTGTGCGCGCGCATCAGGAAAACGACTTCGCGCTTCCGTCCGCTGCCAAAGCTGCCAGCTCAGTTTCCAATACCGATCTCGAAGAGATCGAGCGTGACACGATCCAGCGCGTGATCGAACAGGTCCAGGGCGACAAAGCGCAGGCGCGCAGGATGCTGGGCATCAGCCGCGCTACACTGTATCGCAAGCTGAAGCGGTACAACATCGGGCTGAGCAAGGGGGCTTCGGCGGCTTCGTGAGGTTTTCCGAAGTCCCGAGCATGCAGTGTGTGTGGAGACGGCAGCTTGGAAGAGAATAGGATCTCTCGCTCCGCTCGGGACTTCGGAAGAGTGCCGCTGAGACGAGAGAAACATGAGACTGTGTTTCATCCTGAGACGCCTCCCGGTACAGTGAAACGGTTTGCGTATTGGCAATGAAAGAGTTAGTTCTTTCAGGTTTTGGCCGGGGTATTGCTCTAAGTGATTTCGCCCAGTTCCTTGAGCGCAGGGTAAAGTTATGCCTCAGGAGTTCGCGGGCCCTTTTTTAGAGTTCTGAATGACGACAGCGGCGACACCCAAACTCGGGGCGATGATTGATTTCTGGCGCGTGGCGCGCCGTTTGTACGCGGTGTACGCCGAGCTCGACCGTACCTTTGAGCTGGGCATGCCGCCGTGCGCCGAGCTGGAAAGCGCCCAGGACCACCCCGAGCCTGAAGCGGTTGGGCGGGCCCAGCACTGGTTTGACGAGATTGATACTCACGTCCAGGTATGGCAGCTTCGTCAACTCCTGCAAAGCACCAACCTGCAAAACGAAGAAAATTTGCGCTATCTCATTGCCCGGCACCTCGAAAAAAAGAACAAGAACGAATCGGACAAGGACAAGATCGACTTTCTCCTGGTGCAGTACTTTGCCCACTGCTCACCGCATGGACTGAATGAAACGTCACTGGAAGAGGTGGCGCGAGTGCTGGAGCCGGCGCTGGGCCGTTCGGCAAAGACCTTTCCGGAGTGGGCGCCCAGTCTGGACGACAAGCTCCATAAGCTGAACGACTCCAACAGTCTGGAAGAGTTGCAGAATTCAGGCGCTTTGCAGGAAGTGCGCGAGCTCAAGTTGGCCGTCGGCGATCAATATTTCGAGCCAGGATTTCTGGTGGCCTTCACGCGCTTCAACTTTCTGGCGCGCCGGGCATTCTTCCGGGCGATGCATCTGGACCTGCACGCCATCCGTGGCGCAGTGAACCGGCTGGAGCAGCTGGGGATTTCAACCGTCGATTGCCGCGAGGCAGGACTGACCGAGAGTGAATCACTGGAGCAGGTGCGCCATGTCGTACACCAGTGGAAGACACCCTTTCGCGCGCCCTATTCCGGGGGTTCCTCATTTCTGCAGTTGATCCTGCTGCGGCACGCTTTGCAGCACGCTCTGGAAAACGCTCCGGAAATCCCACCGCTTCCCGCGGAAGACATGGCAACGCCCGTTGCCGCCAAAGTTACGGAACTCATCGAGCCCCCAGAGGCTCCCGCGGCGGGAGAACCAGCAGCAAGCTCCCGTCCCCAAAGCGAAGCGGCAGCGGCTCCGGTGAAGGCCGGGGAACCACCGCAGGCCGAACCCGCTGAACCAGCAGCGCCGGAGAAAACTGCGCCTGACCTGATTTCGCGCCCCGCACCACCGCAAGGAACTGAGGCCGCTCCCAAAGCTGAAGAACAGGCGGAGGAAGAAGACTATCTGTTCCGCTGCGTGGCCGATATTTCTGAGCAGCTAAAATCAGTGCCCGCGAAGAACTCGCCCAGCGTTTCCGCGATTGTCCTGGGCGGCTGTAAGCTGTTGATCGCAACCTGGGAGGCCCAGGCGTTCACGCAGGAAACTGCAACCGGCGTAGCGCTGCAACGAACCGTGGCAGCGCGCACCATCCTGCACGTCTGCATGGAACGTCACAAGAAGAACGAGCCCACGGATTTACGCGCAGCGCTCGATATCGCCCGGGCGCAGATTGAAGCCATGAATGACCACGTGGAACGCGCCAAGGAATCCAAGAATATCGATGCTGCGGTGAATCTGGCCGCGACCACCAAGCGCCTGCTGTCCCTGGTGGCTGAAGCCGAGAAGCTGGCCGGCTGAGCTGCCCTCGGGCCCTTTGTGCCATTCCCAACCGCCTCAGGAAAGTCTCAGAGTGAGACGGTGAATTGTCTCAAACCGCCTTGCACCGAAGCTTGCGCGCCAGTCGTCAGATTGTAACTAACTGATTAAAAAACCAGTTAGCAAGGTAAGACGTCTCTGGAAACTTAACCCCGGCTTGGCCGCGCAATTGCATTACTGCTGTGGATACCTAAAGGCAGGGGTTTGTCCGGGTGACCAAGATTCTGATTGTCGACGATTCGCCGGCCGAAGTCAGGCTGATGCAGGCCGTCCTGGACCGCGCCGGCTACATGTCGGTCGCGGTGCACGATCCCATGCGCCTGGAGCAGATGATCGACATGGAGCGCCCGAACCTGATCCTGCTGGACGTGGTCATGCCGCAGCGCAACGGATTTCAGGCCTGCCGCGAACTCAAAGGCAACGCCCACTACGCGCGCATCCCGGTGGTGATGGTGAGTTCCAAGAACACTGAGAGTGACAAGTTCTGGGCCAAGCAGCAGGGCGCCGATGGCTACGTGGGGAAACCGTTTTCGAATGAGGAACTGCTGGGAACAGTAAAAAGCCTGGTGAGCAATCGCTGATGCCAGAGGAACTGAACCAACTCGAGCCATTGTCCCCCGAAGCGGAGCAGCTGGAACTGCTGCCGCAATCGGAGCCGGAGCGGCAATACTGCGTCTTTCGCGCCGGGCGCGAGCGCTTCTGCTTCTCCGTGCTTGACGTTGAGGAAGTCGTCGAGTGGCCGAACCTTACGCGTGTCCCCCTGGCGCCGGCGTTCCTGATGGGAATCTTCAACCTGCGCGGGTCGATCGTGCCGGTGGTGGACATCGCACTGACGGAAGGCCGTCGTCCGGACCTGGCGCCGAAGCACGTTGTGGTGGCCAGCCTGAAGGGCGAGGGGGACCGCGACGATCTGCGGATCGGCATTGCCGCGGACGAGGTGATCGGCACCTGCAGCACCTCAGAGCCGCTGCTGGTGGAAGAGGCGCCGCGAGAAGTCCCGCATTGCTGCGGAATGCTGCGGCATGAGGACCGGCTGGCACTGGCTTTGAATTTGAAGAGATTAACGGAGACGTTCCCCGTCGGGGTGATTTGAGATTGAGCACGATTTAAGTTCGACGATGGATTAGGTCGGAGGAGTCATGAAAGGTCGTTTGAAGTCGAGGCTGTCATTGATGATTGGCGTTACCGCCGTGGCCTTTTTTGTGGTGCTATGGCTGGCATACAGCGCGGGCGCGAAGTCCGGCGGTGTGGGCATTCTGGACGCACCCAGCGTCAGTGGCCGGGCGGGTGGCTGGCTGGTGATGGCCGTGGCGCTCTGCGTGATGGTACCGGTCTTCTCCATCTTCTGGCTGGTGAACCGCGTGCTTGAGCCGGTGAAACGCCTGGGCGATTTTGCCGAGCGCTTCTCGCAGGGCGACTACCGCGCGCGCGCCGCCATTGAATCGTCAGATGATTTCGGCTTTGTCGCCGAGCACCTGAACCGCGCCGCTGAGAGTTCGTCCCGCGCCATCTTCAACCAGGAAGCGCAGGAGAACCTGCAGAAGAGCGTGACGGAGTTCCTGACCATCGTGAGCCAGATCGCCCGTGGCGACCTCACGCTGCGCGGCCGCGTCAGCAATGACGCCCTGGGCAATGTGGTCGACTCCGTCAACTACATGCTCGATAACTTCGCCAAGGTGCTGGAGCGCGTGCGTAAGGCCGCTATCGACGTGCAGTCGAGCGCAAATGAAATTCTGATCGCGTCGGAAGAAATGTCGACCGGCGCCATCCAGCAGGACCAGGAGATCACCAACACTTCGTCCGCCGTGGAGCAGCTCACGGTCTCGATGAAGCAGGTGTCGAACAACGCTGAAGCCAGCGCGGAAGCCGCGCGCCGCGCGCTGGACGCTGCGGAGCAGGGCAACCGTTCGGTGCGTGACACGCTGGAAGGCATGCAGCGCATCCGTTCGTCGGTGCAGGCCACGGCCAAGCGCATCAAGGCGCTGGGCGACCGCTCGCTGGAAATTTCCGAGATCGTCAACGTCATCAACGACATTACTGAGCAGACCAACCTGCTGGCGTTGAACGCCGCCATTGAAGCCGCGCGCGCCGGCGAGGCAGGCCGCGGCTTTGCCGTGGTCGCCGACGAAGTGCGCAAGCTGGCCGAGCACTCGCGCAACGCCACCAAGGACATCGCCGCGCTGATCAAGGCCATTCAGGCTGAGACCAATGACGCCGTGATCGTAATGGAAGAAGGAACCAAGGAAGTGGAAATCGGCGCAAAGCTGGCCGACCAGGCCGGCAAGGCGCTGGACGCCATCTCCACCGTGGTGCGCCAGTCGGCAGAGCTGGTGCAGGAAATCTCACTCGCTTCCAAGCAGCAGGTGCGCGGCACGGAAGGCGTGGCCAACGCCATGCAGATCATCTCCAACATTACCCGCCAGACTTCGCAGGGCGCGCGGCAGACGGCGCGCACCGTGGAGCAGCTGGTGCATATGTCAGAACAGTTGAACGAAGCGCTCTCACAATTCCGTGTGGCTACGGGCGGCGTCGCTCCCAATCCTCTCCCCGGCGAGCAGCGCGGCGAACTGGTAAGCGCAGCCACGGCCCTGGCGCGGCGGTAAAGGCGTCTGGGCGTAGATGTTGGTAGCAGATCAGCAGAGTTAGAGGGGACACATGGCAGGGGGAGTGGTTACAGTCAGCGAGCATGAGCTGAGCGAGATTCGCGGCCTCATCGAGACGCGTTCGGGGATCCTTTTTGACGATTCACGAGAGCGGTTCTTCTCGACCCGCGTAATGGAGCACGTGGAGTCCAGGAAACTGAACCATGGCACTGATCTGCTGCGGCTGATCAGGAATTCCAATGTCGAGTATGACTCGCTGTTACAGCGGCTGCTCACGCAGGAAACCTCGTTTTTCCGCTATCCGGCCATTTTTGAAGCGCTGGAAAAGAAGGTCCTGCCGGACCTGCACATGAAGAAGTTCTGGGAAAGCCCGCGTTCATTGCGTATCTGGAGCGCAGGCTGCTCGACGGGCGAAGAGGCCTACAGCGTCGCCATGACGGTGGCGGACACCATTGAGTTTGCCGATGCCTGGAACATTCATGTGCTGGCCACGGACGTCAGCCGCCAGGCGCTGGAGCATGCCGAGCATGGCGTGTATGAGCCGCGCGATCTGGAGTCCGTGAATCCGCGGCAGCGCGAACAGTATTTCTCGCGCATGGGCGAGCACTACCTGGTGCGGCCGAAGATCCGCAACCTGGTGACGTTCGCGCCCATGAATCTGGCCCAGGTGGTTTATATGGGCAAATTTGACTGCATCTTCTGCATGAACGTACTGATTTATTTCTCTGAAGAGCGGCAGGCGCAGCTGATCCAGCGCTTTTATGAGTATCTGGAGCCGGGCGGTTATCTGTTTCTGGGCCATGCTGAATCCATCACCCGGGCCGACGTGAAGTTTGACACGCATATCTATCGCGACGCGCGGATTTACCAGAAGCCGGCAGCCCTGGCGCGCGCCGCGGCGGCACAGGAGAAGGCTTGAGCCAGCAAGGGCACGAATTCGTAGAGGTCTTCCTACAGGAGGCATCCGAGCGCCTGCAGTTTCTGCGCGAGTACTCGGGCATCCTGCAGGACGCGTATCCGCGCGCTGAAGACGTGGAGCGCCTCTACATCGCGGCCCACACACTGGCGGGGACTTCGGGCTCTTACGGATTTCCGCTCTTCTCGGAAGTTGCGGGCAAGCTGGCCCACATCTTCCAATATGCGATGAACGCCAGCATCGCTCCGGATGCTGCGACTTCGCTGGTGGAGTTTATCTCTGAAGCCGTGGCGCTGCTCGAGTCTGACCTGATCATCATCAGCACGAATGCGGTCGAGGCGGAAGAGGACATCGCGGTCTTCAAGCAACGCTATCCATTTGCTTTCCAGACGGCCGCGGCGACGGAGCAGGAAGCGAACCAGCAGACACCTTCGCCGGAACTCTCGCCCGCAACTGCAGCAGGAGAGAGCGCAGCAAACTCGACGGCACGGGAAATTGCGCCCGAGCCGCTGCCCGAAGACGGTGAAGTTCCCGCCGAGGTGCTGGAGTTCTTTGTTCCCGAAGCGGAAGAGCATCTTCAGGTGGTTACGCATTGCCTGCTCTCACTGGAGACGAACCCGAGTTCGGAGCAGATCCATCGCCTGCTGCGCGCCATGCATACGGTGAAGGGATCGGCGGCACAGGTCGGTCTGCACCGCATCTCGCACGTGGCGCACCGGGCGGAGGATTTGATCGGCCGGCTGCGCGAAGGCGAGTTGCGCCCCAGCGCCGAGATTATCGACATCTGCCTGGACGCGGTCGACACGCTCAAGAAATTTTTGTATCACCAGTGGCCGGACGAAGCGACGATGCAGGCAGCCGTCCAGGCATTGTTCGCACGCATTGGGCGACTCGCGCCGGCGGAAAAAGAGGCCGAAAGCACCGCGCCGGCAGGTGTCGCGCAACCCGCGGAAACCGCGCCTGCGAGTTATCTGCAGGAAATTCATCCAGCGGAGGAGCCGGCGGTCGCTGCTGTTCCGGCCCAGGTCAGGGCGGAAGAGGCTCCGGCGCCGGAACCCGCGCTGGCCGCGGCGGGGAGCGAGAAAAAGCCGGAAAACAAATTCGAGAAGCTGGACAAGCTGGTTGCGGACGAAGAGTTCCTGCGCAAAGAGCCGGCATCCATGCCGCAATCGAAGTCGGTGCGCATCGCGCTGGAGCGGCTGGACCGCATGATGAACGCCGTGGGCGAGCTGGTGATCAACCGCACACGCATGCTGGGCCGCGTGGCCGAATTGGAGCGCCTGGCGGACGTGCTGAACTTCTCCAAGGCCCGCATGCAGGACAAAGTTGCGGAATTTCAGGAGAAATACGAGTTCAGCCGCATACACTCCGTGCCCGCGCCCAAACCGCAGGACAATTTCCCGCTGCGCAGCGGATACTCGAGCTACTCGCACAGCTTTGATCATTCGCTGGCCGAGTTCAGCGAGCTGGAGATGGACCGCTATGACGATTTCAACATCCTCTCGCGCTCGCTGACGGAGATCTCCGCCGATATCACTGAGGTGCTCACGCAACTCGATGGCTTCGTGCGCCGCGTGGACGGCGACATCGATGAGTTCACCAAACTGGCGCACCGCCTGCAGGATGAAATCACGCAGGCGCGCATGGTGCCGATCGGCAACCTCTACACGCGGCTCTCGCGTACGGTGCGCGATGCGGCCAAGGCGGCCAACAAGAAAGTTGAACTCACGCTGGCTGGAGCGGAGACCGAGCTCGACAACAACATCATCCAGCAAATTTCCGATCCGTTGATTCACCTGGTGCGCAACGCCGTGGCCCATGGTCTGGAGCGCGATGAAGAGCGTTACCAACAGGGCAAAAGCGACAGCGGCAACGTCGCCGTGCGCGCCTATCATCGCGGCAACCATATTTATATCGAAGTGGAAGATGACGGCCGCGGCATCGATTACGAAAAGGTCCGCAAGACGGCCATCGAAAACGGCATGATTGCGGCCGATGCGGAACTGAATGAGCGCGAGCTGCTGGACCTTCTTTTCCAGCCGGGCTTCTCCACGGCCCCGCGCAAGACCGAGCTTGCCGGCCGCGGTGTGGGACTGGATGTAGTGAAATCGAACCTGGCGCAGCTCAATGGTGAGATCGAGGTCGAAACTGAAAAGGCCCGCGGCACGCGGTTCACGCTCAAAGTCCCGCTGACGCTCATCATCTCGCAGGCGCTGTTCGTGCGCTGCGGAAACACCATGTTCGCGCTGCCGCTGGCGTTTGTGGAAGAGATCAGGCGGCTCAAGATCAGCGAAATGGAAGAAGTGGGGGGCAAGCTGCTCACCAAGGTCCGGGACGTGGTTACCGAGATCGTGCGTCTTGATTCCGCGCTTGGCCTTGAAGAAATCCAGCCGATCAACAGCTACTTCCGCATGGTGATCGTAAACGTTGCGGGCCGGCAGGTTGGGCTGGTGGTGGAAGACGTGGTCCGCAAGGACGAAATCGTCATCAAGAACCTGGGCGAATTCCTGCGCAATGTGAAGATGTTTCCCGGCGCGACGATTGCTCCAGATGGCAGCCTGATTTTGCTGATCGACGTGAATCGCCTGGTGGCGGGCGAGTCCATTGAGCACCGTCCGCTGATGACCAGCGCCAATGCGGCGCGAATTTTCGCTCCCGGAGCCGAGGCCATCGCGCACGGCGCCATTCCGCAGGAGGCCATCGACTTTGTCCAGCAAGAGAAGCTGGTGGTGCTGGTGGACGATTCCATCAGCGTGCGCAAGTTCGTCGGTCGAATGCTGGAAAAAGCCGGATATCGCGTGAAGCTGGCCGCGGACGGCCTGGAAGCGCTGGAAATCGTTACCCAGACGAAGTGCGATCTGGTGGTCACCGACCTGGAGATGCCGCGCACCAATGGTTACGAATTGCTCTCGCATCTGCGGCAGGACCCCCAGACCCGCGGCATTCCGGTAATGGTGGTGACCTCGCGCGCCGGGGCCAAGCACCGCGAGCGGGCGATAAAAGATGGTGCCGCGGCGTTCCTGACCAAGCCGGTGCAGGAAGACCAGTTTATTGCCGCGGTAAACAATCTGATCGGTTCGCCGGCGGGCGCGCAGATGGAAAAGGCGGCAGTGGTTCATTAAAGACTTATCAGGGCAAAAGGCTCAACGGCGGTTTGGAGCGGAGCGACAGAACGAGATGACAGTGGGCAAGAGAATTCGGGTGCTGGTAGTGGACGATTCGGCGTTCATGCGGAAGGTGCTGCAAAGCATCATCGCCGCCGATCCGCAGCTTGAGGTCTGCGGCGAGGCGCGCGACGGCCGCGATGCGGTTACGCAGGCCGACGTTCTCAAGCCCGACGTCATCAGCATGGACATCAACATGCCGCACATGGACGGGCTGCAGGCGACGGAGATCATTATGTCGAGCAATCCGCGGCCGATCCTGATTGTCAGCTCGGAGTCGCGTGAAGGCGCCGAGGTAACGCTGAAGTCGCTGGAGTTGGGCGCGATCGATTTTGTTCCCAAACCCAGTGGCGGAGTCGATCTCGATATGAGCTCGGTGAAGGACGAACTCTGCCGCAAGCTCAAGATGGCAGCCAAGGTCCGCGTCGTGCGCACAGCGACGCGCTCAAAGTTGCAGCATGAAATTGCTTCGTCTTCCCCGCGGGTAGAGCCGGCCGGCAAAAATGGCGACCACGGCTTGCAGGAAGTCAAGGCGGCGGTGAATGCTGCCGCCAAAACCGCCGGGAAGTTTCCTCTGGTGGTGCTGGCTTCGTCCACCGGCGGGCCGGCAACACTGATGAAATTCCTTCCGTTTTTCCCCAAGGACTTTCCCGGCGCGGTGATTCTGGTCCAGCACATGCCGGGCAACTTTACGTCGCAGTTCAGCACCCAGCTGGCGGAGGTTTCGCGGATCAAAGTCAAGGAAGCCGAAGCCGGGGAGATTATCGTGCCGGGCCAGCTTTATGTCTGTCCCGGATCGCATCACCTGCGGGTTTCACCCACGGGAAGAGTTTCGCTCGATGATGGGCCGCGCATCGGAGGATATCGTCCGTGCGCCGACCTGACTTTCGAGAGTGCCGCGGAATATGCAGGCCCCATGACCATCGGCGTGATCCTCACCGGAATGGGCAATGACGGCGCCAGGGGCGTGCAAATGGTGCGTTCAGCCGGCGGGCACGTGATCGCGCAGGACGAATCGACTGCGGTGATCTTTGGCATGCCCCAGGAGGCGATCAAGACCGGCGCTGTGGACCAGGTGCTGCCGATGGAATCGATCTACCACGCGATCGAAAAACGCGTGCTGTACATTTTTGGCGCGTCCAGAGTGGGGGCAGTTTGAGACTGGCGGCAAAAACCCGCGTGCAACCATCGCCCAAAGCAGCGCGTGAAGACGTGATCGTGTTTCTGGTTGGCGGGTTCAGATTTGCCATCTCAGCCGCGGCGGTGAAGGAGATTCGCGGCATGGAAGGGCTGCACCCGTTCACCCTGGGCGGGATTTCCGGCCGGATTGCCAAACTCAAATACACGCTGGAGCGCGGCGGCGCGACCTATTTCGTGGTGGACGCGGCACAGCACTTTCAGCTGCTGCCATCGCAGCCTTCTCGTGTTCTGATTTTGCGCAACCAGCCGGCGGCGGTGCTGGTGGATTCCACTGACCGCATCATGGCAATCTCCGCGCTGCACGCGCTGCCGCGGGCGTTTACCCATGAAGAACGCGGCTGGTATCGCGGCCTGGCGGTCATGAACGGCACAGTGGTGCCGGTGGTGAATCAAAATGCGTTTCTGAACAAGGCGGAGCTGGAGATCCTGCGCGCGGGCCTGGAGCGCGTGCGCGGAGAAGTGATGGCATGACGGCTGGCGGCGAGAAATCGTACGTGCTCTTTCCCCTGGGAACGAAGCGCTTTGCTCTGCCTGCCGAGCTTGTCACGGAGCTGGCCCGTCCGGACACCGTACAGACGTTCCCGCACCAGACGCCCCTGCTCAGCGGCGTGCTGGTGCGTCGCGGCCGCATTGTTCCAGTGTGCGACGTTGCCCGGGTGCTGGTTGGGCCGGCGGCGCCGCCGAGAAAGTTTTACTTGATCGCAAACTGCAAACGCGAGTCGCGCCAGGAGTTGACCGCCGTGCCGGTCACGGGCGAGTGCGAACTGGCCAGCGCACCGTTTGCGCCGCCAACCGGCAGAGAGCCGCAGTACATCACCGGCCTGCTCGCCATTGGTGAAGAGACAATCGAAATCGTCGGGTTGGAGAAGCTGATTGCCGCGGAGGCCAGGGTATGAACCCGACTGTCTCGGCTACGGCGAAAATTCTCTTGATCGACGCCAACGTGTTTCTGGCACGGCGGATCACCGAGGCGCTTAAGCTGGAGGGCTTTGAGGTCGTGCACACCACGCAATCGGGCTACGCCCTGACGATGCTGGAGTACGACACGCCGTCGGCGATTCTGTGTTCGACCAGCCTGCGCGAGATCAGCGCGCACGAACTGCCGCCGATCATCCATGCCGATCCCAAGACGGCGCACATTCCGGTGATTGCGCTCGGCGATGGCGGCGACCATGCTCTGATGCAGGCCTTTCGCTCGGGCTGTGCCGACTATGTCGACAAGCGGCTCGGGCCGGAGCTGATCGCTACACAGATCAAGACTTTCCTGCGTTCGAGCGCCGATGGGTTCCATCCGGTGCAGATGTTGAGCGCGTCAGAAGAGGGGCTGAGCGGAAGCTTGTCACACCTGGACCTGCCCGGCGTGGTGCAGATGCTGGTGCACTCGCGCCAGACCGGCTCGCTTTCCGTGAACGCCGGCACGATCGATGGAATCCTGTTCTTTGAGAACGGCAACATCACGCACGCCGAGAGCGGTGACATGATTGGCGATGAGGCGGTGGTGCACATTGTGAAGTATTGCAATGGCGTGGAAACCGGATCGTACAAGTTCCTTCCCGGCGAGAGCGCCGCTACCCGAACCGTGCTCCGTTCCGCGACGGAGCTGATGCTGGAGGCTCTGCGCCAGGTGGATGAATCGGCGCAGGACCCGGCCGACGGAGGTTTTTGATGAGCACCATTCCCACTGTCTACTTCATTGATGACAGTGCGACCATGCGCGAAGTGATCAAGATCGCCTTCCGGCGGGAGAACATCAACGTGGTGGCTTGCCATGATGCCGCCGCCGCCCTGACGGAAATCGAGACGGCCAGGCCGGACATCGTGATCACTGACGTCATCATGCCGGACAAGGACGGCTACGACGTCTGCCAGCACATCAAGTCGCATCCGGAACTGGCGAAGACGCCCGTCATTCTGATGTCGGGCGTGGTGAACCGCGCAGTGGCGGAGAGAGCTTTTGCCGTAAAGGCGGATGAGCTGCTGCGCAAGCCGTTTCAGCCGCAGGACCTGATTGCGCGCGTGAAGCACCTGCTGAAGCCGAACGGCGCTCCCGTACCGACGCCGGCCGCTGCCGCGAACGCCGCGGTGGCGTTGAGCAGCATCTTTTCTGCGGCGGCAGCGCCGATCCCGCCGCGCTCTGTTCCCGCACCTCCGCAACCAGTTCATCAGCGAGCCATGGCTGCCGCGGCTACGCCGCCGGTGCCGCATGCCACGCCGGCCGTGCCGGCTCCGGCGATAGTCGCGGCGCCGTTGATTGCGCCGCCGGCTCCGGCCAATGGATCCTCCGCAAAGCCTGCGACACTCAATGATGCGGGCAAACTCAAGATCGAGATCATGCGCCTGGAAGGGCTGGTGAAAAAGCTCCAGTCAGAGTTGGTGGCCGAACGCGAATATTCGAAGGCGCTGGAAGCCCACATCAAGACGCTGCAGGAGTAGCAAATCGTGCTAGACTGCCTCACCATGCGGACATCCTTCAGGTGGCGAGTCGTCATGGCGATTGTGGTTTTCTCCCTGGCTGCGCTGGGCCAAAAAGCCGCCAAGCATGACGATGACAAGCTGAAGCCGCTGGCCCAAAATGCTCCCAAAGACGAGCCCAAGGATCTGGCCGGCGAAGAGGCGGTCAAGAAATTCGAGAAAGCCATCGAGCCCTATGTGGCCCAGGCGCGCAAGACTCTTCCTGATGCAAAAAAGAGATTCGAACAGGGACTGAAGCCGGGTGAAGTGCTGTTCGTTACCGTTCGGCTTTACAATTCGGCAGGAAAATTTGAGCAGGTGTTCGTCGAGGTGAAGTCATGGAAGGACACCACCATCAGCGGGCTGCTCTCCAGCGAGCCGGAGCTGGTGAAGGACCGCAAACGCGGAGAGAAGATGACCGTCAAGGAGAAGGACGTCTACGATTGGACCATCTCCAAGCCGGACGGAACTGAAGACGGCAATTTTGTCGGCAAATTTCTGGATACCTACCGCCCCTAGATTTCCCATCCACATTCTGGTGCGACAACGACCGGCAACTGGCCCCGGTGCTTGCGCAATCCCCTATTGGAAGAAGCCGTGCCGAAGTTAGTTAGCGGCCACGTCGCCCGAAAGCCTTTGGTAACGGCCGAACCAATCAAGTAAGCAGTTTCCTGTACTGAACCGCAGAGGTTGATCTGCTAGTCTGGCCATGCCGAACTGCCGGTTTTTCGCGCCGGAAACAGGTTGCATGACGGCGGATGACCTTCGTCGAACGGAGAACAGATGCCACTAACCCTGACGGACTGGATGGTAATTGCCGGATACCTGCTGATCAACCTTGCGATCGGCTTCTACTACCGGCGCCGCTCCGGCGGCAACACCGAGGAGTTCTTCGTCTCCGGGCGAAATGTTTCCTGGTGGCTGGCGGGAACGTCGATGGTCGCAACCACATTCGCCGCCGATACGCCGCTCTTCGTCAGCGGCGTGATCGCCACGCAGGGAATCGCAGGCAACTGGCTGTGGTGGAGCGCCTGCCTCGGCGGCATGTTGACAGTCTTCTTTTTCGCTCGCTACTGGCGCCGGGCGGAGGTTCTGACCGACGTTGAACTGACCGAGCTTCGTTACGGAGGAAAGCCGGCGGCGTTTCTTCGTGGGTTCAAGGCAGTTTATCTCGGCCTAATCATGAATTGCCTGATCCTGGGCTGGGTGACCAACGCGATGGTCAGCATTATCACCGTGCTGCTGGGGCCGCTGATCGCTCAGGGCAAGGTTCTTCAACTCACGCTGGGTGGACACACGCTGCTGCACTACACGCTCGGCGATCCCAGCCACACAGCGCTGCTTATCTGCGTTTTAGTGCTGATTCCGTTCACCGGCATTTACACCTCGATTGGCGGCTTGTGGGGCGTGCTGGTGACTGACCTGTTTCAGTTCATTTTGAAAATGTCGATGGTGGTGGTGCTGGCGTGGGTCGCGGTCAGCAAGATTGGCGGCATGCAGGCCTTGAAGCTTCATCTTCAAGTCGTGGGGCAGGAGATGCACAAGACCGGCGCGCAGACTGCGAATCCGCTGGCCTTCCTGCCGAACTTTCATCTGGGCTGGACCTCAAGCGCCATATGGACCCTGCCCTTGCTCAGCTTCCTGATGTACCTGGGCGTGCAGTGGTGGTCGGCGTGGTATCCGGGCGCGGAACCCGGAGGCGGCGGGTACGTCGCTCAGCGCATGTTCTGCGCGCGAGACGAGAAGAACTCCCTGGGTGCGACCCTTTGGTTCAACATCGCGCATTATGCGGTGCGGCCGTGGCCGTGGATCATCACCGGACTGGTGGCGCTGGCGGTGTATTCACCGCATGGAGGGATGCGTCCGGATTTGGCTTTCGACGCAAATCCCGAGCAGGGCTATGTGATGGTGCTGCGCGATTTCCTTCCTCCGGCACTGCGCGGTGTGATGGTGGCGGCGTTTCTGGCTGCATTCATGTCCACACTGGGCACGCAGTTGAACTGGGGCGTTTCCTATCTGGTCAACGATCTCTACCGGCGTTTTCTCGCCCGCAAGAAGAGCGAGAAGCATTACGTCGGGGTGGGGCGGCTGCTGACGATCGGCATGGTGCTGCTGAGCGGGTACGTTGCCAGCCAGCTGACCTCGGTCGGCGAAGGCTGGAGGATCGTCCTCGGTCTCGGAGTTGGGACAGGGGCCGTGTATATCCTGCGCTGGTACTGGTGGCGGATCAACGCCTGGAGTGAGATTGTGGCCATGGCTGTCGCGGCCTGTGTCACGATTTTTCTCGGCAACGAGTGGCTGCGGATCTCTCTGCACCTGAGCAAGGTCCCGTTCAGCGGCAGCGCTCCCGTAATCTTTGCCAAAACGTCGTTCGTCACGCTTGGCATTACGACTGTGGCCTGGTTGTTGGCCACTTTCCTGACTCGCCCCGAAGCCGAAGACAAGTTACTCAGCTTTTACCGCCGCGTTCGACCGAGCGTCTATGGCTGGAAGAAGATTGCCGCGCTCGC
Source organism: Candidatus Angelobacter sp. (assembly GCA_035717005.1). Classification (GTDB taxonomy): domain Bacteria; phylum Acidobacteriota; class Terriglobia; order Terriglobales; family Acidobacteriaceae; genus Angelobacter. Next base: position 29,652 of record DASTJB010000046.1, read on the forward strand.
ACCGGAGATTCCGCAGGTGCGCGATGCCGGCAGCAATGCGTTTGACTGGATCATGGGCTGCGTGCTGGTCTATGCGACACTCTTCGGGATCGGCAAGATCATTTTTGGCGAGTGGATCTTCGGCGCGGTGCTGCTCGCGGTGGCCGCGCTGGCGGGCTATCTGATTTTCTGGGACCTTTCGCGGCGCGGATGGCAGGCGCTCTCCGGCACGGAGCGCGCGGCTGATACACTCAAGATGGACTCGGCACAGGCACAGAAAAACATTTCCTGAGGGCCCGAGTTCAATCCTCCACTTCAGGAGCCGGGCGCGCAAATGGCCTTTAAGATTGAGTCAGTCCACCTGAATGATGTCATTGTCGTTCTGCCCGAGGTGCGCGGCGACTCGCGCGGCTTCTTTATGGAGACCTATCGCGCGGACCAGTTCCGCGAACTGGGGCTGCCCACTGATTTCGTCCAGGACAACCACTCAAAATCAAAAAAGGGAGTGCTGCGCGGGCTGCACTTCCAGTGGGACCCGCCGATGGGCAAGCTGATGCGTGTGACCCGGGGCGCGGCTTTCCTGGTAGCGGTGGACGTACGCAAAGGCTCGCCGACCGTGGGGCAATGGTTCGGGCTGGAAGTCTCTGAAGAAAACAAGAAGCAGGTGTGGGCGCCTTACGGCTTCGCCCGGGGCTTCTGCTCGCTGACCGACGATTGCGAAGTCCAGTACAAGACCACGGGCGTTTACAACCAACCGGGCGAAAGCGGGATCCATTTTGCCGATCCGGAGATCGGAGTGAAGTGGCCGATCGACTTGGCGACGGCAGAGACCTCAGAGCGCGACCGCAAAGCGCAGAGCCTGCGTGAGTGGCTCGATTCTCCGCTCTCTGACCACATCATTTACAAGAAGAAATAGATTTATGCGACCACGCTGGGCGCGGCGGCGCGGCGGGGAAGGAATTCTCCGATGCGGCGAATCTGTGCGCCAACGCTCTTTAACTTCTCTTCAATCCGCTCATAGCCACGGTCGATGTGGTAAACGCGGTCAATGATGGTCTCGCCATCAGCGACGAGCGCCGCCAGGACCAGCGAGGCTGAGGCGCGGAGATCAGAACACTGTACCGCGGCAGAGCTGAGCGAGGTTTTACCCCGGACCACTGCGCGGCTGCCCTCAACCTTGATGTTGGCTCCCATGCGAGCGAGCTCCTGAGCATGCATGAAGCGGTTTTCAAAGATGTTTTCAGTGATGACCGAGGTGCCCTGCGCCTGTGTGGCCAGCGTCATGTATTGCGCCTGCATGTCAGTGGGGAAACCGGGGTACTCTTCCGTGTCCACATCAGCGGCGGTGAGCTGATGGCCGTTGGTGATGCGCATGGAATCCGATGAAGCGGCGATGCTCACACCACACTCTTCCAGCTTCTGAATGAGCGCGCCGAGATGAGTAGGATCGCAGCTGGTGAGGGTGAGGTCACCTCCGGTAAGAACGGCGGCAATAACGAAGGTCCCGGCTTCAATGCGATCAGGAATAATGCGATGCCGCGCGCCGC
>DASTJB010000047.1:0-7313 GCA_035717005.1 Candidatus Angelobacter sp.
ACAAACAGATACTTGCCGTCACGGCTGAACTTGACTAGCTGCGAATTCTGCTGCAGCAGATAGGTCGAATTAGGGAGCTGGCTTAGCATGCCGTTGGACAGCCGAAAGATGGTCAAACCTTGTACGCCGGTAGCGGCTACCAGTGTGCCATCGGGATCGACCGCAAGCTCATACAGAAAATTGGGCCCATTCGTGCAGGAAAAGGGTGTTACTGGCGTCCCTCCAAGACTTGCTCCTGACGGCGCGCCGCCAACGGAGTCTATTGTGTATGTGCATACTTGGTCCTGGGCCTGCACCGTCCCGGTCACAGCAACCATGAATTTTCCGTCCGGGGTAATCTCCAGGCTGGGTGTGCGTGGGCCAAGCATCTGCCCGTTGGAGGGCACTCCAGTCTGCGGGTCCACCGCGGCAAAGATCGCAAATGGACCGGGATCGCCGTGTCCATCGGGAACTCCCCAGGAATACAGAAATTTTCCGCTCGGGTGGAAGACAATATTGCCCTGCACAAAAACCAGCGATGACGGCGACCCAAACGGTGCGCCGGGAATTTCCGCCAGCTGTCCGGACGCCGATATGGAAAATACGTCGACGCCATCGCCGTAAAGAAATTTTCCGCCAGGCGCGACCGAGAGGTTCCCGGGTATTCCGGTATGCAGTGCAGCCGCCTGGCTCAGCGCGCCCGATGAAGGATCAATACGGTAGCTCGTGATCATGTCCTTGTCCGGCGTCAGGACGTTGATGCCTTCGCTCCCGACAAAAAGGAAATCCTGGTTTCGCGCTATGCCGATCGGCCCCTCCGGCGCAGGAAAAGGCGATCCAGGAATTGAGCTGACAGTGCCGTCACGATCGATTTTGAAACCCTCGATAGTTGAGCTGTCATAAACACTTACATAGACAAAGTTGTTGGGATTGCTGATTGCCGGAGTCGGCGTTGGACTGGGCGTTGTGCTGGATCCCATCACTCCGCTGCAACCGGACAGAAACCATGCGGAAAAGAAAATCAAGAGAACGGAAAAGTAAGTGAAGGAAGAAGCAGGTCGTGCATATCTCATGGTCGGGCCCCTCGCACCCGCTATTCAGTGCTGCTGGTGTGATGCGGTCAGGAAAGTAGCTGGTTTCCCCGGCCGTACGCATTAGCGCGTGGCGCCGGGACCGCAGCCCGGCTCAATGCCCCATCCTCGCGTCTCCGCGGTGAATAGCGGTTTCCTCCCCCAGGTGAACTCCCACCCAGAAACGAATTACAATAATAAATTCGGCCTCCCTCGCTCCTGGCGCTGTCAGTGCGCTCCGGCGGGCGGGCCTTGGGGAAAATGGCAGTCTCAGAAAACGCGGTGCCAAACCAGAAGATCTCGGAGAGCGAAAGCATCGTCGTCCGCGGGGCGCGGGTGCACAACCTCAAGAACATCGATTTTGAGGTGCCGCATAATGCGCTCACCGTGGTGACCGGCGTCTCGGGCTCGGGTAAATCGTCGCTGGCCTTTGACACCATTTACGCCGAGGGCCAGCGCCGCTACGTGGAGTCGCTTTCCGCCTACGCGCGCCAGTTCCTCGAGCGCATTGAGAAGCCTGACGTCGATATGATCGACGGCATTGCACCCGCGATCGCCATCCGGCAGAAGAATTCCACGCGCAACCCGCGCTCCACCGTCGCCACGGCAACTGAAATCTACGACTACCTGCGTCTGCTTTATGCCCGCGTGGGCCGCACCTACTGCCGCAACTGCGGCCAGGAAGTAAAGAAAGACACGGTCGACGAAGTTGCCCAGACCATCCTGGCCCTTAATGAGGGCACGCGCTTGAACGTGCTTTTCCCTGTACAGCCGCTGGGCGTTCCGGCGCAGGCGGAAAAGAAGACGCGGGGCAGAAAGTCCGCCAAAGCCGCGGCCGCAGTCGAGACCGCGGCCAACGCACTCAAGGAGCGCCTCTTTGACCTGCGCAAAAAAGGTTTTGGCCGGCTCTTCCAGAACGGGCAGATCTTTGAGTTCTCCACGCCCGAGTCGCTGCTCGATATCGACTTTTCGAAGCCCGTCTATGTTCTCGCCGACCGCATCGTGGTGGCGCCGGACCAGCGCTCTCGAATCGTCGACGCAGTTGAGACCGGATATCGCGAAGCCGGAGAAACCGTGTTCGAAACCGCCCCACTTGAGGGCGAACAGCTCCGCCAGTGGCGCTTCTCGCACCGGTTTGAATGCAAGCACTGCGGCATCAGGTATGAGGAGCCGGAGCCGCGCCTGTTTTCCTTCAACAACCCTTACGGCGCGTGCCCGCGCTGCCAGGGCTTCGGCAACACCATTGATTTTGACCTGAACCTGGTCGTCCCGGACGTGACCAAAACGTTGAACGAGGGCGCCATCGAGCCCTGGACCAAGCCCAAATATCGTGCCTTCCAGAGCGAGCTGCGCAAGTTCGCCAAACAGGCTGATCTGCCACTTGATGTCCCGTGGAACGACCTGGACGCGGAGCAGCAGCGGCAGGTGATCGAGGGCGAAGACAAGTTCCCCGGCATACAGGGCTTCTTCGCCATGCTGGAGCGCAAGAAATACAAGCTCCACGTGCGTGTCTTTCTCAGCCGGTATCGCGGATACGCGCAGTGTCCTGAGTGCGGCGGTGGCCGGCTGCGCGCCGATGCGTTGCAGGTGAAGATTGAAAACAAAAACATCCGCGAGCTGACGGCCATGACCGTGGAGGCCGCCGCGGAATTCTTCAAAACGCTGAAGCTCTCGCGCGAGCAGACCGATATTGCCGGCAAAATCCTGGAACAGCTCCAGGAACGCCTGAAGTACCTGAATGACGTCGGGCTCGAGTACCTTACGCTTGACCGGCTGGCTTCCACGCTGAGCGGCGGTGAAGCGCAGCGCATTCAGCTCGCCACCTCGCTCGGTTCGCGGCTGGTCGGCGCGCTCTACGTGCTTGACGAACCTTCCATCGGCCTGCATAGCCGCGACACCGCCCGGCTGGTGAACATCCTGCATGAATTGCGCAACCTGGGAAACACCATTCTGGTGGTGGAGCACGATCCCGAGGTCATGCGCGCGGCCGACCGCATTCTCGATCTGGGGCCGGGCGCAGGCGAGAACGGCGGAAAGGTAATGGCCGCCGCGACCTATGAGCAGATCAAGAAGTTGCCGCACTCGCTCACCGGCCGATACTTAAACCAGGACTTGAAGATTCAGATTCCGCAAAACCGCCGCACCCCGGGCGTGCCGATGATCCGGGTGGAGGGCGCGCGGGCGCACAACCTGAAAAACATCTCGCCGGAGATTCCTCTGGGCATGCTGGTGGCGATCACCGGCGTCTCCGGCTCAGGCAAATCGACTCTGGTGCACGATGTCCTTTACCAGGCACTCGCCGCCGAAAAAGGCATCACCGCCGGCCCCGGCCCGGCGGCCAGCGGCTTCAAACGCGTGACCGGTGGACAATACATTGCTGACGTCGTCTTGGTCGACCAGAGTCCCATTGGCCGGACGCCGCGCAGCAATCCTGTCACCTATATCAAGGCCTTCGATTCCATCCGTGAAGTTTTTGCCTCCGTGCCCGAGGCGCACAAGCACGGCTTCGCCGCCGGCCACTTCAGCTTCAACATTCCCGGCGGCCGCTGCGAGACCTGCCAGGGCGACGGTACGGTCACGGTAGAGATGCAGTTCCTGGCCGACGTCGAGTTATTGTGTGAAGACTGCAAGGGCACGCGCTACAAGCCGCAGATCCTGGAAATCCGGTACAAGGGAAAAAATATCCACGAGGTCCTGAACCTCACTGTGCGCGAGGCCCTGCAGTTTTTCTCCGGCCATCCCAAAATCACCGATAAGCTGCGTGTGCTGGAAGAAGTTGGCCTTGGCTATCTGCGGCTGGGCCAGTCCGCCACGACGCTGAGCGGCGGCGAGGCGCAGCGCATGAAGCTGGCTGCGCACCTTGTTCCCGCTGGACGCGCTCAGGGCTTTGATCCCGCCACGCCGGAAGAAAAAGAACAGCGCAAGCGTGCCCGCGCCGGCAAGGGCGCGCTCTACATCTTTGATGAGCCCACCACCGGCCTGCATTTTGACGACGTCAGCAAGCTGCTCGCCGCATTCCGCAAGCTGATCGAGGCCGGCGGGAGCGTCCTGGTGATCGAGCACAACCTGGATGTCATCAAGACCGCCGACTGGATCATCGACCTTGGCCCCGAGGGCGGCAATCGCGGCGGACAGGTTGTAGTGGCCGGGAGCCCGGAAACTGTGGCAAAATGCGCAAAATCGCATACCGGAAAGTGGCTGGCGCGCATCTTAAAGAGCGAGAACTCTGGATCGAATGGCCATAAGTAAGCTCATCCCGGCGCTCGTGCTGGCGTGGATGACGGTCGTGTCTGTGGCGGCGCAAACACGTTCGGCTCCGCGTCCTCACCCCGCCACCCCGGAAGAACGCGCAGCCGGCGACCTGAAAGGCGCCGAAGACCTGCTCCAGAAACAGCAGTACCCGCAGGCTGAAGAAAAGTTGCTCGCTCTGGCGCCCAGCCAGAACGACAACCCACAATTCTGGTTCGATCTCGGCTTCGTTGAGAGCCAATTAGGGAAATTCCCCGAAGCAATCAAGGCATACAAGAAGGCCACCGAGCTGAATCCAAAGTGGTTTCAGGCGCAGCAGAACCTTGGGGCGGTAATGGCGAAGTCAGGAGACTTCCGCGGGGCAGCGGCTGTGTTCAAAATCGCTGTCACGTTGAAGCCGGATTATGGCGACGACAAAGCGGGGATCAACGATAATAAGGCGCTGAGCCTCTCCTGGATGTCGCTTGCGTTCGCCACCGCAGAGTTTGATCCGGACGAAGCCTGGCTGGAAGCAAAACACGCTGCCGAGTTTGCAACCATCGATCCGGGGCAGACGCTCCAACTCGCGGACAGGATTGCCAGGTATGGTGACGCACAAGCTGAAAAGGTTTACCTCGAGCTCGCGGCCCCAGGTGCCTCGCCGGTATTCGCCAGGCTGGTGAACCTGTATGTCCGCCAGAAGCGCTACGCCGAAGCGGAAAGCTGGACACGCAAGCAAATCGCGGTGCAGCCTTCCGATGTGGCGGCACAAATTGAATTGGGAGAGATTCTCGCTGCGGAAGGCAAAACGCAGGAGGCGATTGCCACATTGGAACCTGCGTACAAATCCCACGCTGATCCCAACCTCGCGCGCAGCTTGGCCCGCCTGTACGTCGACGCAAAGCAATATGACCATGCCGCTCAGCTTCTTCAGCCACTGGCTGATCAGAATGCCACTGACGCGCAGCTCCATTTCGACTACGGCTCGGCCCTGGCCCATCAGCACAAGTATCCGGAAGCGCAGGCGGAACTGCTCAAGGCGGTGCAGCTCAAGCCCGATCTCGTTGAGGCCTATTTCGATCTGGCCTACGCCGCCCAGCAGAACAAGAACTATGAGTTGACGGTCCGCGTGCTCGATGCCCGGGGCAAGCTCCAGCCGGACACGCCCGCAACCTACTTCCTTCGCGCCGAGGCTTACGATAGCCTAAGGATGTACAAACCCGCGGCGGAAAACTACAAGCAGTTCCTGCGGATCGCCGGCGGCAAATTTCCCGATCAGGAGTTTCAGGCGCGGCACCGCCTGAAAGCCATCGAGCCCAATTGATGCAAAAACGCGCTTCCATCCTGCTTCTGCTGTTTCTCGCCATGTCCGCCGTGGCCGATGACAGGAACGTCGACCAGCTCAAGGCTGAAGCCGAGCGCGCCGGCCCCGATCAGGCCAAGGTGTGCGCCGAAGTCGCCGAGCACCTGGTGATCGTGGCCGACAAGCTGTTTAACGATGGCGAATCAGTCAAAGGACAGGCCACGGTGCAGGAGATCCTGCAATATGCCACCCGCGCGCGTGACCTGGCCATTAAGAACAGAAAGAAGATGAAGGAAACGGAGATCCATCTCCGGCGCTGCCGCCGCGCGCTCGAGGACATGCGCAGAACGCTGGCTGCGGAAGACCGTCCTGCGGTGGAAGCAGTGGAAAAGAAGCTGGAGCAATTTGGCGAGGACATCTTGGAAGCCATGTTCGCTCCGGCCAAGAAAGCACAGAAATGAAAATCGCCACCAAAATTCTTCTGCTGCTCGTGCTTGTGAGCGTCGCGGCCTCCGCCCGCCGGCGCGATCCCCTGACTGAAGCCGAGGCTGACCAGCTTCGCGAGGTCGCAATGGAGCCTTATAAGCGCCTGAAGCTGCTGGTCAAATTCACGGAGGCCAGGCTGCTCGCCATTGATCAGGTGCGCGTCGATCCCAAGCTGGCCAAGGAGCGCGGAAAACAGATCCACGATCTGCTGGAAGACTTCACCGCCCTGATCGACGAAATCAATGACAACCTGGATCAATACGAAGGCCGGCCGCTGAGCAAGGACGATCGTAAGGACTTCAAGAAAGGGTTGAAGGAAGTGATTGAGGCCGATGAGCGTTTTGATCTTAAGCTCCGTACTATTCAATCAGCGGCGCAGACAGATCCCGAGACGAGAAAGGAGTATCCCGACTTCCGCTTTGTCCTGCAGGATGCCCAGGAAGCGCTGAAATCAAACGCAGACATGGCCCGCGAGTATATGGCGGAGAAGCCGGAAGAGAAAAAGAAATAAGTAGGCTTGCCAGACGCACCGGGCTTGCCCGCGTTAGGTACAATCTGACTCGGAACATTCGCGTTCATTCGCGGCAAATTCTTCTGCGATGATCTCCCAGATTTTTGAACAAGCCTATCGCGAACTGCGGCCGCTTGCTCCCATGCCGGAATTCGAAGTCCGGTTCTATCGTTTTGCCAACATTAACAACACCATCCGCCTGCGCCAGGGACGCATCTTCGTCCGGCTGTCTGATCTGCTGGAAGGCGCACCCGAGGCGGTGCTCTACGCAATCCTGCATATCCTGATCGCCAAGCTTTACCGCAAGCCCATTGACCTGGCGCACGCTGCGCGCTACCGCAAATTTACCGGCAGCCGCGCCATGACGAAGAAGACACATCTGATCCGCCAGCTGCGCGGGCGCAAGCGCATTGAAGGCCCCAAAGGCAGGCACTACGATCTTGAGGCAGTTTTCGACGAATTGAACCTGCGCTTTTTCCACGGGTTGATGGCACGTCCGCAGATGACCTGGAGCGGCCGGCACTCACTGCGCAGTCTGGGTCATTATGATCCGGCGCACAACACAATTGTTGTCAGCCGTATTTTTGACCGAGCTGCGGTGCCGCGTTATGCGATCGAATACCTCGTCTATCACGAGATGCTGCACCTCCGCCATCCTGTCAAGCTGCGAGGCAGCAGGCGTGTGGTCCATCCGCCGGCGTTTCAGGCGGAAGAAAAACTCTTTCCCCAGTTGGAG
>DASTJB010000048.1:0-20055 GCA_035717005.1 Candidatus Angelobacter sp.
CACCCGCTCCTTCTTCGCGCCCTCCGCCGCCACCGCCTCAAAAGATTCTTCAACTCCCTCTCCCCAACTCTCCGCATTGACTTTGACCACTTCATCCGCAGCGTCAAAAAAGAAACCACCCGCCTCCGCCGCCTTGACCAGACCATCGAGCTCCTCACCACCGCCCGCGAAGCCGAGCTCGACCCGCCGCCCGCGCTCGCCACAGCCCTGGCTCAAAACGAGCAGGCCCGCCGCGGCTGGGAGATCATGCCGCAGCAGTCGCGCCGCGGGTTCCTCATCGACATCTTCCGCAGCCCTTATCCCGAAACCCGCGCTCGTCACCTCGCATGGGCCATTCGCGAGTGGGCCCGGTACGCCGAAATGCATAACCGTGCCTGGAATGTGGACGAAGAGACGTAGCACCGCTACGTCTCCGTGTCACCGTTTCGACACCTGTCTCCCATGCCCCACGCAAATAATGCGATTCAAGAGACGCAACTAGCTGTCGAATCAATATCTTGCGGTTGGGCCTCTTCGTGCACTTCTCCCCGGCAGCAGAGGTCAAGCGCCATGACGAACACCCCAAACGCCGCAACCAACCCGATCCAGAAAAGCCTTGCGCCCATGCTCCTCACCTGGAGCCGCTGCATCAGCTGGACCGTCCTGCTCTCCGCGCTTCTCGCAGTGCTATTCGCTCTCCTGCTCGAAGGCTGTGAACGCATCTAGTGTTCGGCGACACCACTCTGCAATCTGTATCCTCTAGCCGCCGCCCGGGTTTTCCAGACAAACTCCGCCGTCCACCAACCATCCAACCCAACTGAGGAGGTGAACGATGATTCGCTTTCAGTGTGATGGTTGCAGCCGGCTGAAGGAAGAGCGCGAGGTCTGGATTCTGGGCTTTGCCGCTGAGAATATCGGCGTAACCTCTGCCCGGCGTGAAATTTCGATTGCCAGCTCCTGGGACAGTCCCCGTGCTGTTGAGTCTCTTGCCGTCCACTTCTGCTCCGATGAATGCCGTACCCGGTACATGCACGCGCTCTTCGGCGGCTCTCAGCAAGTTCAGGACGGCACCCTTACCGTTACCAGGCGCCGGGTCAAGCGTGTCATCCCCGGCGCGGTTGTGGACACCGAAGTTGCGGAAAGGCCCAATCCCAGGATTTCCCAGCGTACCCGCAGCCGCCGCAAGGCCTCTTAATCAACGCATAAATGAAAATGCCAGGCCCTCTGCGAGCCTGGCTTTTGGTGTCACCGCGCTTCTCTTACTGCTGGGGATTCGTCGCCGGCGTAGGCTGCGCCACCGGCTTTGCCTGGGCTGACGTCTCCGTCGGCGTCGCTGCGGTCTCCGGCGCAGTGGACTTGATCTTCACCGTCGTCATGATCCGCTCCAGCTTGTCGAACACCTGCAGGTGGTCGATCGGCCTCACCGTGTTTGGCGCATCCGCCACTCCGAGCGCGAACTCGTAGCAGGCGCCGTTCTCAAAGTGATGGTAGTACCGGGCATCGCTCTGGTCGGTGACGTTCTCGGCCTTCGCAAACTCCACCCCCAGCACGTTGGTCTTGGACGGCTGGATCGAGTCGTCCGTCGTGTCCACCGGCGGATTGATCGACGTCTCCGCCGGGTTGGTGGCTCCGTCCACCTGCTCCGGCGTTGTGGAGAACTTCGAGCACTGCTCGGCGTTGAGGGTCTTGTTCACGCTCACCTTGAAGTACGAAGATGCGCGCGATCCCGGCAGTACCAGCGTGGTCAGCGTCTCGCCGTTGCCGTCCGCGAAGTTCATCGCTACCGGATCAGGCCAGGCCAGCTCCTTCTGGTCCTTTTCCGGCACCAGCATGGTGTAGGTCTTGGGATAGCGCAGCGAGATCCCATAAGTCGCGTTCGCATACGTGGCGGTTGAGACGCGCTTGACCGGCTTTTTCTTCTCGATCACCGCATCGTTTTTTTTCTCCAGCGAAGTCGCCGGCTGCACCGCAGGCGACGGTGCAGGGTTCGCCGCGCTCAGCGACCCCTGGCTGCTCGAACTCGCGTTCGCATTCTTGGTTTCTTTGGAACAGCCGTTGAAGTCGAGCACGAACATCAACGCAATCACCGCTGTCACCGCCGCCGTGGCCGCGCCGCCGATGATCCGCGCGCGCCGCGTGGACCCGCTGTCCACTGGATTGGAATTGAAAGATTTCAGATTTGCCATTTGCCTCACCTCCGCTGCCCTGGGCAGCACACGGGCATATCGCACGGAGATGACCAACCACGAAACCACTGATTTTATGCAGGTTACCGCAAAATCACCGCGTGAATACGCGTGGCGGGACAAACACGATGTGTGATGAAGGACACGAACAACTGGGGTTTCCCATGTACCCATTACGCGGTACTGATTTACGACATATGCAGCTTATCCCGGCGCCGCCGGTCCGTGCGCGCCAACTGTACGATCTCGGCGATCATATCGGCGTACGAACGCCCCGACTTCTTCGCCGCCATGAAGAACTCTGAGTTGCTGGAAAGCCAGGGATTCGGGTTCGCCTCGATCACGAACACCTCGCCCTTGTCCGTCAGCCGCACGTCGATGCGGCCGTAGTCGCGCAGCTTGAGAATGCGATACGCATCCAGCGCCGTCCTTGACAGCAACTCCACCGTCGTTTCGTCCAGGTCTTCCACCGGTGCCGACTTCGTAAGCTTATAAGCGTCGCTGTCCTTCTCCCACTTCACTTCCATGCCCGCTACCTTCGGCATGTCTTCAGGAAGTTTGGAGAGGTCCAGCTCGACCAGCGGTAGCACCTCGGGACTCTGGTTCCCCATAACGCCTACATAAATCTCCCGGCCTTCGATGTATTCTTCGATCAGCGCCGGCAAATTGAACTCTTCCTGCACATAATGGATCCGCTCCATCAGCTCCTTCACGCTTCCGACCACGGAATTCTTGTCGATCCCGAGCGAACCGTCCTCTGAAGCCGGCTTCACGATCAGCGGAAACTTGATGTCCTGGGAATGATCGAGCTTGCCCTGATAACACGTGGCGAAGTACGGCGTGCGAATGCCATAAAAGTGAAACAGCTTTTTGGCCAGCCCCTTGTCCTGCGCCAGATACAGACCCTGCGGCCCCGCGCCGGTATACGGACGCCCCAGCAGGTCCAGGTAAGCCGCTACGTGCATCTCCATGGTGTCATCACCGGCATACGATTCCACCAGATTGAAGAAGAGGTCGGTTTCCTGCCTGGCCAGAGCGGTCAAAGACTTGTCTTCGCCATCCAGCACCATATACGTCGGCTCGTGGCCCAGCTTTTCCAGCGCCTCGAAAATTTCTTCGCGATCGTGCTTCTCCCGCTTTTTGCGCCGCTTGTTTACGCCGCGTTTCTTCTTTTCCGGTTCCGGGGCCGCTTCTTCTTCCTCGCCCCAGCTCTCGTATAGGACCGTGATTTTTAATTTGGTGTCCATAACTGGAATTCGTGTTTCCGACTACCAGATCCCCTTGTTCCTCCGTGTCTCCGTGCCTCCGTGGCAGGTGTTTGTTCTTCCGATCACCGGTCCCCCGATGACCTTACGCCTGCACGAACTTTCCTCTGGCCACATAATTCATCGCCAGCGCCGTGGCGTAGACCGTGATCTCCGTCAAATACTCTTTCTCGACCTTTACATTCGCGCGCAGCTCCAGCTCGCCTACTTTCATTTCCATTGACTCAACCAGCTTCTTGATCAGCGGCCGCGGCACTCCGCTCCAGTATGTGATCTTGTCCACCAGAGACTTGTGGTTCTCGCGCAGCAGATCGACGGCGGGCCTGACGCCTATCTTGCGCCGCTTGCCGACCTTGAAAATGTCCTGCAGGTCGGCATCGAGCGGCAGATCGCCGGGAGAGGGCTGCTCGCTCAGCGCCGATTCGTAAAACTCTCCCACCGTGGTCTCCATCTCTTCCACGGTGATGTCGGTTCGCCCGCGCGGGCGCACCGGGTCCGCCGTGCGCAACTTCCTGAACGTCCGATCGACGTAGCGCAGCTTCTCCAGCGCCGGCCAGCCTTTATACTTCTGCCGCCAGCGCGAGCCCGGCGTCAGCCAGACTGCAAACGTTTCGGCAAAATCTTCGTCCGGATGCTTCTGCGCGTACCAGCCTTCCATGTGCCGCACAAAGCTGCGCGAAAACGGGATGGGCCGGTAAGCGTCCCGGTACGGCTTGCGATAAGGCCCGAAAACCTGTTTCCACTCCGGCGTCTTATGCAGCGCGTACGCGTAGTTCGCCGCGTGCCCGGCCTCATGCCGCAGGTACATCATGATCTGGCGCGAGTCTTCCAGATCGTTCATCTCTTTCTCCAGCCGCGCCAGCTTGGGATCGGCCAGGTAAAACGGTATCCCGATGATCGGCTCACCCGAAGGACATCCCCATTCGTCGGTCAGGTAGCATGCCGGGCGGAATTTCTTCAGGCCCTTGCGGTCCAGCTCGCGATAAAGCTGCTGCACGAACCGCTCCAGCGGCGAGCCTTCCAGCTTCAGCCCCAGGTCGCGGATCGGCTTGCCCAGGATCTCCTGGATTTCCGGCGGTGCTTTTTCAAATGCGGCGCGCAAGCTAACTCCCTGAAAAGATTAGCACGTGCATTAATATCGGAGCAGTTACTAGCGGCATACCCCAAACGGGCCGCCGGACAGGAGCGAAAACCTTTGAAACACAGAAGGAATGCCGCAAAAATTGTGCGCGAAGGCGTTTTGTACAATGAGGCCCACAATGCCGGGAAAGCGCATGCAGGTGCGCGAGCACCTTACCATTCATCAATTCATGCCGCCCGATCGGCCTATTCTGGTCGCGTGCGAGAAATGTGGCAACTGCGCCACGCTGCGCAAGTTCACTTTCCCTCGCGACAAAAGATCAGTCTTGCGCATGGGAGAGTGCAGCTGCCTGCATTGTGGCCATCAGTGGAGCACCCCGGCCGGCGCCGACTTTGTCTTGCGCGGGCCTCTATGGCTCCGAATGTCCTGCCATGGCAACGTGCTCTGGATCCTGAACCGCGAGCACCTTGACTTCATGGAAGAATTCATCGGCGCGGAGCTGCGCGAAGAGCGAATGGAGGAAGTCTCGTCCCGCCGGCTCTCCTCGGCCCTGCCGCGGTGGATGCTGGCGGCGAAGAATCGAAAGGACGTTATGCGCTGCCTGGGCAAGCTGCGGGAGAAACTGGAGGCGACCAGGCTCTCGTGATCGCCCTGGCGATGGACGTCCGCCGCGGGTGCAGAATGTGGATGTACTATAATTTTTCGAATGTCCAGTGAAGGCACATCCCGCGTTCTGGAACTCGAACAGCGCCTTCGCCAGCTGACGCTTCTGCAGGAAGCTGTTCGCAAGATCAATTCCACGCTTGACCTCGATCAGCTGCTGAATGAGATTGTCATCGACCTGGCCGGAGCGTTTGGCTGCAATCACACCGCCCTCCTGTTGTTCGATGAGACCGGTGCCGAACTGGAAATCATCGCCATACACGGATTCTCTGATCTGAAGAAGGGCTTCCGATTCAAGCCGGGCAAGCGGGGCATGGTGGCGCAAGTCGCAGTCACCGGCCGGCACATGTACGCCCCTGATGTAAGCAAGAACACTCATTACTTCCACTGCGAGTCTGCCACCCGCTCCGAACTAGCCATTCCCCTGCTTTGTAAAGGGCGTCTGATCGGGGTGCTGGACGCACAAAGCCCCCGGCTGGATGGCTTCTCCTCAGACCAACTGCAATTGCTCACTGCCTTCGCGGACAGCATTGCCAGCGCCATCGAGAACGCCCGGCTATTCCGCACGGAGCGGCTGCAAAAGGAGCGTATCCTGCGTGAGCAGGACGAAGCCCGCGTGATCCAGTCCGCCTTGCTGCCGTCCTCTGACCCGGCGCTGCCCGGTTACAGAATTGAAGGCAGTTGCGAGCAGATGCAGGCGGTCGGTGGCGACTGGTACGACTACATACCGCTTGATCAGCACCGCATCGGAATCGTGCTGGGCGACGTGTGCGGCAAAGGCATGGCGGCTGCGCTACTGATGTCAGCCACGCGGTCCATTGTTCGCCGCAACATAGCCGCCGGCGTGGGCCCCGGCGAGGTGTTGCGCCGGGTAAACAGATCTCTGCGGGATGATTTTCCACCGGGGCGCTTCGTTACCCTGATCTATGCCGTGCTCGATGGCGAACAGCACACGGTGGTCTTCTCCAGCGCCGGGCACTTGCCGCCCCTGGCGCGGCGTGCCGGGAAGTGCTCCAGCATCGCGACCGATTCGGGGTTGCCGCTGGGAATTTTCGATTCGGATTTCAGCGAAAGCCGCGTTGAGATGGACCCGGGCTCGACCGTTCTGCTCTATACAGACGGCATTGTGGAAACCGTGGACCCGGCCGGCAATGAGTACGGTATCGATCGTCTCTCGGCTGCGCTGGAGGGGCCGAGTCCTTGCGCCCGCACGCTGACCGAAAACGTGATCCGCTACAGCGGCGCTCAGACCCTCGCCGATGACGCCACCGTCGTCCTCGTCCGCCGGATGTGAGTGACGACAAATCCCTAACCCGCTGCTGAGCTGGGTTGAGGCGTAAATTCCTGTATCCCCGGGGCCCGCTGCCGCATCTATATTTACGTCCATCAATATGACACTCACTGTCTATTCCGCCCCGTGGTGCCGCGACTGCCACATCGCAAAGCGCTGGCTGGCCCAGAACAACATTGCCTTTCAGGAAATCGATATCGAACAGACGCCCGGCGCAGCCGAAGAGGTGATCCGGCGAACCGGCAAGCGGGCGATCCCGCAGTTCGTCGTCAATGGCCAGTGGATCCAGCCCTACGTACCCGGCCGGGGATTCAAATACCAGGAAATGGCGGAGCTGTTCGGGATCGCCTGATCGAGCAATCAGCTCCGAACCAGTTCCGGCAAACCGCTCAGCGGACCGGTTCTTTCTTTTCTTCCGTCCTTCTCCAACGCAAAGACGGCGGCACGCGCAAGCGCAGCACGCGCTCGCGATGCTGCTCTTCGAGCACGGAGAACTCTCTCGCCTTCAGCAGATCGGGCAATCCAATCAGCCCTATCAGTTCCGGGCCGCCGTTTTCCTTGACCACGGGAAAACGGGTAAGCCCTGTGGCCGCCATGCGGTTTACCACCAGACGAAGAGGTTCCTCGGGATGAGCCACCACTGGCGGCTGATTGATCATCTCTGAGAGCTGCACACGGCCGGCATCTTCATCCCGCAATTCCGTGACGATTCTGAGCAGATCATGCCGCGTCATCACGCCCAGCAGGTGCTGGTTTGGCCCAATAACGGGATAGACACGCTGCCCGCGGGTGGTTTCATTCCTTTCAAGAACGCCCTGCAGCTCGGCCACTGTGGTTTCCGCAGGGAAGGCGGTGATATTGGTCCGCATCACGTCTTCCACCGCCAGCGCCTCCATGGGATCAACCACGTACTCGCGGGAAAGATGGTGGCCGCGTCGGCTGATCTTTTCCGTAAGGATCGATCGCGCCATGGTGAGCACTGTAAACGAATGCGCTGCCACGCAGGCAATCAACAAGGGCAGGATGGAATGATAGTCCCCGGTCAGCTCGAAGGCGAAGATCACGCCGGTGAGCGGAGAGCGCATGGTGCCGGCCAGCATGGCTCCCATGCTGATGAGCGCCCAGAAGCCGGGTCCCTGATGAGGAAGGAAGAGCGCATCCACCGCCCCCAGTGCCCCGCCCATCATCATCAGCGGAGCCAGCACGCCGCCGGAAGTCCCGGACCCCAGGGAGAAGCTCCAGATCAGGCATTTCACGATCAGAACTCCCAGGATCAGGTGGACCGTGGCATTGCCCTGGAGCTCCTGCTGAATCACGTCGTAGCCCACGCCCAGTGCGCGAGGATAAAAGTAGCCGCCGATGCCGATTCCAAGTCCGCCGATGGCCGGCCACCACATCCAGTGGATCCGCTTCAGGTGAGCAAAGGCATCTTCGAAGGCATAGACAAGCTGCGTGAGCAGAGCGGAGAGCCCGCCGCTCAGCAGCCCAGCGAGCAGGCAGCCGAAGAGGACGGCCGGCGCCCAGGCCACATCGTGCGTGGGCACGGGAAAGAGCGGTCCCGCGCCCAGCAGGTGCACGCGCGCTTCGGCGGCGGTAATGCTGGCCAGCGCCACCGGGATGAAGCTGCGCGGCTTCCATTCGAACAAAAGCAACTCGATGGCCAACATGATGGAGGCAAACGGCGCAGCGAACGTCGCTGACATGCCCGCCGCTGCGCCGGCCACCAGAAGGGTCTTCCGTTCCGCCGAAGTGAGATGGAAAAACTGCGCGATCAGCGAGCCGAAAGCCCCGCCGGTCATGATGATGGGCCCTTCTGCGCCGAACGGGCCGCCGGACCCGATGGAGATCGCCGTCGAAACCGGCTTCAGCACCGCCAGGCGCGGTTCGACTTTCGCGCCGCGCAGCAGGATTGCCTCAATTGCCTCAGGGATGCCGTGGCCGCGGATCTTGTCCGACCCAAAGCGCGCCATGAGTCCTACAATCAGGCCGCCGATCACCGGAACGAAGATCACCCAAACTCCGAGGTGAGCGTCCCCGGGAGAGGCCGAAGTCGAACTCAGGCGATGAAAGAAGAAGACATTAGTAAAGAAACTGATGAGCCTCAGCAGGGCAACGGCCACATAGGCCGCCACCACGCCGATGATCAGGGCCAGCCCTGAGATCGGCAATACCCGCCATGTTGTGGTGAAGTCCCCGAGAGTCTGGATGGTAGAGATTTTGGTTGAGGCAATGGACGGTCTTTCCTGGGTCGGCTCTTTCATGGGCCCGCTTTTCTGTTCCCTCCCGATCTTGATTTGGGTGCTCCTTCTCCGGTCAGCCGCAGCACGCTATCCACCAGCGTCGGCCCCATCTCCCGCAGCTCCTGCCGCGCGGCCGCGCCCAGCTTGCGCAGAAGGGTCTCGCCTTCCGGCGTAAGCGAAAGCGTGACCTGCCTGCGGTCATTTCCTGACCGCGACCGGCGAATGAGACCGTTTTCTTCGCACCGGTCCACCAGCTCGACCATGCTGTTATGGTTGAGCTGCATTCGTTCCGCCAGCCGGCTGATGGTCGGCGTGACGTCCCGAGGCAGGCCTTTGACCGCCAGAACCAGTTGATATTGCTGGGGATTGGCGTTCAGAGCGCGGGTGGCTTCCTCCATGTGGCGAAGAAACCGCCGCAACTGATAACGAAATTCGCTCAACGCCAGGTATTCCGGCTCGGTCAGGGGCCGCATGTTTTTTTCTTTTGACATTTTATATCGCTCCGCGACATAATGTACAGCATTCTGCTAGATTCGAGCCTGGGCCTTCCCACGGAGCCTATCCGCGGGAAGGCCCTTTTCCTATACGGAAGGTTGAGTTAACTATCACCGTCAGGGAAAAAGAATTCAACGAAAATCTTCCTGTCCATACCAATCCGGGACGGGCGTTGGCGCTGGCAGGCCGGCAGAGTTTATGATCTGATGTCCGCTGCCCATACTGCAAGGAGCAAACTTGATCCCACGTTATACCCGCCCCGAAATGGGCCGAATCTGGAGTGACGAGAACAAATTCCGTTGCTGGCTGCAGGTTGAATCCGCGGCCAGCCTGACCCTGGCTGACGCCGGCATCGTCCCGCAGGAAGCGGCCAGGGCGATTGCAGAGCGCGGCGACTTCGACCTGAAGCGTATCCATGAGATCGAGGCCGAAGTGAGGCATGACGTGATCGCCTTCACCACCGCAGTGGCGGAGAAGGTGGGTCCGCAGGCGCGCTGGCTGCATTACGGGCTCACCTCGAATGACGTGGTCGATACCGCGCAGGCGCTGCAGATTAGAGAAGCTTCACGCATCATCGCCGATGACCTGGAGCAGTTGCAGGCCGTCCTGGCCCGGCGCGCGCATGAATTCGAGCACACGCCGACCATCGGCCGCACACACGGAATCCATGCCGAGCCCACTACGTTCGGGCTGAAGCTGGCCAACTGGTATGCCGAGACTGTTCGCAACATCGAGCGCTTTAAACGCTCGGCGGAAGAGATGCGCGTGGGCAAACTCTCCGGCGCCGTGGGCACCTTCGCGCACCTGGAACCGGAGTTCGAGGAAAAGATATGCGCGCGGTTGGGATTGAAAGCCGATCCTATTTCCACCCAGGTCATTCAGCGCGACCGCCATGCCTATTACGTAGCCACGCTGGCGACGATCGCCGCCACCCTGGACAAGATCGCCACCGAAATCCGCCACCTGCAGAGGACAGAAGTTCGCGAGGCCGAAGAATACTTCAGTGAAAAGCAGAAGGGCTCCTCGGCCATGCCGCACAAGCGCAATCCGGTTACCTGCGAGCAGATCAGCGGGTTGGCGCGCGTGGTGCGGGCCAACGCGCAGGCGGCGTTTGAGAACGTGGCGCTCTGGCATGAGCGCGACATCTCGCACTCGTCGGTGGAGCGGGTGATCCTGCCCGATTCCACCATCCTCGTGGACTACCTCTTGGCCAAAACCATCCACCTGATCGATACGCTGATGGTCTATCCCAACCGCATGCTCAAGAACCTGGAGTCGACGGGCGGCCTGGTCTTCAGCGGCCAGTTGCTGCTGGACCTGGCCGAGCACGGGATGTCGCGCGAAGACGCATACCGCCTGGTGCAGAAGCATGCCATGCGCGCGTGGAAGGACGACCTTAACTTCCGCGACTTGGTGATGAATGATCCGGAGATCACCGGGCGCGTGCCGGCGAAACAGATTGAGCAGGCGTTTTCGATCGAACGGCAGTTGCGGAATGTGGGGAAGATCTTTAAGAGGGTCTTCGGAGAAAGCAACTAGCCTGCCTGGAGCAGCCGTTGCCTTCGCCAAACCTGAATTCTTGCGCTCTGCTTTAGCCGGGCTATTTGCTATTTGCAATTGCTAATTGCTCAAACTGAAATCGTGAACGACGTCTCCGTCCTCGTTACCGGCCGGTACATCGTGTCACGCTCGACCGGATCACGGCCGGCTTCGCGGATCAGGCGCTCCAATTCTTTGCGGACGAGCCCCTGCGGAGTGGTGGCGCCGGCGTCGTGGTAGATCTTCTCTTCCACCACGGTTCCGTCCACGTCGTCAGCGCCAAAGCGCAGCGAAATCTGCGCGATCTTGGGCGAGAGCATCTGCCAATAGGCCTTGATGTGCGGGAAGTTGTCGAGCACCAGGCGGCTGACGGCGATCTGTTTGATGTCGAGCATGCCGGTGGTCACGAACAGGTGCTGCAGCGGCGTGTTGGCCGGATGAAAGGCCAGCGGGATGAAAGTCTGGAAGCCGTGAGTTTCATCCTGCAACGCGCGCAGGCGGAGCAAGTGGTCGGCGCGGTCCTCCTCGTTTTCAATGTGCCCGTAGAGCATGGTGGCGTTCGACTTCAGGCCGATCCTGTGCGCAGTACGCGCGGTCTCCAGCCACTGTTCGCCGTCGATCTTGTGATCGCAGATCACGCGCCGCACGCGTTCATTGAAAATCTCAGCGCCGCCGCCGGGCAACGAGTCCAGGCCAGCATTCTTGAGCTGGCGCAGCGTCTCTTCGATGGACAACTTGCCGCGCTTGGCCAGGAATGCAATTTCGACCATGGTTAGCGCCTTAAGATGGACCTGCGGGAAACGCGCCTTTAGTCCGGAGATCAGGTCGAGATAGTACTGGAACGGCAGGTCAGGGTGCAGGCCGCCGACAATGTGAAATTCGGTAATCGCCTCAGAGTAGCCGGAAGCCGCGGTTTCAAAGGCCTCTTCCAGCGCCATGGTGTAGGCGCCTGGAGCGTCTTTCTTGCGGCCAAAGGCGCAAAGCCGGCAGGCGGCCACGCAGACATTCGTCGGATTGATGTGGCGATTGACGTTGAAGTACGCCACATTGCCATGCAGGCGTTCGCGCACGTGGTTGGCCAGCCAGCCGATCGCCAGAATGTCCGGCGAGCGGTAGAGCGTCACGGCATCCGCAAAACTGAGCCGCTCCCGCGCAAAGACTTTTTCCGCAATGGGCTGAAGGCGGACGTCATCGGTCTGAAATTCGTGCCGCACTGTTGAGACGCTGCTGGCCATGATTCAAGAATAATACAAAACTGCGGCGCCACGGTGGCAGGGCGTCTCCATTCGCTGTCCGAGCTGCACTGAATCCGGGCCGTCCCCAGCAAGGCGTCAACTGCACCAAAAATTATGCAATCACAAAAGGTAAGTGATTAAAGCATTCCTAAAATCAACATCAATTCATAGATTGAAATACAGAAATTAGTATTTTCCGATGGAACTGGCTGCTCTCGCGTCAAATTAAGTCGCTTTTGTTAAGCCGCCAAGCCAATATCCCCATCCTAAGAAATGCTGCTGCAGCGCCTTATCTACTTGAATTCAGGTGCTTATCGTCGGCCCCAGCTTTCGTTTCAGCAAACATGATTTGAGCCAGACAATAAATTTGGGGCCGGGTTGCGCGGTGTAGGTGTTTGGCCACCGTCTTGCTGATTTGTAAAGCAAGACAAGGCAAGAGTTAAGCAAGTCTGCTCGTAATAAGGCACTTTCATAAGGTGCCATCCCCAATCAAGGAGAGAAGTAAAGCCATATGAATACTAAGCGATGGCTATCGATGGCGATCATGGGTTGTCTGGTCCTGTTCAGCTGCTCCAGCCTGCTAGGACAGGTAACAGCCACGGCCACCCTGCAAGGAACGGTCGTCGACAAAACGCAAGCAGTGATCGGCAGCAAAGCCACGGTCACGCTCACCAACAAGGAAACCGGCTCCAGCCGTACCACGCAAACCAACGATGCCGGCGAATACAAGTTTGACCTGATACCCGCCGGAATCTACACCATCAAAGTGACTGCTGCCGGCTTTGCGGCCGGCGAAGCCAAGAACGTCGAGGTGCAGATTGGACGCACGGCCACGCAGAACTTCACTCTGCAACCGGGCGGTGTAAGTGAAACTGTTGAAGTAACCGCCACTGCTCCTCTGGTCGACCAGACCAAGACTGACGTCAGCACAAACATCACCCCGCAGCAGATCACGGACCTGCCCCTGATCGGTCGTGACATCGCGGACCTCGCCTATCTGGCCCCTGGCGTCAAATCAGCCGACTCTTACGATCCCACGAAGAACCGCTATGCCATTCTATCGGTGAACGGCGAAGGTGGCCGGAACGTGAACGTAACGATCAACGGCGTCGACAACAAGGACAACACCGTGGGCGGTCCTGTGATGCAGGTACCGGCAGAAGCGGTGCAGGAATTCCAGGTTTCCACCCAGCGTTTTTCGGCCGTGAACGGCCGTTCATCCGGCGCTGCGATCAACGTGATCACCAAGTCCGGCACCAACAGTTTCCACGGATCGGCATTTGCGTTTTTCCGCGAGCAGGCCTTCAACGCAGACCAAAAACTGGCTAATGGGGATGGCACCACTACCTCTGCCAATCCACCCTATGAGCGGCAGTTCTTCGGCGGTTCGTTCGGTGGTCCAATCAAGAAAGATAAATTCTTCGGCTTTTTCGCCTTCGAACGCCAGCGTGAGCACACCTCCATCGCCGAGGCGCCTCAAGCACTCTCGGAACTGTCACTGGTAACCAATCTGGGAGCACAGCCTGCAGCCACGATTCCGACTCCGTTCTTCGAGAACCGCCTCAATGGCCGTCTGGATTACGTCTTCAATGCCAAACACTCGGCCTATCTCTCGGTAACCACTCAGGCCAACAACAGCTTGAATGACCAGAGCGGCGCCACGTTTGACCTGACGGAAGGAAATTTCACGGTAAATCACCTGCAAGCTGCCAACGTGACCGTGAACTCACTCTTCACACCGACATTGACGAACCAATTTACCCTGGGCTTCCAGTATTGGAACAACCTGATTGACAGCACCACCAAGGTGCCACTGTTCACGTTCCCGAATAATATTCAATTTGGCACCAACACCAACGTGCCGCAAAACTCAATTCAACGCAAATACCAGTTTAAGGATGACCTGAGCAAGACGGTTGGCAAGCACACCTTCAAGACTGGAGTTGACTATATCTGGACTCCGTTGATGGGCGGGTTCTTCGAGTTCAACCCGACCTTGGAAATCGATTTCGCGAAGTTGCCGAGCCAGATCCTGGCTGTACCGGGCGGGTTCTCGAATCCCGGACTGGTGAATGGCATGAGTATCGCGGTCGGCGATCCAACGTTCCTGATCAAGGACGCCAAGCAGCTGGGACTGTATTTCCAGGATGACTGGAAATTCAACAAGCGGCTGACGCTGAACCTTGGCCTGCGTTGGGACAAGGACTTTGACTTCATCGGTGGCTCGGACATTGCCAACAGCCGCACGTTCCAGGAGCTTCAGGCAATTGCGCCGTTCAACGCACTGGCAGCAACACTCGTAAGCAAGAAAGCCACTGACTACAGCAAGGGTTTCAGCCCGCGTGTTGGTCTGGCTTACGACCTGACTGGGCAGGGGAAGCACATTGTGCGTGCCGGCTTCGGCATGTACTATGACAACACCTTCCAGAACATCCCGTTGTTCATGGAGCAACAGGCGAACCCCACGATCTTCCAGACCGCGTTCTCACTGAGTGGCACTGATCCGGTACCCGGAACGGGTCTTACGCTGGACCAGTGGCACGTTGGAGACCCTCTGCCAACGATCCCGCCACCGTCCTCACAGTTGGCATCAGGCGCCACCGGGCGACTGATGGACCCGAACTATCGCACCCCGGTTACCGAGGAGTTCAACGGCGGTTACACCTGGGCGATCAATTCCAAGTCCGCGGTTGAGGTGGAATACGTTCACGTCCTCAGCCTGCATGAGAATAAAACCATCAACCTGGATCCGAAGATCCCGGTGAACCCAGCGCTCATCCAGACGACGAAGACCACCGAGGATGCCAATAAGAACGGCGCATGCACGCCTCTGTGTGGTTTCTTTCAGCCGTTTGATGCTGCGTTTAAGGCCGCCGGTGTGACACGGCTGGGCAGCGTACGTGATGAAACCTCGGGCGGACGTTCTCGGTACGATGGGATGAACGTAAGCTATCGTCAGCGTGCGTTCCACAAAATGGACCTGACTGCCAATTACACGCTGGCCCGCGCCGTGGGATACGATGAAGACGGCGGTTCGTTCCGGTATTACCCGCGCGATCCGCAGCACCCGTTCGCCGCCAGTGAGTTTGGTCCTGCATTTAACGACGAACGGCACCATTTCACGTTTGCGGCGACCGCCCATCTGCCTTGGGGAGTCGAGTTCTCTCCCATCATTCAGGCCGGTTCGGCCCGTCCGTATCTTGCACTTGCTTCCACCAACCTGGCCAACTTCGGCGGTGGCAGCTCCGCGCAGGCGCTGATTGTGCCCAAGAATAATCCCACCAACCTGACCGCATTTGATGATCCGGTCAACGGACCCAATAAGCTGGCGGCTTCACAGTGCTATTACGCGGGTCAGTGCCAGTTCGTTCCCTACAACTCACTGCGTGGCGATCCATACTTCAACATGGACGCTCGCGTGGCCAAGAACATCAAGTTGGGCGAAACCCGGAACCTGCAGCTCGCGTTCCAGGCATTCAACCTGACCAACCATGCCAACTACGGCAATAACTTCGGCCAAGTGGTGGATGACTCAACCTTCAAGCATCCGATCGGGTTCATCAACCCCACGAGCAGCCTGTTGCCACGCGCCTTCACGGGCGAGTTCGGCGCACGCTTCACCTTCTAACTGTACGATCAACCTGAACAAAAGGCCCGGCAGCAATGCCGGGCCTTGATTTTTGTCGCTTCGCTCCAAACCGCCAGTCATTCTCTTGTGCTGAGAAGGTGTTCGGCTCCCGTTGCAGCGGGCTCGGCGCGTATCCGGCCTTGCCCTTACAGAGTCGCATGGGTGCTTTGTCGCTGCGCTCCAACCCGCTGGCGCCCGATCGCGCGCAGCTCGGCGTCAACCCGGGCCTTCGCCTGCTGCGGAGAAGCTACGATTGGAGAGGATGGAGTAAGACTATTCTTCGCTGCTTTCGTTGGGGTCCCAGGTTATCGAAGCCCCGGAACCTTCCTGGACGGCCGAGCCTTGGATGCCGCCTTCCAGCGCGTCAGGATCGCCGCCCGCCAGCTCGATCTTGCGCCGTTGCACTTCGCGGATTTCGCGCAAAATCGCGGCCTCGGCTTCCAGGTATTGCTCTTCGGTGATGGATCCGTCTTCCAACCGGACCTGCAACTCCAGGAGCTGCTCCTTCAGCGGGGCATCGTCCGTCCATTGCTCCTCGGCGACCTTGAGCAGCGTGCGCATGATGAAGTTCCAGCCCTTGAACGGAGCCAGGAGCAAGTCGTCGATTAACAGCATAGAGGCCTTTGCATTTCTTGAAGCTCTTGCAGTGGAGACGCAGCGTGCTGCGTCTCTAGGTCAGGATTTTGACCGGCTCTTCCTTGCCTTCCCGATCACGCGCGATGACGCCGATGCCGCGCGATTCCGGCGATTGTTCTATCCCTGTCCACCGCGCTCCAGTTTTAATCTGATGTTCACAAAGTTGTAGGGCGGCCACGGACCGGTGTATTTGAAATTCAGCCGGTCGCCGAACTTCTGCGCCACCCGGTTCACCGCAGCGTCGAAGTCATTCTCGCGCGCTTTCTGGATCAGGAAAGCGGCATTCATGATCATCTTGTCGCCAATGGGCTTGTTGTCCCGCGAGGCCACGCAGACGGCGCGAAGGCCGTCGTAGATCTCGCGCACGTAGTTGGCGGCCAGTTCGGCCAGGGCTTTATCGATCATGCGGCCCAGTTGCATGCGGGCAAAGTACGTCGATTGCAGGTGCTTGCGGGTCAACTCCTGGTGGAAGCGGTGGATTTCCTCATGCTCGCGCTGCAGCTCTTCAATGATGCGGTCACGGTCCCAGGTGACCTTCAGTCCGAACTCGAGTTTCCCGGTCATCTGCTTGAGCACGTCTTTCAGCGATGAGTAAATGCTCTTGAGCACCTCGCGGATATCGTCGTCCGTGCGGAACACCGTGCCGAAGCTCATGGGAATGATGGTGTAATTCTTCATGACCGACTCGATGACGTGCTCATGGGCCAGCGCGTTATCTCGCGTGGGGTCAAAGATAAAGACCGGGGTGCGGCTGACGACCGCGGCGATATCGCCGTAATGCACCGTGTACACATCTTCGCTCACGCCGCCGATGCTGCTGCGCCCGAAGCCAACCGGCGACCGCGATTCAATCACGCCGTACACGTAGCGGCCTTCCTGCTGCGCCCGCGCGGGCAGCTCGGCTGCCACCGACGGCTGCGGGACGGCTTCCAGCACTGCCGTGGCCGGTTCAGCCTTGACCGCGGGTTTGCGGAGCGGCGTTGCCTTTTTCGCCGCTTTTTTCGTTGGACTCATTTTTTCTCCTCACCATGGTGGAGGTTGTTGCCAGAAATTCGTCAATCTCAATGGGCTTGAACATGATCCCGATCCCCTGCGCCGAGGCTTCGTCCGCGGTATCCTTGGTCGCGTAGCCGGTCAGCAGGGCGGCCGGCGTTTCCGGATCGCGCTTTCTCGCCGCGGAGATCACTTCAAAACCCGTATGCTGTTCTTCCAGCGAGTAGTCGCATAGCACAACGTCAAAGGGCTGCATTTCTATTGCGGCGATGGCCTCTCTGGAGGTGCCGCAGGCCACTACGTCATAACCCTGCTGCTCCAGAATCAAACGGTACGTGAGCAGGACCGAGGCTTCGTCATCCACCACCAGCACCCGATATTTGCCGTCTGCTCTCACAATTTTACGACCGGCAAATCGATCTTGAAAACCGTGCCCCTGCCCAGCTTGCTCTTCACCGTGAGCTTGCCGGCATGATTTTGAATAATACCCCTGACGATCCACAGCCCCAGTCCCGTGCCCTTTTCGCCTTTCGTCGTCACAAAAGGCTCGAAAATGCTGCGAATCATCTCCTGCGGTATTCCCGTTCCGGTATCGGCGATCAGTATCCGGACCCACCCGTGCAGTTCGTCCGCGCCGGGAATGTGCCGGGTACGGATGCGCAGCCTGCCACCGTTGGGCATGGCGTCCTTGGCGTTGATCACCAGGTTTGAAAGCACCTGGCGGATCTGGTCGGCCGCGATCACCGCGTCGGGCAGTTTTTCCAGCTCCGTTTGCACCTCTACATTCGTGCGCTGGAGCTGCCGGTTCAGCAGCAGCAGCGTGTCTTCAATAATCGTGTTGACATTGACCGGCTTGACCTGCTCGGTGTTCCGGTAAAGGCCGAGCATCTGCCGCACAATGCGCGCCACGCGTTCGGTTTCAGACTTCAAAATGTTGTACACCGGCGTGGCGCTTTCCGGCACCGCTCCGGCCAGCAGATAAATGGCGTTCTTGATTGCCTCCATGGGGTTGTTCACCTCATGGGCAATGGTCGCGGCCAGGCGGCCCGTGGCCGCAAATTTCTCGATTTCCAGCATGCGCCGCTCGACTTTGAGCTGCTCCACCCGGCGCAGAGCGGTCAAATCGCGCAGCACGGTTACGGTATAAGACACCTGGCCTTTTTCGTCGAAGATCTTGCCGGAGCGCGCGTCATATTCAATTTCCTGCCTCAGCGTGGGGTTGTACAGGCGCAGCGGCGCGGTCTCACGCTCAGAGAATGAATAAGTAAAACTGTCAATGTAAGCGCCAAAAGCGGTCTGGTTCTTGAACTGGACTGCGTCCGGCCCGGCGTCACTGCCGGTGCCAAAAACTTCCTGGGCCAGGGGGTCGGTCAACACGATCTTGGCGCGGCTGTCGCATACCACGATTGGATCGCCGACGTTTTCGATGATCAGATTCAGACGATCGCGGTCCTGCCGCACCACCTCTTCGGCGTCGCGCAGGCGGTCGTAATTCAACCGCAGCTCCTGGTCAGCGCGGCGCAGATCGGTCACGTCACGCATCACCGTGACCGTGCCCAGTTGGATGCCTTCGGGGCCATAGGTGGGCGCGGAAACCGCCTCAAACAGCATTTCCTCGCCTTCGATCGCGTCCACCAGCGTCAAGTCGCGATGCGAATCGCTGCCCGAAACCAGCATGGAAGACAGAGCGGCGGAAAACAGCAGGTTGTTGAATTCCACGGCGCGCACCAGGCCTTCCGTCATCTCGTCCGGCACCTTGAAGAAGCGCTCGGCCGCCTTGTTCTGCATGATGACGCGATGCTGCGTGTCCGTGAGAATCACTGGATCGGCCATGCTTTGCATGACCGTTCCCATCTGCGCGATGGTGATTTCCATATCGCGCATGCGGTTGTAGTAGTGCTCCACCTTGAACAGCCGCGAAAGATAGCGGTTGGCCAGGTCAATGAGTTCGCCCAACTCACTCACGTTCTGGCTGGAGTGGCCTTTGGGCAGCTCCACCACGACGGCTGCGGCATAGGCGCGCATCTCGCAGGTGGAACACACCTGGTCTTCCAGGCGGATGCGTTTCTGGCGGCGGAAATTCTGCACCGCAAGGCAGCTGCCGGTGCGTATACGGTCCGCTTCCCAGCAGAGGTTCCGGTTGGAATAAAGAATGGGATGAATGTAAAGCGGACGACCGTACAAAGACGATTTGCCCAGGACCTGCGGACGCGCGGTATGGATCACCGAAACCAGCGGATGTTCCGACATCCACAGCGCAGTGGTGAATTTCTCCATCTGCTGGCGAGGCCACTTGAGGGCCGCGGCCGGCGTCACCTCTCCGCTATCGAAGTTGACGTCGACCACCAGGGCCCGCGGGTTTCCCAGGGCGATGATCTCTTCCAGCAGCAGGGGAAAAATCTCTTCCGAGCGCTCCGCCTGAAGCAGACGGAGCACAGCAGGACGGCGTGGCTGAGCCGCCCGCCGCCCGTTTACACGTTCGGGCTGTAACCGGATTTCGGCCGTGGCCATCAGAGACCCCAATACCCCCTACTACCGCCGACGGCGCGGAGTGCGCGGCCGCACTTCGCCCAGTTCGCCCTCTTCACTTTCTGCCCCACCTTCGCCGAGCGTCGGCCTGGAAACCAGTCCCGTGAGACCCACAGCGTCAGCATATTTGAGGTAGGTGTCAATCGAAGCAACGACGACACGGGCTTCAACTGTGATCAAATCGATACCGACCAGTGAAATTCGGACCCATGCATCGATGACGATTCCTTTATCAAGTACCCGATCCAGTACATCAATCAGACTTGAACCGCCGGATACACGTTCAACGGCCATC
>DASTJB010000049.1:0-3692 GCA_035717005.1 Candidatus Angelobacter sp.
ATGCAGAGGCGCACGAGATCGAAGGAGTCGGCCAGGGCGCGCATCTGGTCGAAGGAGATCGGCTCCAGGTTGCGCGGCTGAATGTTGATGTTGTAGCCCACCGGATAATCGAGAATGCGCGGCGGCGTCCCGGTAGGAGCACTGGGAGGCATGGGCAGGTCGGGCCCAAACCAGACGTTGAGGGTGCTCCGTAGTTTGCGTCCAACACGGGCCACGAAGCCGGAGTCCAGGGTCGTAACCTTTCCGCCATTCAGTATTTCCATATTTTTGTCGCTCCCCCCAAACCGCTTTCGAGTATTTGCCGAGTCAAAATGCGTGACGGCTCCTGTAGCAGCGCAGCTCGGCCCGTACTCCCACCCCATCAAACCAAAAAACGCGGCTTGATGGGGACCCCGGGTCGGCCTCGCTGCCTTATTTCTTGTCGCTCCGCTCCAAACCGTTCTTGAGGAAATCAGTAGCCGACGATGACGCGGTCAGTGCAGGCGCCGGCGGTAGCGGTGGCGTTTCTTTCCGCGAAGGAGACCGCCAGCTGGGGAAGGCGAACGGTGGTGGCGATTGTGGCTGCGCTCACGGTGGTGTTAGGCGCGAGTTCACTGGCAATGTAGATCTGCTGCGGGCCCGCGGTAATGCCGGTGGCAACGGGGTAGCTGGCATAGAGGGTGAAGTTCGGGCTGGGCTGGGCCTGATCGTCAGCGGTATAGACGTTCATGATCAAATCAAAATTCTGGGTGCAATTGGCGAAGATCGTCATTTTGGTGACGTCGCCGGCGCGAATGATTGCGGTGTTGGGAGTGAGGCCGCCGACGCCGGCAGGGAGCACAACGGCACTGTGAATCAGATCGGCAGGCGAGTAAATGACGTGGGGCATGGGCCGCGGCAGGACCGGCTTGCCGTTTTTGTCCAGCTCAGGAAACTGGCTGGAGGTTTGAGCGAACAGCACAAGAGTGGCAGCGAGCATGATGCCCGCAATGCCCAACCACAGATTCTTTTTCACGAGTTACCTCCTAGATTTTCTGTCGCTTCGCTCCAAACCGCTCACGAGCAGAAATCGAGCGAAAAGCTTCCTGCTCCTGTTGCAGCGCAACTCGCCGCGTACTCCCACCCCATCAAGCCAAAAAACGCGACTTGATGGGGACCCCAGGTCGGGCTCGCTGCTTTGTTTCTGTCGCTGCGCTCCAAACCGCCGGCGCGCTCTGCACATATCAAATGTTGTTCTGCTCCTGAAGCAGCGGGCTCGCCGCGCAAGCCGGGCTCGCCCGACCTTTTGTCGCTCGGCTCCAAACCGCCGGAGCGCATGCGCGTGTCAATATCGTCTTGCTCCTATGAGAGCGGGCTGTCGCACAACACATTCGCCAGCCTGGCACTCAAGACAGAGGACGTAGAAGTTCTCGTCGAGGTCGAGGCGGCGCTCATCAGAGCTGAGAGGCGTGTTGCATTCGGCGCAACGCGGCGGGCCGACGCGGCCGTTGAGATCGTGGGACATGGGGACACCTGTTTATGCGGGTCCTCCGCATCGGTACTCGGACAAAATGCAATTCCAGGTAAAAGAGATCCGGCTGCAGAGAAAGGTTCCAGAAACGCGCGCTCAGCCGTCCCGCTAAAGCGGGACTCAGATCGCACACTCCTTGCTCCCCGGCACTTACCCTCGCTCCCCTTCGCTACGCTCAGGGTCGCTGCGGGCCGTGCCGGGCTATTTCCATCCGCCCCTGGCGGGGCTGGGGTTGTGTGTGCTTCAGCAGCACAGCTCGCCCTACGAACCTGAGAAAGAGGAAACGCTGTTGGCTGTGTGAACCAAGGGATTCCCATTCAAAAGCGGAGCTCAGCTTTTACGCTGCTCTCCGATCGGCGACCGGGAAGTGGATCTGCTTCAGTGGATATTCGCGTCGGGTCTGTTTGGGCGGTCTTTGGGCCTGAGGTCGTCACGGGGCCGCCGGAGGAACAAAGGGATTGCTTCCCTTCTGTTCCCGGCATGGAGCAGAGAAAAACGTCTTCCACTGCTCCGGCGCCAGGCGCTGAAGTACAAGCCGCCCGCGGGCCGAGGACGAAACTGAAGCCGTCACGCTGCCCATTCACGTGCAAAGAACGCGCGCGAATGGGGTCCCTAACAACGGGATCGATGCGCCGACCTCAGGCCGGGGTGCAGGCCGTTTCCTATAGCCGGCGCCGCTCCCGGCTATGCGAGGGACCAAACCGTCGCAATAGACATTTTATACGACATAACCGAGAATCATGTCAAGACAAAAATGCGATTTGGAAGCAAAAAATCGTTTTATCAGTATGTTTTTGATTGACATGGCTTTAGACATATTTTAGACTTAAACACACTTATGGTGCGGCATACCTACAAACAGGCGTATGAGACCGCCAAGGCCGAATTGTTGCAGGCGCTGAAAAAGCGCGAGCAGCTGGAACAAAAGATCCGAAAGCTGGAGCACAGCCTCAAGGTGCTGGGCGAACTTATCGGGGCCGATGCCCAGGAGATCAACAAATTACGGGCGGCTGAAGGTATTGCCATCGATTCGCGAATGGGTTTCACCAACGCGATTCGCGGACTTTTCAGCGGACATAAGAGGCCGTTGCATCCAACGGAGATCCGCGACGATCTATTAAAGGTCGGGATCGGTCATGACCAGGTGAACCTGCTTTCATCGATTCATACGGTCTTGCGCCGGCTGGTTGAGGGCGGCGAGATTGAGAAGACCGAGGACGGCAGATTCCGGGCGGTTTAGGTCTCTCTTTAGCGTTTCAGCTTTGCCAGTTGAACCGTTGATCCAGACGCTCGATTTCTTCCAGTACAAGCGTAGTTGGAACGCCATCCGGGCAGGAGCCCGCTGCCGCGGCAAGTGCCGCCCTGACTGCGGGATACTGCTTCAAGTTGCAATCGATGTGACTTCCCTGCTCAATGGCGGCGAGGACGTTGCCGGCCAGGGCAGAGTCGCTGGGCGACTGGGCTTCGCGCTGCGTGCCGCGAAACGGCGAGCGAGCGGAGCTGCGCTCTGTAGCTTTCGGCTCGGCCGGCGGTTCGCCGGTGGCCTGCATGCGGTAAAAATCGACAATGCCGCCGCCGAGGCGGGTGCGCATCCAGATCAAAGCCTGAGATGTGGCGTCCACGTCGTCATCGTGCGCGGCCTTGGGGAAGGTGCAGATGTTGTGGAGGTAGTCGTCCATCCAGTGCAGGCCGAAGACCTGGGGATCGGGCAGCAGGATGCTGCCGGCTTCCCAGAGAGGCGCCGTGGCCTGGGCGCGAGCAAGCTTGCCGCCTTCAGGATTCACGCCGATGACGCCGGGAATTTCCTTCTGTAATTCACTGATGATCGCCGGGCCGTTGGCTTTGTCTTCAATCAACACGGCGTTCACCTGAGGGAACTTTGCGTAGCAGGACTTGATGGCGGTTTTGGTGGGGGCGAAGTCGAGGCGGTCATAGGCGCGGTACGGCAGCATGTAATACTTCCCTGCCGCACGCGCCCAGACCTGGCCGGCCACAAAGTCGTTGTCAGAGCCGCCGGAGAAGGTGCAGTCCCAGGACTGGACCATGAAGTCGAATTTGGGCGGCAGCTCGCGGTAGAACTGTATCCACTGGCGCTTGATGATTCCGCCTTCGATGGGCGCAGGCGACTGCTGGTACTGGCCGTTGAAGGCCCAACTGCCCATGCCGAGGCGCTGGCCGTCAAGGAAGGATTGCGGGAGGCGCT
>DASTJB010000050.1:0-4901 GCA_035717005.1 Candidatus Angelobacter sp.
AGACACGGCAGACGAGTCACAACCGCAGTTCACGCAGAAGCCTGACAAAGATCAGCAGCCCAACCGCTATGGCCTGGTCCGCGTAGAGCAG
Organism: Candidatus Angelobacter sp.; assembly: GCA_035717005.1. GTDB lineage: Bacteria > Acidobacteriota > Terriglobia > Terriglobales > Acidobacteriaceae > Angelobacter. Next base: position 92 of record DASTJB010000050.1, read on the forward strand.
AAAAAAGACGTTCGCATTGTGGGCAAGCTTAACGTCGCCATGTACGGCAAAGTCAGCCAGAAGGAATCCTGGATTCCCGTGACCGCCTCGCCGCTCGGAGACTGGGTCAAGCTCACGCCCTCGCAGTCGCTGCCGCCCGGCGAATACGCGGTCGTCGAGCTGCTCGACAAAAAGCAGATCAATTTGTTTGTCTGGGATTTTGGCGTGAACCCCGCCGCGCCGCAGAATCCGAGCGCCTGGATCCCGAAGCAGCCGGAGAAGAGCAACACCGGGACCAATCAAAGCCCGGTGTTAGAAACGCGACCGAAGTAGGGTCGGAGATCGGGCCATCTGGCGATCGGGCCATCGGTTCATCGGTTCATCGGTTCATCGGAAATACAAAAACACACCACGGATAACACTGATCACACAATTCACACGGATAAAAACCCCGCTTCTCTGGCGCCCGGAATTCACATGACGATTTCAGAAATGTTCCGTGCAATCCGTCTTCATCGGTGGTTAGGCTGTTTCTTCTGATGGACGGATGGACGGATGCTCCGATTTCAGCTTTGGCTGAATGCTGACGGCTGAGTGCTGATTGCTTACTTCAGAATTCCCTGCTGCGCCACCGCGATGTTGTCGCGGCTCGAGTTCTTCACCATATACATCATCTCGTCGGCCTGTCGGATGATCTCATGCGAACTCTTGGCATCTTCGGGATAAGTGGCCAGTCCCATGCTGCAACGGACATTCAGGTTCAGCCCGTCTTCGGCCAGGAAGACCGTCTTGCGCATCATGTCCTGGATACGTTTGGCCACCACCAGCGCGGAGTGCTTGTCGGTTTGGGGAAGGAGAATCACGAACTCGTCGCCGCCGTAGCGGAAGGCGTAGTCGATCAGGCGGAGCTGTGATTTGATTTTGAATCCGATTTCCTGCAGCAGCTTGCTTCCGACCAGGTGCCCGTACGTATCGTTGACGTTCTTGAAGTGGTCCAGGTCGAGAAAGATCACGCTGAACTCATAGCCGAATCGCGCCGAGCGGTAAACCTCGGCTTCGAGCGTCTTATATAGATGACGCGCGTTGTAAAGCCCCGTGCAGTCGTCGGTGATGGTGAGTTCCTGAATTTTTTCGACAGCGCGCGCGTTGTCAATGGCGATGGCGGCGTAGTCGCACAGCGCGTGCAGGAAGAACATTTCCTGCTCGCCGAAACTCTCCATGGCGCAGTTGATGAGCTGGATCACGCCCAGCACGCGGTGTTTCGACTGCAGCGGCACGCAGATGATCGACCGCGTCTTCCACTTGGTCATCTCATCAATGCGCTTGGCGAAGCGGGGATCGTTGTAAACATCGGGGACAATTAGCGACTCGCCATGCCTGGCCACCCAGCCCGCAATTCCTTCGCCGACCTTAAGCCTAACGGTCTTGAGCGTTTCGGCAGCGTCACCTACGGCAATGGCGAAATAGAGCTCGTCCTTCTGTTCATCGACCATTAGGAGGGACCATGTATCTGGCCGGAAGAACTCGGCCATCTTGTCCATAATCGTCTGCAGAATGGAGTCGAGGTTCAGCGAAGAGGTCAGGGCTTTCGCCACGTCGTTGAAAATGGCGACTTCCTGTAGCTGCCTCTTGGTCTTGCGCTCAGGTCCTGATCCTGCTGCCTCGTTCATCTAGGGGGTGCGTCCTTGTTCAAGCGAGAAACGCGTCTGAAACTTTCGCGTATTATTACCCGATTCTATCAAATCAGCAACCGGACAATGGGCCTGCAACCTCCGAGTAATAGCCCTAACGTACCCTGAAACTGGTTGTGAAATCAGAGGTTACGGGTTATTTTGTTGGGAGCGCCACAGATTGGGCTTACACTTATGGGTCAGACGCAGGAATTGTCCGCTAAAGGCGATAAAACTGCCATGGGCGTATTTGGGGACCGGTTGCGGCGTGAACGCGAGATGCGCGGCATCACCCTGGATGAAATTGCCGAATCCACCAAGATTTCCCGCCGCCATCTGGATGCCCTGGAACGCGACCATTTTGACCAGCTTCCCGGCGGCGTCTTCAACAAAGGCTTCGTGCGCGCCTATGCGCGCTTCCTCGGCATCGACGAAGACCAGGCCGTGGCCGACTACTCTCTCGCCAGCAATGAGCAGCCTGAGCCTGAAGACAAGTTCCCTCTTGAAATTCATGAAGAGCCCAACCGCGAACTGAACCCGCGCCGCTCCAACCTGCCGCTGGTCTTTGCGCTGGCGGCCCTTGTTGGCGTGCTGGTCGGCTATTTCTTCTGGCTTAAATCGAAACCCAAAGCTGAGCACGGCGCAGCCTCGCCACAGGAAGCTGCCCTTCAGGAACCGGCCTCCAAAGCGCCGGCTTCTTCCGCGAACTCCTCGGTAACTTCGCACGCAACAGTAAAGTCGCCGGAGCCCCCAACCCAGCCTCAGCCGGCTGGGCAGGAGCCGCAGAAGCCTGCCGAAAAAAAGTTCTCAGTCCTGATCAAGGCCAAGGAAGATTCCTGGATCACGATCGTTGCTGACGGAAAGGCCTCTTATGACGACACGCTCACTGCCGATTCAAAGAAGAAATTCCGTGCGGCCAGGGTTCTGGTTCTTACTACCAGAAACGCCGGCGGAATTGACGTCCTTTTCAATGGCAGGCCCCTGGGGGCGCTGGGCAATGAAAATGAGCGGCGTACCCTCACCTTTAATGCTACCGGCCTAGTACAATAATCTCTGGACTGGAATGGTTGCGGGCCGGTAACATACCTTAAAGCCCGTTTCACGTGGAAAAACACCCCATTCGGCTGCGTTTCCGCCGGTTGTAACGTCAAACCGTTGTCTGCGGGCGGTCCGTTGCGTAGTCTACTAAGACGGTATCCCACGGTTGGTCCCGATATGTGGTTTTTATAAAGAGAGTTCTTTGAGGAGGGAAGTCCATTGACTTCACGCGAAAGCTTTTTGTTTACGTCTGAGTCGGTCACGGAAGGCCACCCGGACAAGATTGCTGACCAGATTTCCGATGCGATCCTCGACGCCTGCCTGGCCGAGGACCCCACGAGCCGCGTGGCTTGCGAAACGCTGACCGCCACCGGCCTCGTCGTCATCGCCGGTGAAATCACCACGCGCACCTACGTTGATTTCCAGAAGGTCGTCCGCGGCGTGGTGCAGTCCATTGGCTATGACAACGCGCTGTATGGCTTTGACTCCAACACCTGCGCAGTGATCTCCAGCATCAACAAGCAATCGGGCGACATCGCCATGGGCGTTGACACCGGCGGCGCCGGCGACCAGGGCATGATGTTCGGTTACGCCACCAACGAAACCGAAAACTATATGCCCACGCCGATCGATCTGGCCCACAAGCTTTGCCTCCGCCTCACTGAAGTCCGCAAGAACGGCTCACTCCCGTATCTCCGGCCCGACGGCAAATCGCAGGTTACAGTTGAGTACGGTCCCAATCACAAGCCGCGTCGCGTGGATGCCGTGGTGATCTCCACGCAACACGCTGAGTCGGTCGATAACGAAACTCTGCGCGCCGACATTATTCAGCACGTGATCCAGGCCGCCATTCCCGCCCACCTGCTCGACGCCGACACCAAGTACCACATCAATCCCACAGGACGTTTCGTCATCGGCGGCCCCATGGGCGATACCGGCCTGACCGGGCGCAAAATCATCGTCGACACCTACGGCGGCATGGGCCGTCACGGCGGGGGCGCCTTCAGCGGAAAAGATCCGACCAAGGTTGACCGCTCCGCCTGCTACATGTGCCGCTACATCGCCAAAAACATCGTGGCCTCGGGCCTGGCTGACCGCTGCGAAGTCCAGCTGGCTTACGCCATCGGCGTGGCCGAGCCGGTCAGCGTCCTGGTGGACACCTTCGGCACGGGCAAGTTGAATGAAGATAAGCTGGAGCAGCTGGTGCGCGAGAATTTCCAGCTCACGCCCAAGGGGATCATCGAATCGCTCAAGCTGCGCCGTCCTATATATAAGAAGACCGCAGCGTACGGGCACTTTGGCCGCAAGGACCCCGACTTCACCTGGGAAGCCACCGACAAAGCCGCCAAACTGCGCGAGCAGGCCGCGGGCAAGGCCGAGTCGAAGGCCAACGTGGGCGCGAGCAGGTAAGTAACCAAGGCCGACGGATCCCATCAAAGGACCACGGGGTGGAGCAGGGCTTTAGCCCTGCGTCAGGTAAAGACAGAGTTTCGGCTTTAGCCGCTGAAGTACTCTCAGGGGCTAAAGCCCGGAAGTCCCAGGAATCATTTACGCAGGCCTGAAGGTCTGCTCCACCCGGCCACAATCGGGTGATGAAAATTTGAAAAACTTGCCTTCAACAAGGCACTCATGCAAGGAGCACATGTCAACAACCGCTGTTACGCAAACTTCGTTTGATGTAAAGAACCTCGAACTGGCCGATCTGGGCAAGCGACGCATCGAGTGGGCCAACCAGTCGATGCCGGTACTGCAGAGCATCCGCAAAGAGTTCATCAAGAACCAGCCGCTCAAAGGCATCCGCATCTCGGCCTGCCTGCATGTGACCACGGAGACCGCCAACCTGGCCATAACGCTGCGCGATGGCGGGGCGGACGTGGTGGTGTGCGCCTCGAACCCGCTCTCCACGCAGGATGACGTTGCCGCCTCCCTGGTGCGCGACTTCGGCATCCCGGTGTTCGCCATCAAGGGCGAGGACTCGGACAGCTACTACCAGCACATCCTGGCGGCGCTCGACCACAAGCCGCACATCACCATGGATGACGGCGCCGATCTGGTCACCACCGCGCTCACCAAGCGCAAGGACGTGGTCGACGGCATCCTCGGCGGAACGGAAGAGACCACCA
>DASTJB010000051.1:0-8208 GCA_035717005.1 Candidatus Angelobacter sp.
AGCACATGCTCCAGTTCGACGTTGCCGCGTGAAATCGCATTGCCCACGACAACCAGGTCGGGTTTCGGATTCAGGTTCGCCACAGAAAAGGGCTGCGCAACCGGAATGCTGAGAGATGCGAGAAAATCCGACATCGGCGGATACGCCGCCGCATCCGAGCCCGTCACTTTGAACCCGCGCTGCTTCAGCAATCCGGCCAGCGAAGCCATCGCCGTGCCGCAGATTCCTATGATGTGTACGTGTTGTTGCTCCACGATTTTAGATTAACGGATTTAAAAAAAATTCTCACCACTGATTCACAATGATGACACTGATTTGAAATCGCGAGATCTGGTGATCGGAAGGCGAGGCTTGTTTTTCACTTTTTGTCAATTCTTCCGATGGCCCGATGATCCAATGACCCGATCACCCGATTTTGATCAGTGCCGTCAGTGTTCATCAGTGGTGAGACTTCCCCGTCGCAGCTTCCAGGATTCTCAGGCTCGCGCCTGTGCTCACCGCCTTCAGCTCCGCCTGCACGCCGATCGGCAGCGTGATATTCCCGTCGGTCACGTGACCCGATTTGAGGCCGAACACAACGGGAACGTCATACGACGCCAGCACGCGCATGATCACCTGCTGCAAGGTATATGTCTCGCCCGCGGGCGGAAGGCACTCGAGCATCTCGCCGAAGATGAAGCCGCGCACGCCCTCCAGCTTGCCTGCCAACCGCAACTGCATCAGCATGCGGTCGATGCGGAACGGCTTCTCCGCCACATCCTCTATAAACAAAATCGTCCCTTTTGTCTCGATCTCAAAAGGCGTCCCCAGTGATGCCACCAGCATCGAGAGGCACCCGCCATACAGTTTGCCGCGCGCCTGTCCCGGCCGCAGCACCTCAACGCCTGAGGTTGCAACATCCCACGCTGCACTCCCGTCGAGAGAACTGTTCCAACTGGAACTATCGAACGTCCCGCCGGCCAGGTCTTTGGCGACCATCGGCCCATGAAACGTGACCAGGCCGGTGCGGTCGTGGATCGCCGTCAGCAGGCTCGTAACGTCGCTGCACCCAACCAGAATCTTCGGCCGCTTTGCGATCAGATCAAAATCCAGGTTCTCCAGCAGATAGTTGCTGCCGTAACCGCCGCGGACGCAGACCAGCGCGCGAATGTCCTCGCGTTGCCAGTACGCGTTCAGTTCGCGCGCGCGCCGCTCGGCCGGGCCGGCAAAATAGATGTCGCGATCGAAAATGTCTTCTGCGTAAACCGGCTCGTACCCCAGCTGCCGCAGGCGATCGCAACCGGCGAGAAATGCTTCACGATTGAAGCTGCTGGCCGGCGCAATCAGTCCGACCTTGTCGCCTGTGCGCAGCGCCCGCGAGCGAATGGTCCTGTGGCTAGCCAAGAAACTCTCCGCGGCAGATCAGTTGCGCCGGCCCGCGCAAAAAAACGCGATCCCGCGCCCAGCGCACCGTCTGCGTTCCGCCCGGCGCGTACACCTTCACCGGCGAATTCACCCGGCCCGCGGCAATCGCGGCCACCGCCGAAGCGCACGAGCCCGTCCCTGACGACTGCGTCTCGCCCACGCCGCGCTCGTAAAAGCGCACCTCGATCTCGCTCTGGCTCTTCACTCGCACGAATTCCACATTGATGCCGTGCTTGAAATCATGATGCCGGCCGATCTCCGCCCCTTCGCCCTGCCACGCCGGCGAGAATTGTTTCACGAAGACCACGTAATGCGGATTGCCAATGGAAACCGGCGTGCCGTGTACCTCGCCGAACGCGACTTTGATGGAAAAATCGTCGCCTACCAGCGGCTCGCCCATATCCATCTCAAATTCAAACGAATTCTCTTCCCTCGCCATCAGCTCACAATGTTTGACGCCTGCGCCGGTGCGGATCGCCAGCTTTCCCGCGTGCCCATTGCTTACCATATAGGCCGCCACGCAGCGGGTGCCGTTGCCGGAGATTTCGGCCTCGCTGCCGTCGGCATTGATCAGGCGCGCGCGCATATCCGCGTCCAGCGCGGGATAGAGCCACTCCACGCCGTCGGCCCCCACGCCGTTGTGGCGATCGCAGATTCGCCGGCTGAACTCATAGAGACCAGCGGGCGCGTGGACTCCTTCAATGATCAGGAAATCGTTGCCGCACGCCGAGGCCTTGGTAAAAGGCACCATGGTCACTCGACTTCCATCCCCGTCTTGACTTCAAAATTCCTGAGCAGCTCGGAGCGGTGCAGCGCCTCCATCAGCTGCTTGTGTTCACGCCGCGTACCGCCCACGCTGAAGGCCAGCTGCTGCTTCCCCTCCGGACGGCTCACGCGCAGCCCGGCCAGCTCCTTACCCTGCTGCTCCACCACCGCATGAGCTTCAGCCACCAGATCGGCTACGGGCCGGTCAGAGGTCACGCAGTAATTCATGATGAGCGCTTTCAACCCGACCCGCTGCTCCATCGCACCCAGCATCCGCAACGCGATAAACATCAGCAGTGAAGCAAAGACCGCCAGCCCGTAAAGCCCACCGCCGCACGCCATGCCGATCGATGCCACCACGAAGATGGTTGCCGCCGTGGTCAGCCCGGTCACGCCGCCGTTGCGCGCGTGCAGAATCGAGCCCGCGCCAATGAAGCCGATCCCGGGAATAATCTGCGCGGCGATGCGGGTGTGATCGCCGATCCCGAAAGCGCCCGCCAGCTCCGTGGAAAGAATCGTGAACAGGGCGGCGCCAAAGCAGATGGACATGTTGGTGCGCAGCCCGGCCGGCCGGTGCTTGAGCTCGCGCTCCAGCCCCACCAGCCCGCCAAGCAGGGCTGCCAGCAGCAGGCGGAAAACATCCTGCTTCATCGCGGCCGTCCAGGCAAAATGCGGCAGAAAAGACAAGATGCTGTTCATCGTCGATTGGCGGCGCAGCGCGCGCCGTACCCCAATTATGGCCGCATTGCCCGATAGATGACAGCCCCAGGGCCGGAGGGAGTGCCGACTCTGGCAACCTGGCTTAGCCCTGCGGGGAACTCGTGTACCGCGCGGTCAACGCTGTCACCCGGAAATGCGATGACATAGTCGGCCGACTGCGCCGGCCGCGTGAGCGCCTGCTCCCAGTATGGCGGGTTGCTCTCCCGCAGCACGCGTCGGAACGGGATACCGGCAAGCTGCACGGCCCCGGAGTGCGCGCCGCAGTCCATCATCAGCGTGGCCGAGGGCGGAAGCTTTTTCAGCTCCGCCGCCAGGGCCTGTTCAAAGGCCATGCGCGCGTCGCCATTCGCGTGGGCTTCGCGCAGGCAGATCGGCGTGCGCTGCCATGCCGCGTAATAGCTGATCGCAATCAGCAGCGCCGCCGCAGCAACCACTCTGTTCGTCGAACGGAAATTCGTTAGAAAATGAAAAGCCAGGGCGGTGAAAACGGCGATCGCCGGCAGCAGTTGTAGTCCATAGCGTACGTTGTAATAGCTGAACGGCCACCATTCCGGGTGATAGACCGGCACGCTTCCCCAGGCGATGCACAGCACGTAGAAGACAACCGGCGTCCAAAGCAGGGCCCAGGGCAGGAACCGGCGCGCGAAATAGATTGCTGCAAGCAGCGCGATGATCGCCAGCGTGAATAGAACTTGCTCTGATTTGCCTTCAGCCACATTGAGGCGCGAGATCTTCAGAAACTGCAGCGCGGCATCGCGTGGCGAATTCTCGCCGGGATAAGTCGGGAAGCTCGGCGTCCGGCTCCGCTCCTGAATGGCCCTGGCCGAGTAGGGCCCGTTGGCAAATTCGAGTGCATTGCCGGAGAGATCGTAGTTGTAGAGCAAAAAACCGATGGCAGCCGTGCAGGTGAGCAGAACAAAGCCCTTCCATGCACGAAGGAGCGCTCTGGCTTCGGCCGGCGAGCGCCATATCACTCCAAGCGCGCAGCTCCCGATCACCGCCGCCAGGAACCAGCCGTCGTAGCGGACCAGCATGGCCAGCGCGACCATGAAACCGCATTTCGCCAGAGACCTGAATGCTCTTTGCTGGTCATCCCTTGCAGCGCGCACAAATTCGGCAAAGTACACCACCGTCCATATAAACAGCGCCAGGTACAGTGACTCGGTCATTGCCGTAGCCTGCATATAGAGAAGGTTGGGATTGAGGGCGTAGATCAACGCCGCGATCCATGCAGCTGATCGCAAGGCCAGGCCGCTCACCAGCCGGAAAATGCCGAGTGTCCCCGCAACATAAGCGAGCATGGACGGCATCGATGCGCCCAGCCCGGTTTGCCAGAGGCGGTCGTTGGCGATGAAAGGAATATCGAGCAGATGCGGCAGCGGCAGCCACACCGTGCCCAGGCCGAACAGGCCGGGCGTTCGCGAATCGAAGACGCGGCGCGCAATGTTGATGTGCGCCACCGCGTCGCCATAAAGAAGGATGGCGCCCTGACGGTAATAGAAAGTCAGAGCGCCGATCGAAGCCACAGCGCAAATTGCGGTGAGCAGAAGATATTCACGCCGGCTCGCGCCTTCCATAATCGCGCCGCTTACGCCTTCGCCTCCTGGCCCTTGCCCAGGTATTTCTCGAGCAGCAGCGCCAGCTTCTGCCGCGTGGCTGCGGGAATCTTGTCTTTGTCAGTCTGGATGGCGTACTTGAGCGCCGAGCCGCAGGCGCACTTGCGCTCCTTCGGCATGATGGCCACGGCGCGCTTCACGACTTTGGCGGCATTGTCGGCATTTTCGCGCACCACCTTCAGCACCTGGTCCACGGTTACGTCCTCGTGTCCCTGGTGCCAGCAGTCGTAGTCGGTCACCATGGCGCAGGTCGAGTAGCAGATCTCGGCTTCGCGGCTGAGCTTTGCCTCCTGCAGGTTGGTCATCCCGATCACGTCGGCGCCCCAGCTGCGGTACAGATTCGATTCGGCGCGCGTGGAAAACTGCGGGCCCTCCATGCATATATAGGTCCCGCCCTGTTTGCCCACCACGCCCACGTCCTTGCACGACTGCGTAAACGCTGCCGCCGCTTCCGGGCAGATAGGATCGCCGAACGCCACGTGCGCCACGATGCCGTGGCCAAAGAATGTGGAGATGCGGTGAATGGTGCGGTCGATGAACTGGTCAGGAATCACGAAGTCGGTAGGCTTGTGCTCTTCCTTGAGTGAGCCGACGGCCGAAAGCGAGAGAATCCGCTCCACGCCCAGGTCCTTCATGCCATAAATGTTGGCGCGAAAATTGATTTCGGTGGGCAGGATGCGGTGTCCGCGGCCGTGCCGCGCCAGGAACGCCACCTTGCGCCCTTCCAGTGTGCCAAGCACGTATGCGTCTGAGGGCTCGCCGAACGGGGTTTGCACCGTGATCTCGCGGACGTCCGTGAGTCCGGGCATGGAATACAGACCGCTGCCGCCCATAATGCCGATTTCTGCTTGCTGCAAAGAGAATCTCCTTCAGAGTGGGGTAAGGGTGATTATAGCGGACGAGAAGCCATCGCCTACTGCTTTGCGGCTGCCTTCCCGCTCATTACTCCGGTCTGCATCAGCCTGTTCGCCATGCTCGCCTCAAAACTCTCCGCCACGATCACGAAATTGCCCGTCTGCTGAATGAAGATTGGGCCGTCGGCGCTCGAGTACATAGCAGGCCCCGGCGCATCTGAGATTGCGTGCTTCAGGCTGGCGTAGCGCATAGGTAGCGCCGCCGCGTAGACCTTCGCGAACTCCTGCGCCGCGGCCGGCGTCGCCCACTTGGAGATGTAATAGAGCCCAATGTGCGCCGTGGAGTTGCGGTCCGGCGGCTTGACGCCTTTCCGCCCTGCGGCATAGTAAGCGCCGCCGCGCCACTCCGGCGAGAGCCGTTTGGCAACGTCTTCGTCGGCATAGACGCGCAACAGGATGTTGACGTCAAGTTCGCCCACGGCGCCGGCATCGAAGGGCTCGTAATCTTTTTTCAGAAAATCGAGATTGGGCAGCAGCAGCGGCGGCACGCGGCGCCCCGCCAGATATTCCTTCGGCTCCATGATCTCACGCGTGGTCTGCGGCATGCGGTCGAGCACGCCTTTATAGGCAAGCTGCTTGCCGCCGGCAACCAGCAGGTCGCGGATGAACATCATGCCCTGGCGATAGGGAAAGGCCAGCTCTTCCCGCAGCAGCAGCGGCGCGCTGTCAAAGATCGGGCTGCCGCGGCTCTTGTCCATCTGCGCCTCCATCATGTCGACCATGCCCGGCATCTTCACCACGCTCTGCTCTGACGGCGCCAGCACGTAGTCGAGCAGCACGATCATTGCCTGCCCCTCGAGCACGGCGCTGCGGCAGGTGGACTCTTCATCATTGCGGATCATCTCGTCCAGGTTTTCCAGGCCTTTGCGCTCGATCTCCTCATCGTGCTTGCTCATCTTCTCCAGGTCGTAGCTCTGGTCCTGGAGCGCGTGCGTGAGCTCGTGCGCCATCACCGGCCGCTGCATCTCCGGCTCGTTCCAGTCCAGCAGGTTCATGGTCTTGGTCTTCTCGTCGTAGTAGCCGGCCACCTGCTCGGCCAGCAGCTTGATCAGGAACTCATGCAGGTTGAAGGTGCGCGGCAGCAGCCCGAACTTTTTCTGCACCAGCTCGGAGCGCTCAAAGCGGATGCGGTCAGCGTCATTCTTGAATTTGTCCTCAATATACTTTTGCACCTGCTCGCGGCTCACGATGGTGCGCTTCACGCTCTTACGGATCGGCAGGCCGGTGTCCTGGCTGGCAAAGCGCAGGATCTCGTCGACCGAGCGGAACAGCTCCTTCGCTTCCACCGCCGTGATCTTGTGCTCCGGCTCAACCTGTTCCATCTCCAGCCGGTGCGACGGCTTTGGCTGGGGTGAAGCTTCGGGCGAAGGGGAAGGCTGGGCCTGAGGAGTGGGAGACGCCTGCGGAGCACCAGGCCGGAGAGAATCGGTCACTCCGGGGATGGAATAACCCCATGAAGAAGGCTGCTGTTTCTGGTCAGTGTTCTGCGCCAGGCCAAATGCGGTGAATAAAAGCGGGATAATGACGAACTTGAAGAGAGGCTTTCTCATCGAAAAGGGTTACGGCGGCTCCTTCTTCATACTAACAATAAATGAAAAAGGGCGACCCTCGTTATTAGGAAGATCGCCCGTTTATGCGCGCAAACGTTGTTACAGCTCCGGCTCCGCCGCGCGGATGTACTCGAAATCCCGATCCCGCAAAGCGGGAGAGGGATCTCTTCTTCATTACAACTCGGGCTCCGCCGCGCGAATGTACTCGATCACCGAATCACTCCAGCCATCGATGTGCACCCACTTGCCGTAGCCCACGCCGTTCTGAAAGCTGGCGACGTTGATCACGTAGCCGCGCGTCATCGTTCCTGGGTTGGGCACCGAGTCATGCGACTGCTCGTCAGTGATCACGATGAGACGGTCGTACTTCTCGTCGAGCTCACCCAGCGCCTTACCCAGGTAGGTGCCGCTGTGCGGCTGGCTGGCGTTCAGCGCATCACGCAGGGCAAAGCCCTGGCGCGAAGGCACGCGCACCAGACGATCGGAGAAGGTGTAGATGCTCACCTGCCCGGCGATCTCGCGCAGCAGGACAGCCAGCCCGTAAGCGGCGTCATTGCGGCGCATCTCGGCACGGCGCGAAAGCGGCGCGTCCATCGAGCCCGAGACGTCAACCAGCAGCACGGTCTTGCCCGGCAGCTTGAGCTGCAGCTCGAGCGACTTGAACATCGCCTGCTCCAGCTCCGGCTCCCACTGCGGCGCATAACGCGCAGCGGCGATGAAGCGGAACGGCAGCACGCGCTCGGTCTTCATGCGGCCCAGCGCGGCGCGGACCAGATCCTCACCGACCTTCGCTTCCTGCATGTTGCGCAGGTTGCGCAGCAGGGCCAGCGCGCCCAGCTTGTTCTCGCTCAGGAGGCGCTCCCAGGCCTCGCGCTTGTCGGCGCCCGAAGAGAGCGCCACCTCCCAGGTATCGGGCGTGGCCAGCTCACCGGCGACCAGTCGCTTCCACAGCCCGGCCTGCGCAGCGTCCACCGGCTTGGCGTGCGTGAGAAAGAGCACGTCGCGCAGCTTCACCGGAGTGGCGCGGTCATACTTGGCCAGCGCGTACTCGTCAAACTTGGTGAAGGCCGCGGCCAGACCCTTCTTCACCTGCGCGGAGAGAGGCTGCTTGCCCTCGCTCCAGTAGAGCGCCACGAACTCAGAGAGTTCGTCGGCGCGCTGGATCACGCGCAGCAGAGTCTCCGCTACCAGCTGGCGATGGGTCGCCAGCCGCGCCATCTCACGCACCAGCAGAAGCGG
>DASTJB010000052.1:0-33927 GCA_035717005.1 Candidatus Angelobacter sp.
GCGCAGCAGGACGATTCAGTTGTGATCAGCATCACCGACCTGGCAGCGCAGGCTGGGCAATTCTCACGCTAATGTTCTCTCGCTTACTGTTCGAATCATTCCGGCGGCAAAAGCGGCGCAAGACTGTAGCCCTGCTGGCAATCGCGCTGGGCATGAGCATTGCCACGGCCATGATCGCCGTGGAAAACGATATTGGGGACAAGATCAGCCAGGAGCTGCGTACCCTGGGCGCCAACCTGGTGATCACGCCTGTCGAAGATACGCTCGACGTCAATATTGGCGGCGTCAATTTGAAACCTGCGAGTGAAGGGGCGTACATCCCGGAATCTGACCTGGCTAAGATCAAAGGCATTTTCTGGGGCCACAACATCAACGGCTACGCGCCATTCCTTTCGCAGCAGATCGATCTTGGCCGCGACTCCACGAACGCCCGCGTCGAGCTGATTGGGACTTATTTCGCGAAGACGGTGCATTACGGCAAGCAGCAGTTCGTTACCGGCGTTCGTACCGTCAATCCGTGGTGGAAAGTTGAAGGAAACTGGCCGGCGGATGAGCCCGATCCGGCTGACCTTCATGCTCCAACGGTCCTGGTTGGCAGCAAGCTGGCTGCCGAAAAGAAGATCCAAATCGGAAGCTCACTTCTCGTTGGGAAACATAGTTTCCCCGTGAGCGGGATCCTGAGCACTGGCGGTCCGGAAGAGGAAGCTATTGTCGCGCCGCTGCAGGTTGTTCAGGAGGTGTTGGGCAAACCCAACGCGGTGCGCCAGGTAAGAGTCAGCGCGCTCACCAAGCCGGAAGATGCCTTCGGTCGCAAGGACCCGAACAAGATGTCGCCGGCCGCGCGCGACCGCTGGTATTGCTCGCCTTATGCGAACTCAATCGCCTTCCAGATTCGCGAGGCGCTCCCCAACGTCCGTGTTGAGCAGGTACGCCCGGTGGAGCAGAACCAGGGCAAGGTGCTTTCCCGCGTGAACGGGCTCATGCTGCTGCTGACGCTGGCCGCGCTGGTCGCCGCTGCGCTGGCAGTCTCAGCCGCCATGGCTGCTACCATTCTGGAACGGCGCCAGGAAGTCGGACTGATGAAGTCTCTTGGCGCCAGCAACGTTGCTGTTGCTGCGTTGTTTCTCACCGAAGCTGCCTTCCTGGCGCTGGCCGGAGGGCTGACGGGATTTGTTGCCGGCGCCGCCCTGGCCCATCGCATCGGGCAGAGTATCTTTGGCTCCTCGATTGTGGTTCATCCGGTGGTGCTGGCTGTCGTGATCTTTGCCGCGGTGCTGGTGACGTTTTTGGGCAGCGCGGGCGCCGTCCGCAAAGCGGTCCACTTCGATCCCGCGGTGGTCTTGCGAGGGGACGCATGAGCCGCCGTCAGCTGTTCTTCCGATTGCTGCTTCGCGCAGCCTGGGTCCGCAAGGACCGCGCCCTCACGGCCCTGACCTCTGTGGCGGTTGTCGCGACCATTGCCACGGCCGCGCTCACGATCTATTCCGATCTGGAGGGCAAGCTGAGCCGTGAGTTTCGCGGATTTGGCGCAAACGTCATCGTGAGTAAGACAGGCGCTGTCTTGACCAGCGAAGAACTGGCCACGCTCAACAAAATCGTTCCTGACACTGGCGAAGTCCTGCCTGTGGCTTACGCCGTAGCGCGATTTCACGACGGCGGCCCGGTGGTCATCGGCGGCGCCGACCTCGGCAAGCTGCGCAAGCTGAATACGTCGTGGACCTTTGAAGATCGCGGCCCCGGCAATGCACTTGTGGGCGCGCGCGTTGCAGAGACAGCGCCACGGGGCGGCGGCTGGCAGATCGCTTACGGCAACGCGGTTTCAACCATAGAGACAGGTACGGTCTTCCGCTCCGGTTCAGATGACGACAGCCGCGTTTACCTCGCGCTTAGCGATTTTGAGAAGCTGACCGGCGTACACCCCAGCACGGCGCTTATTCGCGTCGACGGGCGCCCTCGCGAAATTCAGGCGATAATCGACAGGCTCAGCACTGCTCTTCCCGCAACAGAGGTCAAGCCTGTCCGCCAAATCACACAGGCGCAGAGCGCTGTGGTCGGCAAGACGCGTTCTGTAGTACTTTCCGCCTCAGCAGTTGTGGTGGTACTGATCATGTTATGCATGGTCGCTACCTTCACCAGCGCGGTGCTGGAGCGCCGCAAAGATTTTGCGGTCATGAAAGCTCTGGGCGCGTCGAATCGCACCGTGAACTTCCTGTTTGCGGCTGAAGCATCATTGCTGGCCCTGCTTGGCGCGGTCGTCGGGTACGTTTTTGGCAGCGGCATCGCGTTCTGGATCGGCCGAGCCAATTTTGAAGCTGCCATCCTGCCTCAGCCCGTGCTCCTGGCGCCCGTCCTGCTGGGCAGCGTTGTGCTGGCGCTGATTGCATCCACGGCGCCGCTTAGACTATTGCAGCAGATACAGCCCGCAGCGATCCTGCGAGGAGAATAGATGCCCATTGAACTCAAAAACGTGAGCCGGGTGTACAAGAGCAACGTCGAGGTGCGCGCACTGGATAACGTTTCGCTTTCCGTGGCTCCGGGCGAGTGGCTTGCGATCATGGGCCCCTCCGGGTCGGGAAAATCCACGCTGGTTAACCTGATTGGCTGCCTGGACCAGCCGACCTCGGGCGAAATCGGTATACACGGGAGCAACGTCTCCAGGATGTCCGCGGCGGAGCTGAACCGCTTCCGCGCCGAAAAGATCGGTTTTATCTTCCAGCAGTTTCACTTGATTCCCTATCTCACGGCGCTGGAAAACGTGATGCTGGCGCAGTACTTCCACAGCATGACGGACAAGAATGAGGCCCTTGAAGCATTGGAACGCGTCGGTCTTCGCGATCGCGCCGAACACCTGCCCTCACAGCTTTCCGGTGGCGAGCAGCAGCGCGTCTGCATTGCGCGCGCCCTGATCAATGATCCGCACATCATCCTGGCCGACGAGCCGACGGGCAACCTGGACGCTCAGAACGAAGAGCTGGTGCTGCTCAAATTGCGCGAGATGCACGCGCAGGGCAAGACGATCATCATGGTGACGCATGATCCCGTCGTCGCCCGCCTAGCCGACCGCCGGCTTGAACTGCATCACGGAAAGATCGCCGCCCAGGAAATCTATTCCATGTCCGATGAGGAGCAGTTTGACGAAGTACTCGAGGAGCTTTGGGTGCTGGCGGAAAACGGTGAGCCCGCCGAACTCGGACGCGTGGAGGTTGAAGGCGCGCTTCCCATGCGTGTAGCCCTGCAGCGCATGCAGAGCGTCGGGTTGGTCGATTTGACCGAGCACGCGCTGGAGCCGCACACCCACAAGCAGGTACTGAATCGTTGCCACGTGGCTTTCCGGCCGACCAGCGATTACACCGGCCACGGCGACCACATGATCATCTTCACGGAAAAGGGACGCAAACGCGCGGAAGACGTAATCCGCCGCCACCGCCTGGCGGAGCGACTTTT
This sequence comes from Candidatus Angelobacter sp., assembly GCA_035717005.1. Classification (GTDB taxonomy): domain Bacteria; phylum Acidobacteriota; class Terriglobia; order Terriglobales; family Acidobacteriaceae; genus Angelobacter. Next base: position 3,445 of record DASTJB010000052.1, read on the forward strand.
CACCCAAACCTTCAAGATCCACGATGAAAAAGAAGTGGCAGAGCAGGCCTGCAAGTTCGAGCACATTCTTTCCCCCGAAGCTACGGACAGGATCTGCACCTTTCTGGGCCATCCGCGCACCTGCCCGCACGGCAGCCCCATTCCTGCCGGGGAGTGTTGCATCTCGGCAAAGGCTGCAACCACTCTGCAGTCTGCGGTCGGAACGCAGCTAACAAAGTAAGTCTTGGATCCCTATTTTCCGAAGTTCATTCTGAATAGGCGCTGCCTGAGGCGTCCGGCGCGACATTACTCCATGTTCCGGGTTTCAATCAGCAACCGTTGCGTACTCATCGATCGAAATGTCACAATACGGTTAATCACCACAAGACCTTCGCGGTTGATCAGAACGTGGGCGCCGAGATTCGGCGGCCGCTGCGGTTCAGGTGCTCGAATCAAAAAGCAGTAGAGGTGTAGTTTGCAGTTAAGCAGTAGAACGCTCTTTGTGCGTTTGTCTGCCGCGGTTGTTGCAGTTGCTTGTTCCTTCCCGCTGACCGCCCAGACCAGTCAAAACAATCAAATCAAGAATGCAAACGTTGCCGTCGCTCTTCCCAGCGTTCACATCAAGAGCTTCGGGCAGATCAATTCCAATTACTTTCGCGGCGCGCAGCCAGAAGGCCAGGACTACGCCGATCTGAAAGCGCTTGGCGTCAAAACAGTAATCAACCTGACCAGCCATGACAGCAAGGCTGACGAACCTGACATGGTGCGTCGCGAGGGAATGAACTACGTGCAGATTCCCACGACCACCGGCACGCCACCGACTCCTGAACAACTGAAACTGTTCTTCTCACTGGTTGAAGACCCGGCAAAACAGCCGGTTTATGTGCACTGTGTTGGCGGTAAGCATCGCACCGGCGTCATGACAGCGGTCTATCGCATGACCGAAGACGGATGGAGCGCCGACCAGGCCTTCCAGGAAATGAAACGGTACAAGTTCGGGGCGGACTTCCTGCATCCCGAGTTCAAGAGCTTTGTTTATCACTACCAGCCCGATCATTCGCGCACTGCAACTGTGCAGTCGACCAACCCGAACCTGCCACCCGCAAAAACGGAGACGCGTCCGACCGCCTCGGTCGGCCCGTAAACCTCGTAAACACAGCCCGGGCGGCACTAAGCCGCCCGGCGCAACATTCCCGGAAAAAACCAGAAGGAGAGGCGGGTTTTCCTCTCCTTGCGGTCTGTGTGGATAAGCGGATTAGTACAGGACTATCAATACAACCGGAAATCCACCTCTAAATTCATGGCCACGGCTACTGGCGTACCGTTCTTTTTGCCGGGTTCGAAGAGCCAGGTCCTTACGCGCTCCATGGCTTTCTCATCCAGGCCCATGCCCAGGCTACGCACCACGTGAATGTTGCGTGGCTTGCCGTCGGGGCCAATGATCGCCGCCAGCACCACAACACCCTGATACTTGGCCTTGCGCGCTTCTTCGGAGAAGTCCGGCTCAGGAGTAAACTTCGCGACCGGTGCAGTTACGCCGATATCGCCCAGCTTATAAATGCCGCCGCCAAATCCGCCGCCCTGCCCTGGTCCATGTCCCGGACCGGTTCCGGATCCGACTCCATTGCTGGATCCTGAGCCAATGCCGCCACCAACGCCGGTTCCGTTTGAAGCCGGGCCGTTGACTCTGGCCGACATTGGATTACCCAGGTTCGGCATGTTCGGATTGTCCGGCAGCTTCACGTTCGGAGGCGCAACCACGGTCGCCTCGACTGCCAGTTTCGGCTTGGTGTTCAGGATCTCAACTGTGGGGGGTGCAATCTGTTCCGGGGCAACTTTCGGCAGATGCCCCTTGCTTTCGAAGACTTTTGCGACGTTGCCGCCACCACCACCGCCGGCCAGCGGCTTTACTGCCTCTGCGGGCTTCATGACCGGTTGATAATCGCTCAAAGGAGGGGCGATCAGAGTCACATGCTCGTCCTGTTTCGCCACGCTGGCGTGTTGGGGCCAGAGAGAAATGGCGATCAGCGCCCCGATACCCATGGCGTGAACCATCAGCGTGCCGGTGGTCGCCTTTTTGTTCCGCCGCCTGGTCCAGATTTCAGGGACAGCCACTGGGCGCGCCGTAATCCGCACGGGCGGCAATTTTTCCGGGAAAATGGCTTCCCACAAGTTCCGCAGCAGGGACCGCAGCATGGACTGATGCATCTGGGGAAGACCAGTGAACTTGGGGACGTCTCTATAGAACTGATTGGGAACAATTACGTGATTCGCCATTGGTTCGACCCGTATTACCTTTTCGCTACCGCGTTCCTGTGGTCTGCTTGCATTCATAGGAGATGAGGGAAGCGCAGAGGAAGTTGCATTTCTCAGGGAAAGTTTCTGCCGCTCCCTTTCGGCGGTCTGCGGTTCTTCCGTCAGGAAAGGATGATCCAGGGGCACTTTTGCATCCTCATTTATTGGCAGATTCAAAGTGGGCGCGTGATCCATTTAGATTCACATTCTGCCTGAGACTTTGTAAGGACTAAGTAAATTGGCGGCAAACTTTCGTAACCGGGGACGAGCAGAGGTCTATGACCTTCCGGCGATTCATCTAACTTTCATCTTGAATGAACTGTCGCGAATGGTGTGCAGTCGGAACGCGAGCCCCTTCCCCCAGGACGACAGGTTGGCCTTCGTATCATTTCGAGAGGCCCTAAGCATCGCGGCTAATCTGTAGTCATCCAACTCTGGCCGTCATTTCCGCTTTTGGTTCCGCTTCACATCTTCACAGGCGTTCTTGAAGCGTTGCTTTTCCGTCCGGCGGAGGTTCGCGTCGGCTTCAACCGCTGCGTGCCGGAGTTCGCGGCGCAGCTTAAGCAGCTGCGCCAGCGGGCCGGGTCAATCAGGCCGGATGCTCAGAACGACGCGCAAACACACGTCTACATTTTTGGTTGGTTGCTCAGGAAGGGCGGCGGATTAAAGGGCGGCAGTCATAGGCGTGAAAAGAGTGTATCTCAGATCCAGAACGCCCCATAAGGTATTTTGCTGATATGCGCGTCTTCCGCGGCTGCATGATTCGCGCCTGATTACAAATTGCGCTGTGGGCCGAACTAAGCGTTCCCGCCTGTTACCGGCGTACTCTTGTCGTTATTGAATGACGCTGCGATGATGACACTGCATTGAAGATCTGGCTGGTGGTTTCGGGGGAAAACACACGGTCAGAGAGGGCTCTTAAAACAGGCCTCGGTAAACGCCGAGGCCTGTGGTGTTTTTGAATGATGGTGTAACCCGGCCGCCCCTCCCGCGAGCGGCACGCCCCGTCAACTCTGAGCTACCGCGTTACATGTTTCCTTCATCGGCCGACGGGCCATAAATCGACGGCACAGGAATGTCATTGAGGCGCAAATAGACGCCAAGCTGCGCGCGATGATGGATCGTGTGGTTCAGAATGAAGCTGCGCAGCACGGCGATGCGCGGCAGCGTGAAGATGGTCTGGCCTTTGGAGAGAAGCGACCAGGGCTTGGTAAGCTGAGAATCGGTGGCGTTGGCGATGGCTTTGCGAGCGCTGGCAGTGCCGTTATCGAACGAGGCAAGAATTTCCGCGCGCGTTTTCAGTTCCGGAGTCGGCGGTGCTGTGCTGACGTCAAAAGAATCCTGGCCGATGATCGCGTCCGTCCAGTGATTGATGGTCGCCAGGTGCGTGGCCAGCGCTCCGAGTGACATCGATTTGGCATGCGGCTTGAAATTCAGCTTATTGTCAGGAACGCGCTCCAGTGACTTGCGCGTATTGGCCATCTCGTGATCGAACTCGGGCAGGATTGCCTGGTTCAGTCCCGGAAATGTTTGCGGCTGGGCTGCCATAACGTACCCTCCTTGAATTTAAAGATCGCTGAATCAGATGATTGTACTCGCCCACCGACGCAAAATGTTTTCCTCGCCCGCTCGTATTCCGCAGCCCCTTCTGTTAACGTAAGCGCATCCGGAGGTGTCCCTTGTCGAGCGCTGCACACAGCACCAAATCGCCCCGCCAGCTCTATTCCATGGCCAAGGTCATGGGCATCTGGGACCCAGCCAGGATCGACCTTACGGACGACAAGGCGCACTGGCAGATGCTCGATGCTGGCCAGCGCGAGCAGCTGATCAAGGTCTGCGCATTGTTCTATGAGGGCGAAGTGAGCGTCTCCGACACGCTCGCCTGGTTCATGCTCGCCCTGCCGGACCTGGACCGCCGCATGTTTCTCTCCACCCAGATTTTCGAGGAAGTGAAACACGCCGAGTTCTTTGAACGCTACTTCCAGGAAGTCTGCGGGACAGTCAACACCTCGGCCTATCTGATCCCGGAGTATAGAGGGGTGCTGCTTGACGAACTGCGCCGCCGCGGCGAAGCCATCGGCGCAGCCCTGACCGATGGCAACAAGAGCGAACTGGGCCTGATGCTGACGCTCTTTGCGGCCCATTACATGGGCGTAGTCGAAGGCGTGATGGCGCTGACGGGGTATGAATTTTTCGAAGATCTATTGGCCAAAACCGGAATGTTCCCCCGGCTCCTGGAGGGCATCAAGCTCATCCGGGCCGACGAGGGCCGGCACCTGGTGCACGGCATGGATTATCTGCGCGAACAGCTGGAACAGCACCCTGAGTATGCCCGGCCGGTGCAGGAGCTTTTCATGCGCGAAGCCGCCAATATCCCCAGGAGAACGGATTTCGTCTTCACCCCGAATCCGCTCGGCCTCGATCGCGACCGCATCCAGGCGCTCTCCTACTCAAACCATGCGCAGCGTATGCGCGAAGCGGGACTGGGATAGAAGCAATTAGCAACTAGCAGTTAACATAGCTTAAACAGAGTTGCTATTTACTAGCTGCTCAAACGCTCAGCGCTGTCTTCAACTGCTGCACCGCTCCCGGTGACTTAGACAGCCGGGCGGTGACGGTACAGTTGCGGCCGCGCGCTTTGGCCTTATAGAGAGCCTGGTCGGCCATGCGAATCACCTCGGCGGGCGTGAGATGGTCGCCGTTACATGAGGCCAGCCCGACGCTGACAGTGACATTCGTTTCCTTCTTGGTGCCGCGTCCGATTCCGCTCTTCCCTTTTCGCCGCCGGTCCCGGCCACGCACTGTAAACGGAGAATTCTCAATTACCTTGCGCATCCGATCGAGGTACACAAATACTTCCTCCGACTGCTTGCCGGGAAAAACCACCGCGAACTCTTCCCCGCCGTAACGATAGGCGCGTCCGCCGCCGGTAATGTGCGCCAGGCGCGAAGCGACGAGCCGCAACGCCTGGTCGCCGGCCGCATGTCCATACGAGTCATTGAAATTTTTGAAGTGGTCCACGTCCATCATCGCAATGGTGAATGAGTCGCCCAGCTTGAGCAGTGCCTCATTCAAGGCGCGACGGCTCGGGAGTTGCGTGAGCTCGTCGAGGTACGCCATCGCATACGAAGTCTCGATCAGGGCCACGATCAACGTGAGCCCGCCTGCCGCGAAATACACGGCGTCAAGATGCGTAGTTCCAGCGGTGCGCACTGCAATGAAGGCCGCCACCAGGCTCCATAACAGGCTGCTTTCAACCGCCTTGTAACGGCGAAACAAGAGCACCACGAGAATAGCGGCCGCCAGTAAGAATGCGGTGAATGCCGGTTGCGAAAGCCGGCTCCAATTCGAAAGCGCCAGCGGCGCGAAGACGCGGCCCAACTGCAAGGCCACCTGCCGGAATGCAGGAATGCACAGGATGACGGTGACTAGGGCTTCGCCGCCGAGGATAGCCAGCCGCTTGCGTCCCGCCGGCGAGATAATGCCACGCTCTTTCAAAAATGCCAGAACCAGCAGATTCAGCGGAATAAACATCCCAAGCGCGTTCGCGACAATCTGCGTTCTTACCTGGGAAAGATGCGGAAGAATCCACGCAAACGTCACCTGGGCAAGCGCCAGCGTCAGAAGTGCGAAAAACAGGCGGCTGCGGCGAAAGAAGGCGCTCAACCCCAGCCCAATCCCGAACACGGCCAGGGGAAAGAATCTGACTTGAGGCGCAGCCGGGTCGGCTAAGACACCGACCCTTATTAAGAGCGAGGAGAATACCAGCAGCAAGCTTCCCGGAAGTGTAAGCCGGTAGATGATCGTGAATATTTTCTTGTTGACCTTTATCACTTGGCCGGGCTCCAGAATTTGAATTCGCAGCGGGTAAACAGTTTAATTAGAGCAGCTTACGAGGTCACTCACGTGCGCCCAGTTCCAGCACTATATAAAGCGAGCTGAACTCGCGAACAGATGCCAATGGTGCCTTGGCCTATTTCTGAGTAGCCGTAAACCCTTGGGTACTTCACGGGATTTAGACCTTTACGCAGAAGAACCTACACATGTACGTGCCAAAAGCAGGACTGCCATGTAAAATTGCCCGCTGACCCACCTCCCAAAATCTGTTTGCGAATCTTGTGTGCGCCTTTGTTGGTGAACAGGTTCGGAGAGTGCGGGGCCCCGGAATCTGACACATTGAGAGGTGAAGTCGCATGAAGTACGCCGCCGAGCTGTTTGGAACCTTTGTCCTGGTCTTTGCCGGGCTCACGACTGCTGTGATTGCAGGTGGAAAAGTTGGTAACGTCGGCGTCGCCATGGCATTTGGCTTGTCGCTGCTGGCGATGGCTTATGCGGTCGGACCGGTCTCCGGATGCCACATCAATCCCGCCGTGACTCTGGGGATGCTGGCAGCGCGGCGGATCGGCGGCAAGGAAGCCGTGGGCTACTGGATTTCCCAGTGTATTGGCGGGATTCTTGCTTCCGGCGTTGTCCTTTTCCTGGCGACCCATGCTCCCGGCGGATCACTCGCCTCACTGGCCGGCGCAGCGAATGGCTATGCCGAGCACTCTCCCGGCAGCTACACCATGTGGGCATGTTTCGTGGCCGAGATGTTTCTCACCATGCTATTGGTCTTCACCGTTCTGGGCGCAACCGATGACCGCGCGCCGGCCGGCTTCGCGGGAATCCCTATCGGCCTGATTCTCACCGTGATCATCCTGGCGGGTATCCCGATTACCAACGGCTCATTCAACCCTGCGCGCAGCATTGGCCCGGCCGTTTGGGTGCGCGGATGGGCGCTTGATCAGCTCTGGCTCTTCATCGTAGCGCCGCTGCTGGGCGGAATACTGGCCGCCCGGCTCTATCTTGGCATACGCATTCCCGCACCCATGATCACTGCGCGCCAGGCAGAAACAGCTTTACCCAGTCACCGCGCCGAGCGTCGCGATAACCGCTGAAAGATTGCCCAAATCGCAAGCGGTTTGGAGCGAAGCGACAGCAAAACGTTTGGAGTGAAGCGACAAAATCAAAAGGGCAGCCTAAGCTGCCCTTTTTGTTTCAGAAAACTTGTAGGACTAGAGAGCGCGAACGTTCTCTGCCTGCCAGCCTTTCTTTCCCTTGGTCACCGTGAATTCAACCGCCTGGCCATCTTGCAGGCTGCGGTATCCGTCAGACTGGATCGCGGAGAAATGCACGAAGACATCCTCCCCGTTCTGGCGTGAGATAAAACCAAATCCCTTAGCGGCGTTGAACCACTTAACTGTTCCTTGTTCCATTTTGCTTTTTTCCTAATGTGTTGATTTTTTTGACGCTGGAAAGAATTCTTGATTTTCGGCAGGTAGCAGAGGCTCTTGCAGAAGATCCAACAAACTCTTTTTCGAACGCGTCTTTAAGGTACCACATTCGGGGGAAAAACGCACGTTTGTAGCTCAAAACCCTTCTGGGATGGCTGTTTATGAACCTCACCAAAGGCTTCAGCGCGTCGAACCTCAACTTGAATATTCCCCCAAGGGACCTTAACCCAGTTTACTTGAAGTTCCGGTGCCAACAAGCGTCAGACCACGAAGCTTTGCTGATTTACCGTTACCGGAGGCGTAGAATCTAGGCTAGGAACGCTACCGAATGAGAGACACGCCGCCCACCATCGTTCACGGACCGACGCTGATTTTTGACAGTGCCCGAAGCAACGGTGGAACTTTCGTGTGCTCCCGCTGCCGGACCAACTTCCGCACCTCAGATCCGGTAAAGGCATTCCAGCTCTTTGCCGCCCGCGCACACCGGTGTGCGTCCAGTTCCAGGTCCGGGGGCCGGCGCGCAGCCGCCACGGCTCACTCCTGAGTGTGATATCCCTGCTGGCCCATTGCAGTCGGCGGTGCTTTGGAGTACAAAGTACTCCGCCAAATGTCCGGCCGCTCCGCCATCTCATTTTCCCAGCCTCTGTGCTGGAAGCACGTATACAGCGAAGCCGAGCTATGCCGGGCTGCCGTGCGCATTTACACCAAGCCGCTCTTTCACTGGCGCAAGGCGCTTTCGACCTCGACTGACGGCAGGACCCTCTATGATTTTGCCGCCCGTGGCCTGCGCGGGCTGGACTCGCTCCATCGTTCGCTTCAGCGGCGGCAGTTCCGCTTCCGCCCGGCAGTAGCGCTGCGCTATAACTTCAACGGCAAGCAACGTACTCTATATATCTCGCCCTGGGAAGAGCGCATTGTCGACCTGATGCTTTATCGCGCGCTCAGCCGCAAGCTGGACCCGTGGTTTTCTTCGAATTCTTATGCTTATCGGGTCTTCGGCTATGGACTGGACCAATGTCAGGCGCAAATTGCGAAGGTCATGCGCTCAGCAGATGGTCCACTCTATCTTATAAAGCGCGATATTGCCGATTACTTCGCGAGCGTTGACCATGAGATTCTGATCGCGCAAATGGCAGAGCTGGTCGACCCGAGCGATTATCTGTTTCAGATTCTGGTTCAGCGCATACGGTTCCAATATCAGGAGGAGCTTCAGGGCTGCACGGCGAGGCGGGGTATTCCCTTCGGTTCCGCAATTGCATGCCTGTTCGCGAACATCTACCTCACGGCAATGGACCGCCGGATCGAAAGCGTTCCCGGCGTTCACTATTTCCGCTACGCCGATGACATCCTCCTGCTTGCCTCAAAGCGTGAGCAGGCGTGCGCTGCCCGGCAGGCACTCGAATCATCGCTGGACGGCCTGAAGCTCGCCATGAAGCCGAGTCACAGCATGGATCTAGCGATCTGCGCGGCTCCTGTGCCGGCCGACCCGGAATTCTCGCAAGCGACCGAATTTCGCCATCTCGGTCTGTTGTTTCGCTCTGACGGAGCGGTGTCTCTTTCGCGTGACAAGCTGCGCAAGATCCAGAACCTGTTCCGGTTCGCATTTCGCAGAGCGCGCCGGCGATGGAAGAAAATCACGGTGCCGGCCGAGAAAGCCCGCGCCCTGGCCGTCTTGGCCGCAGAAACCATCGATCGCGGATTACGCAACGTCGCGATCCTGGACTACTATCTGAGACACGTAGATGACGAGCGTCAGATTCGTCTTCTGGATCGCTGGCTGGCGGAAGAGGTACTGGCCTGCGTCTTCGGAGGGCATAAGAAGGGCCATTTCCGGCGCATCAGCTATGCCGAGTTGCGCGCAATGGGCCTGCCGTCATTGGTGCACCGGCAGCGTCTGATCCGGCGCGGCACCATCGAAAGCCCGTTTTTCATCTGGCAAAGGGAAAGGAGTACTCAAGCATTCAGGGGGACGGTTGTCAGGCTGTCGCAAGCTACGCGCCCGACAGCCTTCTCTTCAGTCCCAGAAGCAGCGGCCGGTAAAATGCCCGTGAGAGAGGGCGGCCGCCTGTAGATGGGGGTTATGGAAGAGCTTGGCCGCTAAAGCGGAAGCTCGTTTGATTCAACCGTCCCCCTGAGTGCTTGCTCAATTGAGGGAGAGTCATGGGATTCTTTAATGCCTTGAAGAACATTATCGGTGGCGAGAGATGTCCGGCGTGCGGAACGCCTGGCGCCCGCAAGGTGGGAAATGAGGTCCGCTGCCTGAATCCAATATGCCAGAACTTCAACCCGAGCCTGGGTTCAAGCGACGTGCAATCGCAACCGCCGCAGCCGCCGCAGCAAGCACAGCCGCCGCAGGGCAAACCTTCAGGATGGGGCGCCGCCCCGGCTCAACCTCCGCAAGGCAGGCCTGCGGGATGGGGTTCCAGCTCCGGCGCCGGCCAATCTGGCCCGCCGCCTGCCGGCTCTGTCGCCATTCAATACCGGAACTTCCAGGGACAGGACAAGACCTTCCAGGCCGAGGCGCGCTCGCTGCGCCGCGATAAGAACCACATTATCGCAACGGTAGCGCCCAGGGGAGCGCAGATCACCCTCTCCCGTGACCGAATCCAGAATTTGCAGGAAGTTGAAAACAAGATGCCGCAGCGGGTCGCTTCCGGACAGAACTGGCCCACGCCTCGCGAACGGCAGGTGCTGAACTATCACAAGAAGCACGGAAGCACCTCGCCGCTCTACGAGAAGATCAGGGCAAAATATCCGAACTGGTAATCGCTCGGCGGAGTGAGGACCGCCACATGGATTTCGCTAATTGTTACGCCGATGCGACCCGAGCAGATGCTTACGCCCGGCTGGAATTCGCCAATACCTACTATCTGGCGTACCGTGACCTACCGGCAATTCTGGGCCGGCATGTTTCAGGCAGCAGAGCGCTTGATTTCGGCTGCGGCACCGGAAGATCGACCCGCTTTCTCGAGAAGCTGGGTTTCCAGGTGACCGGCGTGGATATTTCCGAAGAGATGCTGGCTCTGGCCCGCAGCACAGATGCAACCGGCGATTACCGTCTTGTGCCGGAAGACAATTTTGAGCAGCTTGAGCACGGGAGTTTTGATCTTATCCTTTCAGCTTTTACTTTCGATAATATCTCTAATGTAAAGAAAAAACAGATCTTCTGTGAGCTTGCGAAACTGCTGAAATCGAATGGAGCAATGGCGGTTGTGTTTTCGTCTCCGGAAATCTACCTGCACGATTGGGCGTCGTTCACAGCCACAGTATTCCCTGACAACGCACGGGCCAGAAGCGGCGACCGCGTGCTCATCATCGTGACCGATCACTCCGACCAAAGGCCGGTGGAAGACATTGTCTGCACCGATGAGACATACCGCGAGATCTTCAAAGCGGCCAACCTTGAGGTTGCCGAAACGCTGAAACCACTGGCCCACGGCGATGAGCCTTATGCGTGGGTGAACGAAACCAGGATCGCGCCGTGGGTAATTTATGTTCTGAAACGCGCGTAGCGTGGACTACCTACCGGTAGTAACCCTGCCTGGCTTCTACCAGGACATTTCCGAGCGACTTTTTTGCGTCCGGCGCCAGCTTCACTTTGATGGTGCAGTACTTCCCTTTCGGTCGTTGAACGGAGGGATGATACGCCAGGCTGTATCGCATGCGCAGATCGTCAATGAGCGCGGCTAGTTTGTCCTTCAGTTCTTTCTTTTTGTACTCGATCACCTGTCCGCCGGTGGCCGCGGCATATTTGTAGACCTCGCCTGGAGGGTGCAGCATGCGATCGACAGGATGGGAGTTCAGGCGCTGCTCTCCATCCACCGATTTATCGCTCTGCTTGACCAGCGAGCAAACGACGGTGCCGGTGCGCAGCAACTGGTCGAGCGCTTCCTTTTGCGTGTGGGGCATGGCGCCGTTCAAACTCCGGCGATAGCGGGCAGGCAGTTCGGCCTCTGATGGAATGTTGGGCACGTCGTCAGTGAGCCAGATAATGACGCGCCGGGTCGCGGAATTCGCTTCCGCCAACTTCCCGGCTGCCTGGAAAATCCCTTCATTGAAGTAAGCAGCCTCATCGCTCTCCATGCGGCCGGCCTTTTCGATTGCCGCAACGGCCAGCGAGCGGTCCGTGGTGGCCTCCTGCAGCACCTTCGTCGCCGCAGCGTAGACCATGACTGTAACCTGGTCTTCAGGTTTCAGATGCTGCAGAGCCTCCAGCGCGCCCTGGGCCAACTGCTGGAGCACGGGACGCACGCTGTCAGTAAGGTCAAACAGAATCACCACGGAGAGCGGCAGCTTGTCCTGGCTGAAAGACGTGACCTTCTGGGCAACGCCGTCTTCATAGACGAGAAAGTCCTCTTGTTTGAGGGCCGGCGCGACATGCCTGGTCTTCTTGTCCAGGACCTGTGCGTCCACCTGGACTACGCGGACGTCGAGGCGAAAGACTTCATCGGTGGAACCTGGGCCCTGAGCATGGAGCCGGCCAATCGGGGACAATACGGAAAGTAGCAGAACCAAGGCCCAGGTGCGCATATTCCATCAAAGATAGGACGGTTTCAGGCGCGAGTCCAGCATTTCCGATCTGCCCGCGCGAGGGTCAACAACGCCCCGGAAGGACCGACGAAGACTTTCATGACTGGGACTCGCACTCGGAGCCTTTCACGGCTTCCCGGAGTCTGTTATATTCTGTTTGATTGGATTTGCCTTTCGGAAACCCCGGGAGGCAGGGGCAAAGGAGCGTTTCTCTGCTCGGTCATCGTTATCTCCGCAGCATTGTGCTTGGCCTCATGCTTTTTCTGGCCGGAACAGCATTCTGTTCCACGGATTCCTACGATCCCAATCCCTACGATGACATTCCCCCGATCGTCACAGTCGAATTCAACTACGTTGTTCCCGGACAGCTCGGTCACGCGTTGATTCGGACCGCCTTCACCACGGGCGGAAACCACCCTCTCGGTTACGTCGAAACACGCCAGGCGTTCTATGCAAGTGCCGCGTGTTTTGAGCGCGAGCAGATGGTTCCCGCTTCGTTGCCAGATATCCCAGCAAGCTTCCTGCCTCTGCGGCGCTAATCCTGCCCGGGCTTCTTGGATACTCGCGTACAACAAACTTCCATTGATTGAAAAGGTTGTCGAACGGTATTGACCGGAGTGCAAATTCCGGCAAAGGGCCGGGCGCCGACGCAGGTAACTTGGCTGGACACCGCGCGCCAGCGAAAATACCGTGTTTCGGTGCCCGGCCGTTTGTTTTTGCACGGCTACTCAGTTTGCGTGCGCTTTTCGGAACTCATCTCCTGAACTGAGACAGTCTTGATATTCACGAACTCGCGGATACCATGATGACTGAGTTCGCGCCCGTAGCCCGACCGCTTAACCCCTCCGAACGGAATGCGCGGATCGGATGCGACCATGCTGTTGATGAAAGCCAGTCCGGATTCAATACGGCTGATAAACATCTCCTGCTCAGCCCGATCATTGGTCCAGGCGCAGGCGCCGAGCCCGAATTTCGAGTTGTTAGCGATCTCGATTGCGTGTGCCATGCCGCGGGCGCGAAACAGAGAGGCCACTGGGCCGAATAATTCGTCATCGAGCGCGGGCGAGCCCGGGGGAATGTCCGCCAGAACTGTGGGTTCAAAGAAATGGCCTGGCCGCTTCATGCGCTTGCCTCCCAGCAACACGCGAGCGCCCATCTTGACCGTCTGAGTCACCTGCTCCTCCAGGCCATGAAGCACATCTTCGGTTGCGAGTGGACCAACATCAGTTGCCGGGTCCATGGGATCACCAACCTTCAGCCTGGCCATGAGCTCAACAAACTTTTGCGCGAAGCTCTCGTAGATCGTCTCGTCGACGATGAAGCGCTTGGCGGCGATGCAGGATTGCCCGTTGTTGATCACCCGCGCCTGGACAGCGGTGGCGACGGCGCGGTCAAGATCGGCGCTGGGCATGACGATGAACGGGTCGCTGCCGCCGAGTTCAAGCACCGTTTTCTTGATCTCCCTGCCGGTCGTAGCGGCTACGCTGGCGCCCGCGCCAACGCTGCCGGTGAGAGTCACCGCCATGATGCGCGGATCGGCAATGACGCGGCTGACGCGGTCCGAGCCGATGAGCAGCGTCTGGAAACAACCTGCAGGAAATCCGGCGCGGCGGAATATCTCTTCGATCGCCAGCGCGCACTCGGGAACGTTGGAGGCGTGCTTCAGCAGGCCGACGTTGCCGGCCATGAGCGCCGGCGCGGCAAAACGAAAGACCTGCCAAAAGGGAAAATTCCATGGCATGATCGCCAGCACCGGCCCCAGCGGCTGATAGAGAACGAAGCTCACGCTCGCGGCGGTCTTCGCGTCTTCACGCGCCAGGAGACGCTCGGCATTTTCAGCGTAGAAGCGGCAGCCGAAAGCTGATTTCTCGGCTTCCTGGACCGCCGACTTCAAGGTCTTCCCCATCTCGCGGGCCATAAGCTCGCCAAATCTCTGTTTTTCCGCTTCCAGGATTTCGGCGGCCCGCAGCATCATGCGCGCGCGCTCGGCAAACGGCGTGTCACGGTAGGAACGAAATGTCTCAATGGATCGCTGAAGCTTCTGCTCAAGGACCTCATCGGAGTGCTGTTCGAATTCGCGCATCACCTGACCCGCTAACGGGCTGACGCTTGCCATCATGCGCCGGGGAAGCTCGACGATTTTTTGCGTGCTCATAGGTGCTCTCCAGATTTTTGCGATTTACGTAATTGGATGCAGCCGCCACGATCACAGGCCCAGATAGGCGGCACGGACAGTTTCATTTGTGAGCAGGTTTTTGGCTGTGTCTTCCATCACAACCGTGCCGTTCTGCACAACGTAGCCGCGATCGGAGATGCTGAGGCTGCTGACCACGTTCTGCTCCACCAGCAGCATGGTAATGCCGCTGCGGCGGACATCCTGTATCTTCTCGAATACCTCTTCCGCGATTTTGGGCGCCAAGCCGAGTGAAGGCTCATCGAGCAGCAACAGCCTGGGTTGCGCCATCAGGCCGCGGGCAATCGCGACCATCTGTTGTTCGCCGCCGGAAAGCGTCCCGGCAAGCTGGTTCAGGCGTTCTGAAAGACGCGGGAACAATCCGAGTTGCTCTTCCAATAGCTGCTTCAGGTGACCGCGTGCGCGAGAGCTATATGCGCCGAGAGAGAGGTTCTCTTTCACCGTCATGAAAGGAAAGACCTGACGGCCTTCCGGCACGTGGCTGACACCGCGAGCGACCATCTCATGAGCAGGAATGCGAGAGACATTTTCGCCGGAAAAGCGCACGGAACCCGCGGCCGGGCGCTTCATGCCGGAGATAACGCGGAGGAGCGTCGTCTTCCCTGCTCCGTTGGCCCCGATCAGGGTGACGATCTCGCCAGCATTGACCTTGATGGAGACGCCAAACAGGGCCTGAAGATCGCCATAGAATGCGGTCACGTTGCTGACGTCCAGCAGCGCACCGCCATTGGGCGTGACTGTCCCTGGAGTGCTCACTGCGTCAGCTCCTTGAACTTCGGGCCGAGATAGGCTTCGATGACTTCCGGTTTTTTCACCACGTCCGCAGGAAGACCTTCAGCGATCTTGGCCCCATAATCGAGCACAATCACGCGGTCAGCAATCTTCATCACCACCTGCATCACGTGCTCTACGCCGCCAACCACGCTCACGCCCCACTCGGGGAGTCGCTTGACCAGCGCGGCCAGCGCCAGGGCCTCACTGGTGGTGAGGCCGGAAACAACTTCGTCGAGCAGGATGAGCTTTGGCTTAGTGGCGAGCGCACGCGCGATCTCCAGACGTTTGAGCGCAGCGAGCGGCAGCCCGGCTGCCAGAAACTTGCTTAAGTGCGACATCTGGAGAAAATCCAGAATCTTGGCCGACTCCTCTTCCGCGTGGCGCAGGCTGCGCGTGTGCATGAACGCGCCCAGCATCACGTTTTCGAGCACGGTGAGACTCGGCAACGGCTTGACGATCTGGAAGGTGCGCCCGATGCCCAGGTGCGCGGCACGATGCGGGGCCATGCGGGAGATGTCCTGGCCCAGGAAGCGGATAGTCCCTTCGTTGGGATGAAGGAAGCCGCTGATCAGGTTGAAGACCGTGGTCTTGCCGGCGCCGTTGGGGCCGATGATGAAGAGGATTTCGCCCGCGTTCATAGTGAGCGAGACACCTTTCACCGCGCGCAGGCCGCCAAAGCGTTTGGTTACGTTCTGGAGTTCAAGGACCGGCGTCATTGCGCGGCGCCTCCAAGCGCCGGTTGCTGCTTGGCTGAAGCGGGCGCCTTGGGTTTGCGGCGGAAGAGCCGCTCCAGACCTCCGACCACGCCTTCAGGCAGGAAAAGGACTATCAGAACGATCAAAACGCCATAGATAAGCAGATGGCTCTCACGGAACTGGTTCTTGAAGATTTCCTGGGCGCTCAGGAGCAGCGCCGCGCCCACAATGGGACCGAGCAGGGTACCAGCGCCACCCAGCATGGTGATAATGGCTATCTGCACCGATATTTCGAGCGTCAGAACGCTATCAGGGATGATGAACTGAAAAGCGCTGGCATAGAGCGCACCGGCGAGCGCGGTGAGAAAAGCGCTGAGCAGCAGCGACCATAATTTCGATCGCGCGGTGTTGATCCCAACCGCGCTGGCGGTGTCCTCATCTTCACGGATCGCCATCAGGTAATAGCCGAAACAGGACTGCGAGACCCAGTAGTTCACGATAAATGCAATCACCGTGAGGGCAACCGAAGCGAGGTAGAACTGGCGCCAGAACGTCCGGCCATGAAAGAGGGCGGGCACGGTGAGCCCGATGGCGCCGCCGGCCCAGTCGGAATTGGTCGCGGTGAGGCGCAGGACCTCGCCGAACGCTATGGTGGCCAGGGTGAAGTACGGGCCGCGCAGCCGAAAAGCGATGATGCCGATGAGGCCGGCCACGAGGGTTGATACCACGCCCGCCAGGACCAGGCAGAGCCACAGCGGAATCGAGAGCTGGTGGAAAAGCGCCAGACCATACGCGCCAATGCCGAAGAATGCTACGTGCCCGAGTGAGAGCTGTCCCGCGTAACCGCCCACAAGGTTCCAGGCGAGCCCGAGGGCGGCAAACAGCGTGATGCGAAAGAGCACCTGGAGTTGATAGTTGTTCTGGACCAGCCACGGCATACGCGACCAGACGAGCGTGGCGGCTACAAGCGCCCAGAATTTCCAGCTTTTCAGGAGGTTCATGCGCGCTGCCTCCCGAAGATGCCGCTGGGCTTGAAGGACAAAACCAGCAAAAAGAAGATGAAGTCAGCGATCAAGGCCCACTGGTTCCCGAACCTGAGGCTGACAAGGCTCTCAGTAACTCCAAGCACCAGGCCGCCAAAGGCCGCGCCTTCAATCGAACCCATGCCGCCGAGCACCACCATGACGAAGGCCTTGGTGGTGTAGTCTTCGCCGACGCCGGGGAAGAGATACAGCCGGGGCAAGAGCAGGCCGCCGGCGACGCCCGCGAGGGCCGTTCCCAGAGCGAAGCTGAAGCCCTGGATGCGGACGAGATTGATCCCCATCAGCGGCGCGATCTCCGGGTTCTGCGAGATGGCGCGCAGCGCCTGTCCGGTGCGGCTGCGCACCACAAACGACCGCAGCCCTACAACGAAGGCCACCGCAATGACAAAAGAAAGCACTTCAGCAGCATTGGCTCCGAACGGCCCCAGGTGCACGCCGCGATTCACCAGAGCGATGTTGGTCTGGTGATAGTCGGCGTGAAAGATGAGCTGCGCGCCGTCCGTCAGGATAAGACCGATCCCGGTAGTCATCAGGATCTGCATGAAGTGGGAGCGGTTGCGCACCGGCCGGATCAGCAGCGCATAGATCAGCCAGCCGAAAGCCAGCATGAAGATTCCGGCCGGGAGGAAGCCCCAATACGGGTTGAGTCCGGAATATTCAAAGAGCACCCACGTGGCGTACATGCCGACCATGAGAAAGGCCCCATGCGCGAAATTGACAATGCGCATGACGCCGAAAATCAGGGCCAGACCCATGCCAATCAGAGCGTAGAGCGCTCCGGTCAAAAGGCCGTCAGCACAGGCTTGCAGGAAGCGAATCAAGCAACCCCCGCGTTACCGCTTGGACCAGGCCGGTGCGGGGATCACCGGCTTGGCTTCTGCCGCGCTGGCCGGGAATACCACCTTGTACTGGCCTTGCTGAATCTGCGTGATCAGCACCGGATGCTGGTTCTGCCCATTGTCAAACTTGATAGGGCCGAATGGGGTCATGGACAGGTTCAGGTTCTTGATGGCATCGCGGATCTTTGCCGGATCGAGCGACTTTGCGTTGTTGATCGCCTGGGCGGCGGTCTTCAACGCGGCATACGCCTGCATGGCGTGATATTGCGGATGCGACTTGTAGCGCTTGAAGTATTCCTCGTCGAATTCCTTCCCTCCAGGCCATTTGGCTGTGGGCAGCCACTGTGAAACGGAGAAGGTATAGTCGGCGTTCTTGCCTGCGCCCTTTTCCGTGGGGAATTCAGCAGCGGCAAAGCCGGTGCCGGCTGACGTATAAAATTTTGGATTGAGATCAACTTCGCGGGACTGGCGCATGAGCGTGGTTGCGTCCAGCAGGTAGGAGCAGAAGTAAATCACGTCAGGATTCGCCTGCTTCACGCGCTGCAGAACGGCTTTGTAGTCCGGCGACTTGGCTTCATAGGATTCAGCCGCGACTACATTCATCCCGGCCTCTTTGGCAGCCGCGCTCATGGCCTTCATGTTCGATTGGCCGAAGTTCGTGTTTTCATACACGATGGCGATGCTCTTGGGCGCGCCATTGGCTTTCAGGAAGGCAATGGTCGCCCTGGCATAGTCATTGGCGCCGGCGCAGATGCGGAACACCCAGGGCGATTTCGAATCCATCACGTTGTCTGCCGTCGCCGTAGGAATGATCAGCGGGGTTTCGCGCTGCGTGACCGCGCCAATGATCGCTTTGGTGCTCTCGCTCGAATACGAACCGAGGACCATGGGAACGTTGTCCTGGTCCACCAGCTTGGAGACGCCCTGCACCGCCTGGTCGGGCTTGCTCTGATCGTCGTAGAAATCGAGCTCCAGCTTCTTGCCCAGCACCCCGCCCTTGGCGTTGATCTCATCGAGCGCGATGGCATAGCCGTTCTTGTGCGCCTCGCCAAAGGCCGCCTGGCTGCCGGTCAAGGATGTGATGACGCCGATTTTGGTGTTTTGGCCCCAGGTCAAGGTGGAGAGACAGGCGATCACGAGCGCAATAAATGGTTTGAGCCGCATATTCCCCCTCAGATTCCGTGCAGGATGATTCGAGCCGGAGAATTATACAACCTACGTCCCACGAAGGCTCTGAAGTCAAGACGCCCGATATTCGTTTGAAAGGGCTGGAGCCATTCAGCTGCGCAGCAGCAGTCCAACGATGGAAGCCGACATCAGATTGGCCATGGTCCCGGCGATCATGGCGCGGAAGCCGAGTTTGGCGAGCTGGTCACGCTTGTTGGGCGCCAGTGCTCCGATTCCGCCAATCTGGATGCCAATGGAGCTGAAGTTGGCGAAGCCGCAGAGCGCAAAGGTCGCAATGGTGAAGGAGCGCGGATCGAGCAACGCAGCCTTTGCGCCCAGATCAGAGTAGGCAACCAGCTCGTTGATCACGGTGCGCGTGCCGAGGAGGCTGCCCACGGTACCCACGTCCTTGCCGGGGACGCCGATGAGCCAGGCAACGGGCGAAAAGATGAATGCCAAAACCTGCTGGATGCTGGCCGGGAACCAGGAAACATGCTGGTGCGTCCAGCCCATGATTCCGTTGACCAGGTAGATCAACGCGAGGAACGAGATCAACATGATCGCAACGTTGAAGGCCAGTTGGCCGCCGTCGATGGTGCCGCGGGCAATGGCCCCAAGGATGTTGGAATCCTTGTGCATCTCCTCTTTCGCGATCTCAACCGTGCCGGCGGTCTTGGGATGCTCGGTCTCAGGCACCAGCATCTTGGCCATCAGGATGGTGCCGGGCGCAGTCATGATCACGGCAGCCAGGAGGTGTTCGGCCTTAATGCCGTACCCGATATAGGCCGCCATGATTCCGCCGGAGACGTGCGCCATGCCCGCGGTCATGATGGTCATCAGCTCTGAGCGCGTGCACTCGGGCAGCAAAGGGCGGATGGTGAGCGGGGCTTCCGTTTGTCCCATGAAGACGGAAGCCGCGACGTTCAGAGATTCTGCGCCGCTGACGCCCATGACCCGGTTCATCACCCACGCCATGGCCTTGATGATCACCTGCATGACTCCGAGGTGATACAAAAGGGCAAAAAATGCAGAAATAAAGATGATGGTCGGCAAAACCTGAAAAGCGAAGATGAACCCCAGTTTGGAGGTCCCGGGATCAAGGAATGGCAGATGCGCATTGGGATCGGCCGGGTAGCCCAGATTTCCGAATACAAACGTTGAGCCCTTGAAGGAATACGCCAGCAGCTTGTTCACGCCGGCGCCTGCCTTCTCAAGCGCCTGCTGTCCGAAAGTAAACCGGAGCACGATCCAGGCAAAGAGAAATTGCAGGCCCAGTCCCCAGAGCACGGTCTTCAGTCGAATGGCGCGGCGATTGGTAGAGAAGAGATACGCGAGCGACAGGAAGACGGCGATGCCCAGCAGCCCTGCAAATCGTGACATGAGGTCCTTTGCAACGGAGATGAAAATTTCAGTCTGGGAAAATCCCGTCTATTGTAGACGGACTGTCAATGGGCGTTGGTAAAAATTCCCGAGCAAACTAGAAAAGCACGGGCGGCGTCACTGAAAACAGAGTTTCAAAACGCAAAAGCTCCTTTTCCAGCTCCCATTGCTGGCGCGCTTTTTCATTTTCCGAGAGAAACAGCCGGCATCCGGCGGAGATGCTCTCGGCAGAGGGCATATCACGGTCGCATTCCTTAGCTTTGCGGGCACTGTGATTCCACCACAGGCTTCGGCCAGGAAGAAAGCTGTATTCCAGGCTGTTGCGGGCGAACTCTTTCAATTGCACATAGCTCAGCCCGTAGGTCTCTGCAGCACGCTGGTATTCCTGAGTGATATCGCCGCGGGAGACGCCTTCGTCATCGGTGGCGAGAGCAACTGGCACACCAGATTTCAGGTAAATGGGCAAAGGGTGTCGTGCACCGGAGACATTCAGAATCACGTCATTGCTGGTAAGGCAGATCTCGGCCAGAATTTTCAGCGAAGCCATTTTTTGGAGGAGCGCCCAGGGATGGAGCTCCTGCATAACATCAACACCGTGGCCGATGCGCTCGGCATGCCCCTTGAAGATTGACATGCCGATGTGGAACAGCTCTTCCGGTGGAACCAGGTCCTGCGTCAACTCGCCCGCGTGGAGAGTGATATGGACCTTGGGGTAAAGTCCGTGCAGGAAATCAAGCATGTCCATGTGGCGGCGAAAATCGTGGATGGGGACGTACCAATCCTCAGCCATGACCAGATTCAGGCCAACCACGCGGGGATCTTTCGACGCCATCTCAAATCCGGCAAGAATTTGGGAAAAGACGGCCTCTTTGGGCAGTCCGCGAGCAACCTGGTAAAGATATCGAGCCTGAACGGAGCAGCCGGGAAGCGCCCCGGGACCACCGCAGTGCAGCTCATCATTTACCTTCTTCTCTGTCTCATCGAGAAACTTGCTGGCGTTACCGACGATCTGGGGCAGCCCACCGGACAGCAGCTTGTTTCGCATCAGCGCCATATCGTCGTTCCAGCCGAGCTGCATACCCAGGCGCGCTGCCGCGCCGCCATCGGGGTTGAACATCAGCTCCATGTATTGCAGATGGCCCTCAGCGGCGCGCTCGCGGACTTCGGCCAGCATCTCCGCGGTGTGGTTGTTGGTGGCTGCGCCGAATTTCCCGAAGGTGGCGAAGAAGTGGTCGTGTCCTGATTCCGGACCAGGATGAAACTGACGCATGGAAAAAGCATCGAGCAGATGGCCGTAGAGCGTGGAGTCCGCGAAAGCTGCGGTGGCCGGCGGCTTACCGGCCGCGGGATCGCAGGGCGGCGCAACCAATGAAAGCGAGCCGCGGTCGACGCACAGCCCATCCTCGGCGGCCCAACGAATGAAACTCTCCGCATAAACCGCGCCGGAAAGGTGGTTGTGCAGGTCTCCGCCCTTCGGCATTTGCGCCAGGAAAGCATGCAGAAGGAGCGGCTGCTTGCGGATCGACTCAAGGTAGCGCGCGGCTTTCTGCTCCGGGGCGCCGGATTGCTTTCGTGAGCCGGGATGTCCTGCAATCTGAGGCGGCTTACTCGCTTGCGACCAGGATGTGGCTGGAAGTGTGGTACAAATCGCGAACAGGAACAACCATACAGTCTTGAGCGCGCGTGAGGATGACATGGATATCGAACTATAGCATTACAATTTCAATTTCGCACCGCGCTGACGTGATCAGAGAGGGATTGCCACTTGAACATCATCCATACGGACGAATTTACGCAAGCGGAATATGCGGCGAAATTCATCGCCTCACAAAGCCCGGTGAAGCCGCTGGTCGTGATTGTGCTGGGCTCGGGGCTGGGCGATTTTGCCAACGAGATCACCGACGCGGTGCGCATCGGCTACAAGGAGATCCCGCATTTTGCGCAGTCCACCGCTGTGGGGCACGCGGGGCAGCTTGTTCTGGGGAAAATTGGCGACGCCCCGGTGGCGATCATGCAAGGGCGTGTTCACCTGTATGAAGGGTATCCCGTGCAGAGCGTGGTCTTCCCCATGCGGGTGCTGGCGCGGATGGGAGTAAAAGCGGCGGTGCTGACCAACGCGGCCGGCGGTATCAATCTGGATTACGGGCAAGGCCGGCTCGTGGTCATCAAAGATCACATCAACTTGCAGGGGCAGAACCCATTGGTTGGGCCGGAAGAGCAGCGGTTCGGCTTGCGTTTTATCGATATGACCGCGGCCTATGCCAAGAGCTACCGGCAGATGGCGCTTGAAGCCGGCGCCCGGCTGGGTTTGCAGATGAGCGAAGGAGTCTACGCGGCGCTGCTGGGGCCGAGTTATGAGACTCCGGCGGAGATACGATTTCTGCGCACCATCGGAGCCGATCTGGTGGGGATGTCGACTGTGCAGGAGGTGATCGTGGCGCGGCAGATGGGAATCAAAGTTCTGGCGATTTCATGTGTAACCAATATGGCCGCCGGAGTTTCTGACCAGCCGATCAATCACGAAGAAGTTTTGGAGATCGGCAGGAAAATTGCGGGACAGTTCAAGGCGCTGCTGCGAGATGTGGTGCCCATGATCGCGCAGGATGCAAAACAATCGCCGTGATCCCACCCCGGCCCGCGCAACAACGGCGCGGCTCTGGGGGCCCCGGTGATCGCCGGAATCGCGCGTAATCGCCGTAATCGGAAACCCATTATTCACCACGCGGATGAACGCGGTTCAGAAAAGCTCTATTTATCGCCGATGATCTGCCGTACCAGTGGACGCTTCTCAGCCGGCGGCGCTGCTCCAATTTGATAGCTTTGCTGGATGAGCGGCGCGGCCTGTTCGAATCGCTCGGCTGAGTTGTAGTAGACAGTACAGAGCGCCTCGCCGGCGGAAACCTTGTCGCCGGTTTTTTTATGGATGACGATGCCAACGGCGGGATCGACGTTATCCTCTTTTTTCGCACGCCCGCCGCCGAGCAGCACGCCGGCGGTGCCGATTTGTTCGGTCATGAAGCCGGTCACGAAGCCTGAAGCAGTGCTTTTCACGTCGGCTTTGTGCTTTGCCTGAGGCAGAAGCCCCGGATTGTCGATCACACCGGGATTGCCGCCCTGAAGCCGGATCATTTCGCGGAATTTTTCGCGCGCCTTGTCACTGGCGATCATCTTGCCGGCGAGTTCCCTGCCCTCATCGACAGTTTTGACGCGATTGCCCAACAAAAACATCCAGGCCGAAAGAATCAGGCAGAGCTCGCGCAGATCCTCGGGGCCTTCGCCCTTCAAAATGTCAATGCATTCGCCGACCTCGAGCGCATTGCCCACGGCATTGCCCAGCGGCTGATCCATGTCAGTGATCAGGGCGACTATGCGCTTGCCCAGACGCTGACCGGTTTCCACCATCAGCCCGGCGAGGAAAACCGCGTCTTTCTCAGCCTTCATGAAGGCTCCGCTTCCCGTTTTTACGTCGAGAACCAGCGCGTCGATGCCCTCCGCCAGCTTCTTGCTCATGATTGACGCGCAGATGAGGTAAGGGCTCTCGACCGTGCCGGTGACGTCGCGCAGCGCGTAGATTTTCTTATCAGCCGGCGCGATCTCCTTCGTCTGGCCAATCAGTCCCGCTCCGCACTGGGCCAGCACGCGGCGAAAGCCGGCGACCGAGAGGTTCACGTTGAAGCCGGGGATCGACTCCAGTTTGTCGAGCGTGCCGCCGGTGTGGCCCAGGCCTCGGCCGCTGATCATGGGCACGTAGAGACCGGCGGCAGCCACGATAGGCGCAATCACCAGTGATGTCTTGTCGCCCACGCCGCCGGTGGAGTGCTTGTCAACCTTGGCGGCGGGCAGTTCCGGAAAGCTGAGGACCTCACCGGAGTTGAGCATGGATTCGGTAAGCGCGGCCAGCTCGGCGCGGGTCATGCCGCGCAGCAGCACAGCCATGAGCCAGGCAGACATCTGGTAGTCGGGCACCGAGTCGCGCGTGTAGCCTTCGATCAGGAATTCGATTTCCCGGCGCTCGAGCTCGGCGCCATCGCGCTTGCGGCGGATCAGGTCGGTAACAAGCATGAATTGCTCAGGATAGTCGGAAACTTTCGGGCAGTAAATCAGCGATGGTCGATTCCTGGAAGCCATTTTTGCCCTGAAAAATGACCAGGACGTCTTCTCCAAACTCGGCGATCACCTGCCGGCAAGCTCCGCAAGGCGAGCAGGGCGCCTGAGCGCGGTTGGCCACGGCCACGGCGCGCAGCACCAGCTTGCCATGGGTCTTCTGCACGGCGGTGAAGATGGCCGAACGCTCGGCGCAGATGGTCAGGCCGTACGAAGCATTCTCGACATTGCAGCCGGTGAAGATCTGGCCCTGGTCGGTGAGGACGGCGGCTCCGACGTTAAAGTTGGAATAAGGCGCGTAGGAGCGCAGCAGGGCCTGCCTGGCGGCTTCAATCAACTGCTCGCGCTCGGCCGGGGAGACGGGCGTCGATGGCATATCATTTCTCCGGAATCAGATACAGTAACACGCCCGCGGCGAAGCGCTGCGCCCGGTGCGACAGAATTTATGGCCGGATTGGCAATCCATGCCCGAGTTTAACTATTTCTCATCGACGAAATCTTCGTCATCGAAGATATAGGGCGCCGTCCTGACCAACTTGAAACGCACGCGGGTATCGCACTGATCACAGACAGGAAAGAGATCGTTGCGATGCATGACGGCTTCATGGGATTCGCGGTGAGCGCGATCGTGGACCACTTCATAAATGCCGGTTTCAGGAACCGGCTGCCCAGGAAGAAACATCCGCGCATGCCTTGCTGGGTGCCGGCGATGGCCACTTTCGCCTTTAGATCCGCGCAACACGAAAAGACGTGAATAGGCGTTGAGCTTGAGCCCGCGTTCGGTAGTCGGTGTCATTTTGTGCGAATTTTATAGTCTCGATTTCTTTCGCGCAAGCGCCAAGAAATTGCAGCGGAATTATTTAGTACAATAGGTAATCGCTTGCTGACCTTGAGCATCAAAGTTCCTGTTTGCTCGACATCTCCAGAGAGCACGAACAGATTTTCGCCCGTGACTTCATCCGGGCGTGAAACGTGAGGAGGACCAACGTGAAACTGTCTCCCGGAAAACTCGCAGGCATGAAAGCGGTCTCTGACAGCCGCGGCGTCATCGCGGCTGCCGCCATGGACCAGCGCGGATCGCTGCAAAAGGCGCTCGCCAAGGAAAAAGGTTCGGACGTCAGCGCGTCGATGCTCGAAGAATTCAAGTCGATCGTGACAGAGGTCCTTACCCCGCACGCCAGCGCGATCCTGCTTGACCCTGAATTTGGCTTGCCGGCCTCGCGCCGCCGCGCCAGCAACGCCGGACTGCTGCTGGCTTACGAAAAGACCGGTTACGACAAGACCGGCCCCGGCCGCCTGCCTGATCTGCTCGACAACTGGTCGGTCCATCGCCTGAAAGAGGCCGGCGCAAATTGCGTGAAGGTGCTGCTCTACTACACGCCGACCGATGGTGAAGCCATCAATGACAAGAAGCACGCCTGGGTGGAACGCATTGGCGACGAGTGCCGCGCCTGCCATATCCCGTTCTTCCTGGAATTCGTCGGCTATGAAGAAGGCCTGGATGAGAAAGGCGTCGATTTCGCCAAGAAGAAACCCGAGATCGTCCGCGCTTCCATGGCCGAGTTCACCAAAGAAAGATACGGCGTGGACGTAATGAAAGTTGAAGTTCCGGTGAACATGAAATTCGTCGAAGGTTCCAAGTCATACGGCGGTCAGAAAGCGTATTCGAAACAGGAAGCGATCGAACACTTCCGTAAGGCCGCTGCCGTGGCTACCAAGCCGTTCATCTACCTCTCTGCCGGGGTGAGCAACGCGGAATTCAACGAAGGCCTGGCCCTGGCCGCCGAAGCCGGCGTGCAGTTCAATGGCGTGCTCTGCGGTCGCGCCACCTGGAAAGACGGCATTCCCGTCTACGCCAAGCAGGGCGCCAAGGCCTTTGAGCAATGGCTCCAGAGCGAAGGCGTGAAGAACATTGAAAATGTGAACGTCAGCCTCCGCGCGGCAACATCGTGGTTCTCAAAGTACGATGTGCGCGAGCCGGCTATGGCGGGCGATTGATCCATTTCTAAAATGATCTATCGATGAGCGGGGTATCGAACTGCCCCGCTTTCCTTATTGGAACACGACATCCTCCTCAATTCAAAGCACGCGGTAGTGGTCCAGTTTGGATTTTTTAGAGGCAAACACAAGGTCCCTCCGGCCTACTTGCGCTCTCGCTCAACGGCCGTCAGGATCACGAATCTTGTGGCGGAGGATGAAACTGTACCGCCACCAAGCAGACTGCCTGTGAGCTAAGGTGTCCCACCCTGCTTCCCGCAAGAGCGACGTGAGCGGCCCCGGCAGAGCCGGCTATATTCAATTCCTATTGGTTCGCGGCTTTTGTTGCGTTGCCGTCGCCTGCCTGTTTCTCCTGCGCCGCGGTCTGCTCCTCAATGTAGCGGATGATCAGGTCAGCATCCATGTCATTCACGTAGATGTTGGGCATCCGCACGTTGTATTTCTTCAGGAGCGCCGTTGCAATCGGGTCCTTTTCTTCGAGCAACTGGTCGGGATGCTGAATCATTTGCGTCAGCCATTGCCGGCTGCGGACGTGGATTACACCCAGCAGATCCGGCCCCACATTGTCTCCATGTCCGATGGTATGGCACGCGATGCAGTCCCTTCCGAACAAATATTTGCCTTTATCGAAGTTTTTGAGCGCGCTTCCGTCAGTCGAACCCACCCGCTCGGCCGGGTTGTCGTGCTTGAAATTATCGAGAAAATCACCAATCATTCTGGCTTGAAAGCTGGGATTGTCCAGGGCGGAGCTGCGGACCCATTGGCCGATTGCTTCATTGCCGAGCAGGAGATGGGGAATATGGCCATCCGCATTAACGGAAGGGTTGGTATATAGTCCCAGCCTCTTGCCCAGAAAAATAATGTCTTCTTTCTTGCCCGTCAGAAAGGTCCAGCCCGGCCCCACGTGAAATTGTTCCATGTAGGCCTTCAATACGTCCGGCGTGTCGTGCTCCGGATCGATGCTGATGGAATAGAAAAAGATATCCTTGCCCACGCGGCCGCCCAGCTTCTTCTGCACCTGCGCCAGGCGCGCCGTTTCCAGAGGACAGGCGTAATGGCACGTGGTGTAAATGAGATCGATGGCAACGATCTTGCCTTTGATCAGATCGTCATAGAAATGGACCTTTTTACCGTCCTGGGTGATGAGCTCGACGTTGGGGAAGTGGCTTGAATCGGCTCCATTAGCGGCCGCAGGCTTGGCCGTGACGGCAAGTGCAAAGATTGCAACAGTCATGAGCGAAATGAGGCTCGAGTTCTTCCAGTTTTTTGATGACATGCTGTGGTCCTTTGGCCCGAATTCCCAAGCGAACTTTCGGTCCCGGCGCGCGCCATTGCTGGCGCGCGGCGGGAGTTCGAGTCATGCGTTGGGAAGAATTTCGTCTGGTGTCTGGAAAGTGACGCCAGTCGGTTTTGAAATCGGTGTCGGCAGCGGGCTCAGGAACGGAGTTCCACTGTCCAGGTCCCACCGCATGAGCATGGCGTTATCTTCATGCATGGTGTTGTGGCAGTGCTCCATGAACATGCCGCCCCAATCCCGGAATTGCATCTTGATGGTTACCTCCCCGTTGTCACGCAGACGATATACGTCCTTGCGGCCACTTTCCGCCGGTGATGGCCGTACGCCGTCGCGGTTGAGGATCTGGCCTTCTTCAAAGTGGATGTGAATAGGATGGTCCCACCCAGACCCGCCCTGCAAGGTCCAGACTTCGGCTGTGGCAAATCCGGGTTGGGAAGTAATTCGGCCGTAGTCTGCTTCGAGTGTTCCGGTGTCGCCGCCTCCGTTATCCGTACGAATGCCCCAGGGACCGACTCCCCCGCCGTTCCCCAGGTAGGTGGTGACGGGATCATTCTGGTTCTGACTGCCGTTGTCATCAAACCGGAACGTACGCTGACGCGCGGTAGTCGGCAAGGTGGGATTCGGAATCAGCGCGGTCCTTGGATTGGCGGTTAAATTGACGCTCTGGTCCGGCTGCGGCGGCGGGCCTATGACCTTGAAGCGCAGGATTGCGCCCACGGCCGGGTCGCTGGTACCGGCGAGAGCCTGGGCCACGGTCACGATATTCGCGGGTCCACGGCCATCCTGGTGCACCTGCAAGTTGACCAGGTCCACGGTTTGCCCGGCACTATAGCGGGAGAAATCAACGACGATGTCATACCGCTCTGCGATGCCAAGCTGGTCCGTCTGGGTCAGAGGAACAGTGACAGGCAGCAGGTTGCCGTCATTCGCTATCTGAACGAACTGAGAGCTATCGCTCAATGCCAGAACAAAGAAGCGTGACACGCTGGCGTTCAGGATGCGGAAACGGTACCTGCGCGCATAGACGTTGAAGAATGGTTTCCAGGCGAAGTTGACAGTCATCTGGTCGCCCAGAAAACCATCAAAAGCGATGGTGTCCATGTTGAGCTGTCCGTTGGCGTCCCAGGCTTTGTCTGAGAGCATGAGATTGACGTCAAAGTCCAGGTTGCCCCAGCCTTTCCCATTGGAGGAGCCACTGGGCAGGCGCAGGTTCACGCCATCGTTCACAGTTTCGTCACCGCGATCCAGCGAGCTGTAGATGTTGTTCATGCCGGCGATGCCTTTGTAGACGTTCTGGTCCGTGAAGGTGAACATGTGATCGTGGAACCAGTGCGTGCTCATGGTCTCGTGCCAGTCGCCTGGGACTTTGTTGATGCCGCCACTGTCGTTTGGAGCGCCGGCCCGCGGATCGGTAGCCCCGGTATTAATGGCGGTAAATCCTGCCAGCACCCAGGGCCAGTGGTAGTCGTAGAACTGATTGGGCCAAAAGTAGGCCCCGGTGAAGCCGTCGTTCTCCGCGCCGTGATGGCCATTGTGTTCATGCGTGGTGAGCGTGAATCGTCCAAAGCCACCGTTATTGGTGATGTCAGTAGTCAAGCCATTGTGATGGCGAAACAGGACCGGTTCGCCATAGCGGACCTGGGTCAGCTTGGGAGGAAACGTGCCCTGGAACGTCCATACCCGATTGGCATTCTGAGTGGGGAAGCTGGGATGAAATCTGGGTTGGATCGGTGTGGCCGGATTGATTCCCGAATTCAAGTCGGAGGTCACAGCCGGATTGTAGGTAGTATTCGTGGTCGCCGGCTTAGTGGTGACCTCAATCGCTACCTGAGGAGAGAATTGTGCAAATCGCTGGTGCGCCCAGTTCGCTCCGGGGGGACGGCCTTCGATGGGTCCGGTGAGTCCGGTTCGCCCGCCGACCAAAGCGGGATCCACCGGCTGCTGCGTCTGGTTGCACTGTGCCGTCGGCGCAGGATTCAAGGTTGACACTGCGTTGCGCTGGAGCACGTCGAAACGCGGCATCGGCTGGGTAAACGGGTTGACACCAAACGTTGGGCTTGCGGGCAGTCCCGTAGGGATTCCCATATTGTCAGACTGGGTGGCAAGGATCGCACTCCTCGATAGCGGCGTAGGTGCGACTGCAGTCTGCTGGCCCTGCGCCGATCTGACAAATGGATTTAGCCCCCCAATCGGCAGCAAAATGCCGGCGCTGGTGAACAGGCCCCATTTGACCAGATCACGCCGCCTAATCTGGCCGTGGGAAAGTGCCTTGGTGATTTCCGCGCGGTTTTGTCGTGCATTTTCCGCGTCCCGGATTCGTCTCTTATCTGAATGTTCTGACAACCAAATACTGTCATCTCTGTCTTTTCGAGACATGCTTGCGCTCCTATTTAGGGAATCGGGTGTCGTCAGGCTGCGATTCAAAGACGCAGTCTGCCAGGGCGACTAAAAAATCTTTCGGCAGATCACAGTTGAAACATTCGATTCCCGGATTGCGAATGCTGGTGATGAGTTGGGCTGTGGATCTCCCTCACGATGATGATGGAAGCGCGTGAGGGTAACTTCCACGGGCTGTCGTCGACTGCTGTTTGCCCTCCAGGCAGGCTGGCAGGGGAGTGCGCTTGAGGACGAAGTCTTACCGCTCGCAAGAGCGGTATCACAGTTCGGCGTGTCTCAATATCTTTTGATTTTCTTTGTAAAGAGTTCCAACATGACCTTGGCTGCGCTCCTTACTTCTCATCCGGCTGCTGTCTTCGTGGAGACATTAGTCCGGTCCAGTGGTAAAGTCTGGTGTTGGAGCGCCAATACTGGCCGGACGACACTTCAACCCAAACCAGTCGATTTCAATATGCAGTTGTATTGTGGCAGCCAATCTCTGTCCGAGCCCTTTTCAGGGCCGCAAGAAGCGTTCGCGT
>DASTJB010000053.1:0-5262 GCA_035717005.1 Candidatus Angelobacter sp.
CCAGGTTCGTGACGGTCATGGAATCGTCTTCGTCTCCCACATCGGCGAAATCTATCCCTCAGGCTTCCTGCCCGTGCAGTGCGGCAGCGTGCGCAGCGGTTCGCTGGTGGACGTCTATCGCAACTCCGGGATCTTCCGCGCTTTGCACTCGCCGGACCAGTTCCACGGAAAGTGCGGCGAGTGCGAATACAGCCACATTTGCGGCGGCTCGCGCGCCCGCGCCTTCGCCCACACCGGTGATGTGCTTGGCTCCGATCCGATCTGTCCCTATCAGCCCGGCAACGCTGCTCCAGCGCTGGTCTAGGCTGGCGGTTCGACCGTCCGCGGCAAAATACTTTTTGCTGTCGCGGAATGAATCTCGTTGCGGCGAGTTGAATTCGATTTTCCGATTACGATATCTTGATTGGCAACGTTGTGATGGTCGGCGCGGGTGGATCGAGGGGAATACCAGCTCATGCGTTGGTCAAAGCTGAACGTTCTGCTCATCGTGATCGTGGGCGCGCTGGTGGGCGTCGGAAGCTACGCGTTCATCTACGCGCGCGGCTATTCTTATCTCCTCAACGACCCCAAAGCCTGCGCCAATTGCCACGTCATGAATGACCAATACAGCGGCTGGATCAAGTCCAGCCACCACTCGGTGGCCACCTGCAATGATTGCCACACGCCGCACAACTTC
Organism: Candidatus Angelobacter sp.; assembly: GCA_035717005.1. Lineage (GTDB taxonomy): Bacteria > Acidobacteriota > Terriglobia > Terriglobales > Acidobacteriaceae > Angelobacter. The sequence goes on from DASTJB010000053.1 coordinate 677, forward strand.
CTGGGTAAATACGCGGTCAAGGCCAGCAACGGCTTCTTCCACTCTTTTTATTTCACTACCGGCAAATACCCGGACAACATCCAGATCACAAAATTCGACCGTGAGGTAGTGGAAGGCGCCTGCCGGCACTGCCACTCAAACATTACCGAGGCCATCGACGCCTCACACGTGCACGGCAGGGAAGCGCTGCACTGCACGCGCTGTCATTCTTCGGTGGGCCACTCGGAGAGCACGGCTTCGCTGGTCCTGCCTGAAAATTTGCGGAGAGATCATGAGTAACGGCAATGATAAAGAGGCACGGCCGCGGCGGTTTGTGGTTTTCACCATCGTTCTCGCGGCGATCGCGACCTTCGCGCTCACCGCGCTGCTCGTCAATATATTCGAGCGCAAGCAGGAAGCGCGGAACCCGTTTTATCGCGTGGTGGAACTCAACGACACCGTCGCCGATCCCGCCGTCTGGGGCAAGAACTTCCCCATGCAATACGATCTCTATCTGCGCACCGTGGACATGGAGCGCACCAAGTACGGCGGCAGCGAGGCTGAACCGCACTCGCCCACCAAAGCCGATCCCCGCTCCGTGGTGGCACGCTCCAAACTGGAGCAGGACCCGCGCCTCAAGACCATGTGGGCCGGCTATGCCTTTTCCAAAGACTATCGCGAGCGCCGCGGCCACGCTTACATGCTCGACGACCAGACCTTTACTGAGCGTCAGCAGTTCAATCCGCCAGGCGCATGCCTGAACTGCCACGCGTCGATGGTGACCGTCTACAACCAGCTGGGCAACGGCGACATGTTCAAGGGCTTTCAGGCGGTCAATCACATGAAATACGCTGAGGCGCGCCAGTACGCGAAGCATCCGGTCGCCTGCATCGATTGCCACGACCCTCAGAACATGCAGCTGCGGGTGACTCGGCCGGCGTTCATCGAGGCTATCAAGGCGCTCAAGACCACCCAGGGCGTACAAAATTATGACGTCAACAAAGATGCCACGCGGCAGGAGATGCGCAGCTACGTCTGCGGCCAGTGCCACGTCACCTACTACTTCAAGCCGCCGGACAAGACGCTCACCTTCCCGTGGACCAAGGGATTGCGTGTCGAAGACATCATCGCCCATGAAGACGAAGGCAAGCTCAAGGAGTGGGAGCATCCGGACACCGGCGCTCCCATGATCAAGGCGCGCCATCCTGAGTTCGAAGTGTGGAACATGGGCGTGCATGCGCGCTCGGGCGTGGCCTGCGCCGACTGCCACATGCCTTACACGCGCATGGGCGGTCTCAAAATCAGCGACCATCACGTCAACAGCCCGTTGCTCAAGATCAACCGCTCCTGCCAGACCTGCCATCATTTCTCTGAAGACGAGCTGAAGGCGCGCGTGGAGGAAATACAGGACCGTTACTTCAACCTGCGCAATACGGCGATCGATGCGCTGATGGACCTGATCAGCGACATCAAGGCCAATAAGGACAAGGTTTCGCCCGAGCAGCTGGCCAAGGCCCGCGACTACCACCGCCGCGGGCAGTTCATGATCGACTTCATCATGTCGGAGAACTCCATGGGCTTCCACGCGCCGCAGGAGGCCGAGCGGATACTGGGTGATGCCATCAACCTTTGCCGCCTCGGGCAGCTCGCGCTCCACGGCGGCCCTGAGCCCAGCCACAACCCGCCCAACATCAGCGAAGTAAAGGAACCCGGCGCGCTGGCCGGGACAGGGAAGCAGCATTAAAGGCCTTGTTGAAAGATCGACTACGCGCGTGGCCCCGGCTGCAGAAGAGCGAATAGCCAGGAGCTAACGGCTGTTACCCTTGTAACTTTCTCCTCCTGCCATTCTGCGGTACCGTTTTGGTACTGCCCAGCACGAACAGGTGTTCTTGTGGTTTAAGGAGAACAATGTCTCGCAAACACCTTCTATCGGCCGCTATCTTTGTGCTTTGTTTCTCCGCATTTGCCGCGGCGAAACAGCCTTCGCGCAAGCACGGAAATCTTCCTATCACCACCAAATCTCCCGCTGCGCGCCAGCTCTTCGTCGGCGGTCTGGTGAAAATGGAGAACCTCCATGATCCTGAAGCCAAGGAGGACTTCCGCAAGGCCGTGCAACTCGATCCTGATTTTGCCCTGGCCAACCTCATGATCAGCTTTGAGTCGGCCAGCTCCACGGTCGATCCGGCGGAAAAAGTCGCTACCCGCGACCGCGCCCTTGCCGCCCGCTCCAAGGTCAGCCGCGGCGAGCAACTCGTCATCGACTGGCTTACCAACTCGAGCGAAGGCCGCATGGTCCCGGCCATCCAGGCAATGAACGAGGTCCTGGAGCAGTTCCCAAATGACAAATTTCTGGCCTGGCTCGGCGCCGTATGGGTGGACAACCAGCAGCAGATCAGCCGCGCCATTCCCATGTTTGAGAGAGTGGTCCGGCTCAATCCCGACTTTGCCCCGCCGCTCAACGACCTGGCCTATTGCTACGCCCGTACCCGCAATTTCGAAAAAGCTTTCTCCGCCATGCAGCGCTACATCGCCCTGCTGCCCAATGAATCCAATCCGCAGGACTCCTACGCGGAAATCCTGCGCATGGCCGGCCGCTTTGATGAGGCGCTGGTGCACTACCGCGAGTCGCTCAAGATCGATCCCAACTTTGTCTTTTCCCAGCTCGGCATTGCCGATACCTACGCGCTGAAAGGCGACGAGGCCCGCGCGCGCAGCGAATACGCGCTCGCCATCCAGCATGCTCCTTCGAAATCTCAAGCGGCGAGCTGGGCCCTGCAATCCGCCATCACTTACATTCGCGAACAGGATTTCGCGGGCGCCGATGCGGCGTTTCAGGCCGTAGCCAAACAGGCCCACGAAAACGATCTTGCGGTGTCTGAAGCCGAAGCCTGGCGCATCATGTCCACCTATCAGGTCAGTGGCCAGAAAGCGCTCAAGTTCCTGAAGAAGGCCGAAGAGGTGCTGCATGAAAAGCACTCCCTGCCCAGGCTTGCGCAACAGCAGGAGATTGCCGTCGTACTGCGGGAACGCGTCACGCGCGCCGCGCGCGACGGCAACAACGAACTCGCCGCTTCCACGCTCAAGCATCTCCAGGAACTCTCCGACTCCACGCACGATCAGGTGGTCCAGATCGCCTACGATGGCGCTGCCGGCGCGCTTTTGATGGCCCAGGGCAAGTACGAAGAGGCGCTTGCCCATCTGTCTGAAGACGAGCGCAACCCGCTTTCGCTCAACCTGATGGTCCAGGCCAACCGCAAGCTGGGCAACAAAGCACGCGCCGACGAACTCGCCGTGATCGTGAGCGGCTGGAATGAGCCTACGCTGGAGCAGGCGCTGGTCGCCGCGGAACTCCGTGCGCACCCGACGGAGAGCGCCCGCTCTTTCATGCGCATGTAGGCGCGAGAGCGCGGCTCAGCCTCAAAACATTTTGGCTTTCCGATGGCGGATGGCCCGATGGCCCGATGACCAGAGGGCCCGATTTCCTGCTATCCTTCCCGCCATGCAAACTATCAAAGGTTCCGTTGCCGTCATCACCGGAGCGGGCTCCGGGATAGGCCGGGCGCTCGCTCAGAATCTTGCCGATCGTGGCGCCCAACTTGCGCTCGCCGATCTCAACCTGGCGAGTCTGGAAGAGACGCGCAAGCTTCTCGGCTCGGCTGTCGCCCGTACTTACGCTGTCGATGTTTCACAGGCTGCTGCGGTTGAAAGCTTCGCCCGCCAGGTCGAGCGCGACTTCGGCCGCGCCTCATTGCTCATCAATAACGCCGGGGTGGCGCTGATGGGCCGCTTCGATGAGGTCTCACTCGAAGACATGGAGTGGCTGGTCCGTATTAACTTCTGGGGCGTGGTTTACGGTTGCAGGTTCTTTCTTCCCCTGTTGGAGCGCGAACCGGACGCGCACATCGTGAACCTCTCCAGTGTTTTTGGCCTGATCGGCCCGCCCGGACAGACCGCCTATGCCGCCAGCAAGTTTGCCGTGCGCGGCTTCAGTGAGTCGCTGCGGGAAGAGCTGAGTTTGACCGGCTCCATCAAAGTCACATCCGTCCATCCGGCGGGAATTGCCACGCCCATTGCCCACAGCGCGCGCGCCGGGCAGGGTGTAACCCCGGAGGCGCGCCACGACGCCGAAGAGTATTTCAAGAAAGTTGCCACCATTCCTCCGGAGGAAGCCGCGCGCACCATCGTGAAAGGAATCCTCGGCAACAAGAATCGTGTGCTGATCGGCCGCGACGCCTATGGCATAGACCGCGTTGCGCGGCTTTTCCCGGCGCGCGCCAGCTCCATGATGACGCGATGGCTGATGAAGAGGAGCGGGGCCGGTCAGCAGTTCTTTGCCCGTGCCTCAGCCAGCAAGTGAGCGCACATTTCGCAGTGGCTCAACCGGGAAAGCGCTTTTGACTTTTTGTTGCCAAAAAGACATAATTCCTCCGCCTTCCTGCAATGCCAATGTGACCTTGGTCCCCTTAGCACATTAGAGAGGACCGGATGATTGCATCTGCGGGCCCATTCGCGCGGGCTTTTTGCGCGGAGATGAGCGGAGGGAAGGGCAATTTCTTGATCGCTTTTGTGTCCGGGTGTAAACGTACTCTGTGGCGCTCGCGTTTCCC
>DASTJB010000054.1:0-3740 GCA_035717005.1 Candidatus Angelobacter sp.
GTACCCTGAAGGGTTCGCGATTCATCCCAAGGTGAAGAAGCTGCTGGAGCAGCGCGAGAAGATGGGCACCGGAAAGCTGCCGATCGACTATGGCATGGCTGAGGCTCTGGCCTTTGGCTCGCTGCTGGTGGAAGGCGTTCCGGTGCGGCTCTCCGGACAGGACGCCCGCCGCGGGACATTCAATCATCGCCACTCGGTTCTGATCGATACAGAGAATGAGAACGAGTACGTGCCGCTGAGTAACATTGAGCCCGGCCAGGCCTGGTTCCAGGCGTATAACTCGATTCTGTCTGAAGCTGCGGTGCTCGGCTTTGAGTACGGCTTCAGCCGCGACTATCCGGACGGGCTTACGCTTTGGGAGGCGCAGTTCGGCGACTTCGCCAACGGCGCGCAGGTGATCATCGACCAGTTCATCGTCGCGGGCGAAGACAAGTGGGGCTTGCTCTCAGGCCTGGTGATGCTGCTGCCGCATGGATACGAAGGGCAGGGGCCGGAGCACTCCAGCGGGCGCATCGAGCGGTACCTGCAGCTTGCGGCGAAAGACAATATTCAGGTCGCACAGCCGTCGACGGCAGCGCAATATTTTCATCTGCTGCGGCGGCAGGCGCTGCGGCCGTGGCGCAAGCCGCTGATCGTTTTCACACCAAAAGGGATGCTGCGCCATCCCGACGCGGCCAGCCCGCTCACGCAGCTGAGCAGCGGCGCGTTTCAGACCGTGATCGGCGACAGCGAAATTGCCGACGCGACACGCATCATCCTGTGTTCAGGCAAGATCGGGCACGAGCTTCGGCGCGAACGCAAACGCCGCGGCGACACCAAGACTGCCATTATCTTCCTGGAGCAGCTCTTCCCGCTGCCGGAGCACGAGCTGGAATCGGCCTTGGCGCAGCATGCGAACGCGCGCGAGCTCTTGTGGGTGCAGGAAGAGCCGGCCAACATGGGCGCACTGAACTTCCTGGCGCCGCAGCTGGAACGCCTGGCGCGCGACCGCTCGTTCCGGTCAGTGAAGCGTTCGCCGTCATCAAGCCCGTCCACGGGCTCGCATACGGCGCATGAGATGGAGCAGAAGACGCTGCTGGAGCTGGCCTTCGCCGCGTTTTAGAGGATCGCAAGCGGGCGAACGGTCATCCAAACTTGAAATCGGTTCTAATGAATGGAAAATTACGAAAGGTGGTTGAGATGGCACAAGGAACGGTAACCGCACATGAAGTCCCGGCGCTGCCATACGCGTACAACGCGCTGGAGCCGCACATCGACGAAGCAACCATGAAGCTGCACCATGACAAGCACCACGCGGCTTATGTCACCAAATTGAATGGCGCGATCGAAAAACATCCTGAGCTGGGCAGCAAGAGCCCGGAAGAGCTGCTGCGCAACCTGAACGCAATTCCTGAAGACGTGCGTGGCGCGGTCCGCAACAACGGTGGCGGACATGTGAACCACACCATGTTCTGGCAGATCATGGGGCCGAACAAGGGCGGCAATCCCACCGGCGCGGTCGCCGAGGCGATCAACAAGGCCTTCGGCAGCTTTGACGCCTTTAAAGAGAAGTTCGAGGCCGCCGGCGCCAACCAGTTTGGCAGCGGCTGGGCCTGGCTGGTGAAGACCAAGTCCGGCGAGTTCAAGGTCACATCGACGCCGAACCAGGACAATCCGGTGTCCAATGGCGAGTTTCCGGTGCTGGGCAATGATGTCTGGGAGCACGCCTACTACCTCAAATACCAGAACCGCCGCCCTGACTATCTGAAGGCGTGGTGGAACGTGGTGAACTGGGACGAGGTCAACAAGCGCCTCGCCCAGGCCGACAAGTTTTTCAAATAATCGATCTTCATTTGTAAGGCCGCCCTCATGGGCGGCCTTTCATTTTCTCCGCGGAAAAACTTCGGTAACGTTCTCGATGCCGCTCACACTACTTCCATGACGGGATGCACCGGTAAGTGTGCTATAAAAACCGCATCCCGTAAGAACAAATTTCAATCGATGGATGAGGTGTGATTTGAACAGAATCTTTAGGGGGCTCTGTGTATTTGCATTGGTTTTGTTTGCGTTTGGCGCGGCAAACGCGCAGAACTTCCAGGGTATTTACGTGGGCGCGGTTGGAGGCGGCAATAACGGCAACTCTGACGCGCATACGTTTACGGTTTTCAGTCCTACGGGTTACTTCGCACTCAGCAGCGTTCCGGCCATTGCGACGGTCGGCAACCAGCACCTGAGCCCGAGCGGTGGTTCCGGAGGCGGCACGTTTGGTTTCAACCTGCAGCAGCACTGGCTGGTTTACGGAGCTGAGATGGACTTCAGCGCCATGAACATGAGCGCTTCAAAAACCGGAACAGCGACTTATCCCTGCTGCGCTCCCACCAGCTTTACCATCACGCAGAAGATCAATACCGACTGGCTCTTTACCGGGCGCGCGCGGCTGGGTGTTGCCTCCGGCAACTTTCTGGTCTACGGTACGGCCGGTCTAGCGGCGACGAACTTTCAGTATTCGGCGGTGTTTACGGATACCTTTGCTACGGCCCACGAGAACGCCGGAACCGATGAAAAGCGGAAAGGCTGGGTCGGCGGCGCCGGCGCGGAAGTCAGGCTGAATCACCATTGGTCGGTCAAGGGAGAATACCTCCGCGCCGACTTTGGCCAGTCGCAGACCACCAGCACCAACCTGACGGCTTTCACGCCGCCCATTGCATTTCCTTCCAACAAGTTCACCCACAACGCGGATTTGACGGCCAATATCTATCGTGGCGGGCTGAACTACCGATTCTAGTTTGTGCTGTGCAAGCGAACTTGAAGGGCCGCCGCGCGGGCGGCCTTCTTTATTGCTTCAGATTTGGCGCTGCAAAAGATTGCAGCCGCACCGGCACTCCCGGAATCGCCTGTAGCGTTACCGAAGAATTCGCTCGTACCTTTTGAGTCTCGTGGTGCGCTGCCACTGTTCGCTGCCGGACAGTGCCTTGCCGAAAGCGAACACCCGCGATTTTACTGGTCCCAACGCACCCTGGCCCTCATTCATTGGATTCAACAGTTTGCATGAGCCAGCTTGTTTGGCATGCCGGGTGCCAAGACAAAAGGCATGACACCTGGCCCAGTTCAGCGCAGGTTCAGAAAATTTAATTGAGAGCAAGGAGATTCCCATGTTTGACGGCAAAAATAATCGTTTACTCGATAGCTTTTCATTCCGCGCCGTGTTGATTACGGCTGTGCTCGCGCTGTGGTCAGGCGCCAGCTACGTGCTGCTCGCGCTGGCGTAAGGTACGACCCGTCGAGTTCTTCCACCGCGCCACACGCGACAAGCGCGCGCGCCGGGGGTTCGAGGGCGCCAGCACCACGTTAAGTTAAGGCAGGATCAAGCGCAGTGTCCGGTCTCATAACTTTCACGCAGCGTGGTGCGGGCGCCGCATTTTTTTGTCGCTGACGCTCCAAACCGCCGACGATTTTTTCCAAGTTGGAATGGGCGGAGATCCGGGACGTGTAACGATCCGTCACGCCACCTGGGCGCCGGCGAACAGCGCGTTCCAGCGCGGGCTACTTAGCACCGTGGCGGCCCGCCATGAGCCTTCGGCCAGGCGTGCCAGCACCCGCGATTTTGTCGCGATGATTTCCTGGTCAGTGCAGGCGAGCAGGGCAGCGCATTCGCGCACGGCGTAGCCTTCGAGTACCGACATAACGAAGACGAAGCGCTCGAACGCCGTCCACCCGAGAACCATGGCGATCAGCGGAGACTGGCCGTCGATTTCGAGCTG
>DASTJB010000055.1:0-16738 GCA_035717005.1 Candidatus Angelobacter sp.
GACGCGTTCATAGAGATTGCGCGGCATCCAATCGGCGCTGGAGATGTAAATCTCGTCATCGCCTCCATTTTCAAAATAGAAAATCCGGCTGTGCTCCAGGAACCTTCCCACCACGCTGCGCACGGTGATGTTCTCGCTCACGCCTGACACTCCGGGACGCAACGAGCACATGCCGCGGACGATCAATTCAATGCGTACGCCCGCCTGGGACGCGCGGTAGAGAGCTTCAATCACGTTCTTGTCGAGCAGCGCATTCATCTTGGCGATAATGCGCGCGGGGCGGCCGGCGGCGGCGTGCTCGGCTTCACGATGGATCTGTGCCAGCGTACTTGCCGCCACGTTTACCGGCGAGATTGCGAGCGGCGCGTAGGTCTGCGCCTCAGAATATGCCGTCAGGTAATTGAAGACGGAATGGATCGCCGAGGTGATCTCCGGCGAGGACGTAAGCAGGCTCAAATCCGTGTAATAGCGCGCGGTCGCGGGATTGTAATTGCCTGTGCCGATGTGGGCGTAGCGCCGCGTTACCCCGTCAGGATCATGGCGAACCAGCAGGCAGAGCTTGCAGTGCGTCTTGAGGCTCACCAAACCGTGATAAACCTGTACGCCCGCATCTTCCAGCATGCGCGCCCACTGGATGTTGGAAGCCTCGTCGAATCTCGCTTTCAGCTCAAGCACCGCCGTGACCTCTTTCTCCGTGCCGGCGGCCGAGATCAACGCGTCCACGATCGGAGACTCGCGGCTGGTGCGGTAGATGGTCTGCTTGAGCGAAATCACGTCAGGATCGGTGGCCGCGCTCTCGATGAAGTCGACCACCGCGTCAAAGGAGTCGTAAGGATGATGTAGCAGGATGTCACGTCTGCGCAGTTCGGCGAAGATATTGCTGCTGCTGACCGGTAGCCGCAGCTCCCTGGGCACGAAGGTTTTGTATTTCAGCGCGGGCCGCTCCACATCGTAGAAATTAAATAGCCGGGAAAGGTTCACCGGGCCCTGGGTGTAGAAGATCTGCCAGTCGTCCAGTTCAAAAGTTTGTTGCAGACGGCGCGCGATCTCGGGACTGGCGCTGGCATCGATCTCCAGGCGCACGGCGTCACCTTTGCGTCTGCGGTGCAGCTCCGTACGGACAGACTCGAGCAGGTTGCGCGTCTCTTCCTCTTCCAGATAGAGATTGCTGTTGCGCGTGACGCGGAACGAGGCCGCGGAAAGAATGTCGTAGCCGCGATACATCCGCGCGGCGTGGTAGGTGAGCAGGTCAGCCAGGAAAACAAAGTCGATGCCGGTGGTCGAAGGCAGCCGCACCAGCCGGGGAAGGGCGCGAGGCACGGTGATCACACCCATGTAGGCGCCGCTGGCGCGCCGCTTGCGTTTCAGCAGCAACGCAATGCACAGGGCCTTGTTCAGCACGCGCGGGAATGGATGTGCGGGATCGACGGTTACCGGCGTCAGCAGCGGATCGACTTCTTTCTCGCAGTAGTCATCAATAAAGGCCTCCTGCTCGGGAGAGAGGTCTTTCAAGTCGAGCACACGGATGTTCTCCCGGGCCAGGGCGGGGAGGAGCCGGCTGTTCCAGCACTCGTACTGTTCTTCGACAAACTCGTGCGTTTCCTTGACGATCAGCTCCCGCTCCTGCTGCGCCGTGAGCGCGTCAGGACCGGCATCGATGAATCCTTCTTCAATGCGCTGCAGGAGACCGGCTACCCGGACTTCAAAAAACTCATCCAGATTGCTGGCTGAAATGGCCAGGAACTTGACGCGCTCCAGCAGCGGATTCCGCTCGTCATTGGCCTCTTCCAGGACGCGGCGGTTAAACGCCAGCCACGAAGTCTCGCGGTTGATATAGAGGGACGGATCTGAAATAGAGCGGGCCATGCGGGCAGCAGGAGCTGGATTGGAGCCGTTGCTCGAGGATTTCCGACGCAAATCCATTGTAACGTTTCTCCTGCGGGCCGGCCGCGGATGAAGCAGCTATACAATTAAAGTAAAGCTTCAACTTAGGGCTATGAAAACCTGCCAACATTAGCTTTGTGCGTGATGCCTGACATCGGCCCCGCGCACCCAGAAAATAACGTCTTCAGCGATGTTGGTGGCATGGTCCGCCACGCGTTCCAGGTTGCGGGCTACGATCAGCGTGTCCAGCAGGTTGCGACGGCTGCCGGTGGATGTGCTCATGGCGGCGTCGACTGCCTCAAAGATCTCGCGGTTCATGTTGTCGACCAGGTCGTCGCGCACGAGCACGGTCTGCGCCATATCGACGTCGGCGGCGAGGAACGCGTTCAGCGCATCGCGAACCATGCTGATGCTGAGCTGGGCCATGCGTGGAATGTCGACATTGAGCGGGGAATCCGGCCGGGCCGCCAGGTCCATGACGCGCTCAGCGACGTTGACGGCCTGGTCGCCCACGCGCTCCAGATCGGCGTTGATCTTGATGCAGGAGATCACAAATCGCAGGTCGACGGCCATGGGCTGCTGCATGGCGAGAAGGTCTACCGCGAGCTCGTCAACATCGCGCTCCGCGGCATTGATTTTTGATTCATCGCGCAGGACCAGCTCGCACAGCGCGAGATCGCGGCTCTGGTAGGCGCGGACAGCGCGTTCCACTGCCTGTTCGGCCAGGCCGCCCATAGCCAGCAGTTTTTGTTTGAGTTCTTCCAGCCCCTGATGGAACCTCGTGCGCGTCATCCGAACCTCCCGGTGATGTAGTCTTCTGTGCGCTTGTCTGAAGGCTTGGTAAACATAGTTTCCGTCTTATCGAGTTCCACCATGTTTCCCATCAGGAAAAACGCGGTGAAGTCCGCCACGCGCGCGGCTTGCTGCATATTGTGGGTCACAATCACAACCGTGTATTCCTTTTTCAGCTCGAATATCAGGTCTTCGATTTTAGCGGTGGAGATGGGATCGAGGGCTGAAGCCGGCTCGTCCATGAGCAGGACCTCCGGCTCAACCGCGAGCGCGCGGGCGATGCAGAGCCGCTGTTGCTGTCCGCCGGAGAGGCTGGCCCCGGATTTCTTCTTCAAGTCGTCCTTGACTTCGTCCCAGAGCGCCGCTTGCCTGAGCGAGCGCTCCACCACGCGGTCGAGCTCGCGGCGATTGTGGAAGCCGTTGAGCTTCAATCCGGCGGCCACATTGTCGTAGATGTTCATTGTTGGAAATGGGTTCGGCTTCTGAAAAACCATGCCCACACGGCGGCGAATCCAGACTGCGGAGACACCCCGGCCATACACATCCAATTCGCCGATCATTACTTTCCCGTCCACGCGGGTGTCCGGCAGCGTCTCATGCATGCGGTTGAGGCAGCGGACGAACGTCGATTTGCCGCAACCGGAAGGCCCGATGATGGCCGTGGCCATGCGGGGCGGAATGTCCATATCGATGTCGAACAGCGCCTGCTTGGGGCCGAACCAGGCGTTCAGCTTTTGCACGCGAATGCCCGCGGATTCCATTACTGGGCTCCTTTGACGGCGCCGCGGCTGGCGACGAATCGAAACAGAATGACTGTGATCATGATGATTGAGATTAAAACCAGAGCAGCAGTCCAAGCCTGGGCATGCGCCTGATCGTAAGGCTGAATCGCGTACTTATAAATCTGCAAAGGAAGCGAGGCCACTGGTTGATTAGGGTTGGTGCTCCAGAACTCGTTGCCGAACGCGGTAAACATCAGCGGAGCGCTTTCCCCGGCAATGCGGGCAAACGCCAGCATGATGCTGGTAACTATGCCGGCGCTCGCCGTGCGGAGCACCACGGAGAGGATGGTCCGCCATTTGGGAATTCCCAGACCGAGCGCGGCTTCGCGGATGGACTGCGGGACCAGCAGGAGGACTTCTTCCGTAGTACGGGAAATCACGGGAATCATCATGATCCCCAGGGCCACGCTGCCGGCAAAAAGCGAGAAGTGCCCTTGCGTGACGACAACCAGTGACCAGGCCGTCATGCCAATTACGACGGAGGGAACTCCGTTCAGCGCGTCGGCGGTGAAGCGGACGAGGTTGCCGAACTTGTTTCGTCCATACTCCGCCAGGAAAACACCGGTGCCTACACCAAGGGGAACGCCGATCAAACTGGCGAAACTCAAGAGCAAGAGCGAGCCGAGAATGGCGTTCCCCATGCCGCCGCCCTCTTCGCCAATCGGTTTGGGGATCTGCGTAAGAAAAGTCCAGTTCAGTGAACCCAGTCCGCGCAATACGACAGTCCCGAGGATCAGGAAGAGCGGCACCGTGACCACCAGCGCAGCCAGGGTAATGAGACCGAGCGCCACTCCGTTGGAGAGCTTGCGGCGGACAGAGACTGTGTGCAGAGTCTTAGGCAAGGGCCCTCGACGGCATTCCCCGGGTAATCGACCAGACCAGCAACCCGGCCAAAGCATTCACGATCAGGGTGATGACAAACAGTACCAGCGCCATTTCCATCAGGGCGCTCAGATGCACATTGCTTACCGCTTCAGTAAATTCGTTGGCGATTGCGCTGGCGAGCGTATATCCGGGAGCAAAGAGCGATCGGGCAATCTCCGGGCGATTGCCGATCACCATGGTGACCGCCATGGTCTCACCCAGGGCGCGCCCCAGTCCCAGAATGACTGCGCCAAAAATTCCAGGACGGGCATTGCGCAGAACGGCCATGCGAAGCATCTCCCATTTGGTTGCGCCGAGCGCCAGGGCGGCTTCGCGTTGCACGCGCGGCACAGCAGTGATGACCTCACGCGTGATTGAGGCGATGATCGGAAGAATCATGATGGCGATTATCACGCCGGCCGCCAGCATGCCCCAGCCATATCTCGGCCCGCTGAAGAGGCCGGTCCAGCCAAAATACCTTGCAAGGAACGGTTGCACATGAAGGCGGAGAAACGGAGCCAGGACGAAAATGCCCCAGAGACCGTAAATCACGCTGGGGATCGCGGCGAGCAACTCGACGAGCAGGGAAAGGACGGCGCGGATCCTGCGCGGGCAGATTTCTGTCAAAAAGAGCGCTGTTCCTACGGATAGCGGGACCGCGATCGCCAATCCCACCAGGGAAGAAACAACTGTGCCGTAGATGAACGGCAAGGCGCCAAAGTCTTCCGCCACAGGGTCCCAGATCTGCTTCACCAGGAACTTCAAACCGAACTTCGAGATGGAAAGGTGTGATTGATTAAGCAATTCGTAGAAAATCAGCCCGACAATCGCCAGTACGGCCAGGGAGCAGAGCACCACAATGCTGCGAAAGACATTGTCTGCAAAGAGGCTTTCCCGAGTTGCGGCGGGTCGCCGGGACACCACTTGCAGTTGTTCCGGACCAGGAGATCCGGGGGCCGTCGCAGGCAGTTCTTGCCCGCTACGTGGCCTGTGTTCGGGCAGTGTCTGCATGATTGGAAGCTAACAAAGGATTGTTAATAGATTGTTAAAAGACGAGCGCCGGTCGATAAAACCAGCGCTCGGAAAGGAAGGAAAGCAGCTCTTGTGGGTCAACCGCCCCGCGCAATTGGGCTACTTTTGTGCTGACTGTTTCGCTTTTACCCGGATCTCCTTGATCCGGGCCCTGACTTTCTGCGCCACCGTTTTGGGAAGAGGTGCGTAGGAAAGCTGCGATGTCATGGTCTGACCCTTATCAACCATCCAGTTGAGGAAGTCGACAAAAGCCTTTTCTTTGCCCGCATCGGACCATTCAACCGGGACCAGGAGCCAGGTGAAGCTGCTGATGGGATAGGCGTCCTTGCCGGGAGCGTTGGTGATGGAGACCCGAAAATCATCCGGCATGTCTTTTACCGAGCCGGCGGCCGCGGTTACCGATTCCAGGGTGGCCTTGACAAAGGTTCCAGCCGCATTCTGTACGCTTCCATAAGGCATCTTGTTCTGAATCGCGTAGATCAGTTCAACATAACCGATACTTCCTTCGGTTTGTTTCACGGTTCCAGCCACTCCTTCATTGCCCTTGCCGCCCAGCCCGACCGGCCAGTTGACGGCCGTGCCTTTACCCACTTTGCTTTTCCACTCGGAACTGACTTTGGACAGGTAATCAGTCCAGATGTAGGTGGTGCCGCTGCCATCGGAGCGATGGACGACGATGATGTCCTGATCGGGGAATTTGACGCCCGGATTGGCTTTGGCGAGCCGCGGGTCATTCCACTTTGTGATTTTTCCCAGGAAGATGTCCGCCAGGACATCCGGAGTGAACTTGAGCTCTGTTGTTATTCCGGGAATGTTGTACGTAGGCACGTCGGCGCCGAGAACTGTGGGAATGTGGAGAACCTTGATGGGCGTCTGGGAAAGCTGCTCGTCGGTCATGGGACCGTCGCTGGCGCCAAAATCAACCGTACCCGCTTGCACCTGTTTGATACCGCCACCGCTGCCGATCGATTGATAGTTGATCTTAATATCCGGGTGTTGATTGTGGTATTCGTCGAACCACTTGGAATATATCGGATACGGGAATGTCGCCCCGGCACCGGTAAGATTGGTGTCTCCTGCGCTGCTTACCCCGGCCAACGCGACCAATAGCGTCATCGCCATCAAAATTCTGGATTTCACTGTCCCTCCTGAAGGAACGCCGTCAAAAAATTCCTGTTCATGGCCTGAAGGTAGCAGAGGCGTGTTAAATGAGTGTTAAAAGGAACAGAGAGAGATCTGGAGAGAAAAGCTGGTGGTCACGCCTTGGGCAGAACGAAGAAGAATGTCGAGCCGTGGCCAACCGCGCTCTCAACGCGCACAGAACCGCCGTGGTTCAAGACAATGTGCTTTACGATCGCCAGGCCCAGACCCGTGCCGCCGCTTTCGCGCGAACGGGCCTTGTCCACGCGATAGAAACGCTCAAAGATCCGGGGCAGATGTTCCGAAGCGATACCCGGCCCGAAGTCGCGCACGAAGAACTCTATGCCTTCCGGCTTTTCCTGGGCGCCGATGGCGATCTTTTTGCCGCTTGCCGCATAACGCAGCGCATTGCTGATGAGGTTGGCAAAGACCTGATGGACCGCGTATCCGTCCGCCAGGACAGACCAATCAGGAACGCTCTCTACTGCCAATTCCACGTTCGCAGCTCGCGCGCTTTCCTGGAGGGAAGATGCAGCTTCAGCCAGCAAATTCCGCACCTGGTGCGGCCTCAAGTCGAGCTTTTCCTCGCCTGATTCAACGCGCGCCAGTACCAGTAGGTCTTCCGTCAGCCGGCCCATGCGTTCGGCATTGCGGCGGATGATCTCCAGGAAATCGCGCGCGTTGTCATTGAGCGCACCGTCGGATTCCAGCAGCGTCTCGGCGTAACCACGAATGGAAGTGAGTGGAGTACGCAACTCATGGGATACATTGGCGATGAAATCACGCCGCGTCTTCTCCACGCGCTCGACCTCTGAGATGTCATGCAGTACCGTCACCACGCCGCCATCGGGCAGGGGCTCAGCCGTAACGGAGAAAGTCCTCCGGCCGGCCAGTGAGGCGGCGATTGCGTGCGCCCGCTGCCTGGACTCGAGGGCCGCGTTCAAAGCGGCCAGAAAGTCCGGATGACGGAGCATTTCGATGACCGGCGCACTGATCGGCACGGGACGCCGGACAATATCGCGAATTGCCTGGTTGGCCCAGCGCACCTTCATATCGGGCGAAACCGCGATCACTCCGTCTGTCATGCTGTTCAGCAGGGCCTCAAGTTCGGCACGGCTCTCGCGCACGGCGGCAAAGTTTTCTTCCAGGCGGCGCGCAGTGCGGTCAAGGGCAGCTGCTACCTGGGCGATCTCGTCGCCGCTGGTCTCGGCAATCCGGGCGGAAAGGTCGCCGGCGGCGATCTTCTCCGCAAATTCCACAATGTGGCGCAAGCGCCGCGAGATGATCTCGGCAATCACTATCGCCAGCAGCAAGGCGAGCAAAAGCGCCAGAGCGGTAGCGCTCAGGAGTGTCCGGCGAATTCCCGAAATGTGCGCTTGAATGTTCGAAAGCCGATACGCCAGACGGACTACCTTGTCTCCGCTGGGCGCGGCAACGTAGAGAAAATCGATGCCAACCGTGTGGCTCAAGCGCGTGGCGGAGCCGACCTTGCCGCTCAACGCGGCTGCGACCTCCGGCCTGCCGGCGTGGTTTTCCATCGTTTTAGGATCAGCTTCCGTGTCTGCCAGCACGATGCCATCGTGCGCGATGATCGTAGAGCGTGTTTCTGTGATTCTGGCCTCTTCTTCGGCAATCTGTTGCAACGTGTGCTCATGGTCAACGGCCACGCGCAGGGCGAAGCTCTGCGCATTCTGGACCAGCAGGCGCTCTATATCGGCCCGCAGAGAGTTTTCCCAGTTGTGCCGGATGCTGACGTCTAGCGTGAGCGTGGCCGCGGCGATCACCATGACGAAGGCGGCCATGGCTTTCAGAAAAATCCGGTTTCTCACTTGGACCCCTCGAATTTGTAGCCCGCGCCTCTCACGGTTTTCAGATAACGCGGATTTTCCGGATCACGCTCGATCTTCTCCCGCAACCGCCGTATGTAAACATCGACGGAGCGCGGTGTGACGAAGGCCAGATCCCGCCACACCGCATCGAGCACCTGGTCGCGAGTGAAGACACGGCTGGGATGGGAGGCCAGAAAGTGAAGAAGGCGGAACTCCGTCGCCGTGACCTCGGTGGGAGTGCCGCGGACGGAGAGCGTCATGGAATCGCCGCGCAATTCAAAATCCGGAGTAGTAATGGTGGTGGTGACGGGCTGTTCAAATCTACGCAGCACCGCGCGCACCCGCGCGGCCAGTTCTCGCGTGCCAAAAGGTTTGGTGATGTAGTCATCGGCGCCCAGATCCAGGCCGCGCACCCGGTCTTCTTCGCCGGCGCGTGCAGTGAGAAAGATCACCGGCACGCGGGCAAATTCCTGGCTGGTCCGGATCTGGCGGCAGACCTCCAATCCGTTGTCCCCCGGCACCATGATGTCTAGCAGGAAAAGCGCCGGAGTGTTTTTCCTGGCCAGGGGCAGCACCTCATTGCCCGAGGCGCAAAGGCGCACCCCGAAACCGGCGAGTTGCAGGTGGTGCCGCACCAGCTGTGCGATGTCGGGATCGTCTTCGAGAACAATAATGGTCTGTTTCACTATGGTCCGGAGTAGCCTCGACTAGATTCTAACGTCAGGGACGAGCTGCTCTCATGGGATTTGTAAGCAGCAGCGCGTGCTGCTACCATCTAGCCGTGAACTCTCGAAAAAGATTTGTCTCGAAACTAGCGATTTTACTGGCTTTGACAGCGTCCGCGCTGATCTATGCCTCCGAACCCAAAGGCACAGTTCTGCCTCCGGTCCCGCCAACAGTCGACACCATCACGCCGGGAGAACTGCGCATGCATCTTGAGTTCCTGTCGTCACCCGAGCTGGGCGGGCGCTACACGCTTTCGCCGAACTTTGCGATCGCCGCGCGCTATCTCGCTGCCCACCTTGAAGCTTATGGCTTCCGCGGTGCGGGTGAGAACGGCAGCTTCCTGCAGACGTTCCAGGTCGTCGCCGCCAAGCCGGACACCACGAAGAGTTCGCTCCAGATCACCAAGGCCGGGAGCACGAAGGATTACCACTTCGGCGATTTTTACATTTTTGGAGGCCGTACAGGCGAAGCCGAAGGACAGGTGGTATTTGTCGGAATGGGTGTTTCCTCTCCCGGACAGAAGCATGATGACTATGCCGGCCTGGACGTGAAAGGAAAAATCGTTTTGATCGCGCCCGGTCTTCCGGGAGGGATCGATAGCTCGCAGCTTTCAGAAAAAGAGCAGGGGCAGGGAGCGGCCGAAGCCCATGGCGCCATCGGCATAATCACCATTCCGTCGCCGCGGATGGCGGAGTTCATGAAAAACAAAAACTTCCAGGAGCGCGTTGCCGCACGTGAAATGGTGCGCCTGGCGCGGGACGCTGAGAGCGGGTTGCCGGCGCTCACGCTGGGGCCGAACGCCGCGGAAGAGTTCGTTGCGGCCTGCGGGCTTGACCTGAAGAGCATCAATGACGCCATCACGCGTAAGCAGCCCTTGCAGCCGCGGAAGACAGACGCTTCTGCGCATATCACCGTCGCGCAGCATATGACGCGCAGCACGACGCAAAACGTTGCAGGCATTCTGGAAGGCTCGGATCCGAAGCTGAAGAATGAATACGTGACCTTCAGCGCCCACTATGACCATCTGAAGAGCGGCCCCAGCGGCGAGATTTTCCCCGGCGCCGATGATGACGGTTCCGGGACCACGGCGGTGCTGACCATTGCACACGCCATGTCACTGACCAAGCCCAGGCGCTCCATCCTGGTGATCTTCCATGCCGGCGAGGAGCTGGGCCTGCTGGGTTCGGAGTACAACACGGATTACGCTCCGGTGGTGCCGCTGGAGCAGATGGTGGTCGATCTCAACATCGATATGATCGGCCGCTCCAAGCCGCCGAACGATAAAGAGCTGGAAGACGAGCATCTGACCGATCCGCACACCGTTTATCTGGTGGGTTCAAACCGCATCAGCCCGGAGCTGCACCAGCTCAGCGAAGATACGAACTCGGAATTTCAGAAGATGAAATTGGATTACTACTATAACGACCCGAACAATCCGGAGCGCATCTACTATCGCTCCGATCATTGGAATTACGCGAAACATGGCGTCCCGATCATCTTCTATTTTGACGGTACGCACGTGGACTATCACCGGCCCACGGACACGATCGACAAGATCGACTTCACCAAGATGACCAACATCACGCGGCTGGTATTTGAAACGGGATGGCGGATCGCCAACCTGGACCATCGCCTCACGAAGAAGCCTTAGTCTGCTCGGTCAAACCAGTGTTGGAATCCCCCGACACTGGTTTTTTCTCCTGCATGTAAGTATCAATCACAACGTTGAGCCGCTCGAAAAATGAGCCGGATTGCTCTCCGCATGACGTGGCGCCGGGTTGCGGTGAAAGCGCGCTCAGCAAGCCGGTGACGCGATCAAGCCGGCGCGCCTGTTCGTGGTCCATGTCCGCGGCAGGCTTTTGTGCGGCTTGTTCAATATAAAACCAGAGAATGCGGCGAAGTTGGTCGAGCTCTGCCTTAAATTGGCTGAGTACCTGCACGGCCATTCCATCCTCAAGGAACCTGTTGCGGCCCGGGGCGGCGGGCGCGGTGAGCTGGGTGTGCATCTCGGCCTGGAGTGTCTCCAGATCGCGGGTTATCGTCCGGACCCTCTCCAGAACGGGCTCTTGCGTTTTAGGTTTGTGCCGCCACGCGGCGACGGGGATCAGGTGATGGATGGCGCTGGGTTTCATTTTTCCTTCCAGGAACTGCCCAAAGTCAGGTGTACAAAAATAAAGGCAGTCGACGGAAAACGTAAGCGGGAATCGCAGCATGTCACCAAGTTAGGTAATAACGGGGCAGGCAGGATCAGATGCGCCGCGCGAGCACCAGCGTGATGTCGTCAGGCTGCTCGGTTGAGCCGATCCAGTCCTGGATGGTGGAGACTGCGTGCTCGGTGATCTTGGAGAGAGGCAGATGGCGGTAAGCGGCTATGGTTTCAATGAGCCGCTGCTCGCCAAATTCGCCAAATTCGTTTTCCGGCTCCGTCATTCCGTCACTGAAGGCGATGAAGATGTCTCCCGGGTAAAGCTCCAGGGTTTCTTCCGCGTACTCACAATCAGGAAAGAGCCCAACCACTGTGCCGCCGGTCTCCAGGCGGCGGACCGAGCCGTCGCGGGAGAGGATGATGGGCGGAAGGTGGCCGGCATTCGAGTAGGTGAGCCGGTGCTTGATATCGTCATAAAATCCGAGAAACAGTGTCGCGTACTTTTCCGGCTGGGTGCTTTGGAACAAGTGACGGTTGAGCAGCAACAGCATCTGCCCCGGCGAAGGCGGCGCCACCCGGGCTTCGATTGTTGCCATGCGATTGTCAGTACCATAGGCAGCCGCGTTCACTGAGACCAGCTGCTCCTGCTCATAGGCGCGGACGGCAGAATGTATGGTGGCCATCAGCAGTGCAGCGGAGATGCCCTTGCCGCTGATGTCGCCTACGGCGATGCCTACCTGATCAGGGCCGTAGGAGAGAAAGTCGTAATAATCGCCGCTGACGATGCGTGCCGGGCGGCAGATTCCATACAGCTCAAGCGTGCTGGTTCCCGTAATTACCTGGGGAAAGAGCTGGGCCTGCACCTCATGCGCGATTTCCAGCTCGCTCTGCAGCCGCTCGCGCTCTTTTTGCTCGGCGATCAGGCGCTCCACGGAGTCGGTCATCGAATTGAACGCGGTCTGCAAGGCGGCCAACTGGTCGCGTTCACGGACCTTGATCCGGTGAGTGAAGTCGCCGCGATTGACGTGCTGGGTTGCTTTGTACAGGTTCGCTACAGAGTAGGTGATTCTGCGGGTAAGGCTGATGCCGATAATGAGCGCCGCAAGGACAACGACGGCGAGAGCGATCGCCGCGACGATCAAGAAAATCCCGAGTGTGCCCGTCCATATGCCCATGGAGGCTGAGAGGTAGGAATACAAGGTCGAAAAGCGAGTGGTTCCACCCAGGAACAGCCGGGTGGCCGAGGCGCCGGTTTCCCAGTCCGTGGACTGTACCAGGCCTCCGAAATTCAGCTCGCGATCGAGCCTGCCCTGTTGCGGGGGAACGGAGCCGGCGCTCAATCCCCCCGGCAGATTTGCATTCGGATGGGCGCCGGGTGCGGAAACCCTGATGGTGCCTTTCTGCAGGTCACCTTCGAATTCCCACCAGGTCACGCTGAGTGAGCCAATTTTGCCGGCGACTCCAGCCAGCATTCCCTGATCAAAGGGAACAGTCGAGATGACGACACGCTCCCCTTGCGCGGTTTTGGAAGTATTGGCGGCACGAAGAAAAGCCTGGCCGTTTTCCGTCACCAGGCCGGCGAAGCCGTTCTTAAGCCATTGCGGCGCAGCGGAGGGCGAGATCACGAGAACGGTGCGGCGGGGAAAAGAAGGGTCCCTCGCGGCAATCTGATCGGGAGTGCCGTTGTGGCGCTCAATCTCTTCTACCGCAATCATGTTGGCGGCCGAAAGCCGCTGCTCCTGCGCGCGAATCTCGGAAATGGCGATAAAGGTGGCCAGGTGCTCAACGCCGACGTAGGCGGAGACGATTGTCATTGCCGTAAGCAGCGCTACCGGCACTCCGCCGATGAAGAGGCCGGTAACGATCAGGCGGTTGCGAACACTCCACAGGAAATAACCGCGAAACCAGCGTAGTGCGAGAAACACCAGGAGCAGGGCAATTACCCAGCCCAGGAAGATTGTCCAGCCACCGACCACGGCGGCCGTGCCAGACGCGCCAGCCAGTTCCAGAACACCATCGAGCAGAAGCAATACTGCCTCAGCCGCAGCCATGTAAAGCGTAAAGTACGCAAGCCGGGTACGAGGAAACATTCCCAGAGAGGCAAGCTTGTGCGTGATTTTTGCCCAGAGAGACAAGTCTTTCAGATTATATCGAGATAAGTTACGGCAATCGGAGAGAAATGGTTTTCAGGGAGATCAGAGTCTGGCCAGCAGGTCCTGCTGAACGTCATTGCTGTAGACCACACCAAGGGAACCGGCCGTATTTTTCAGTCGCTCGTAAGCACTCATGGCATTAATGCCGAAGAGGTTGCGCAGACGCGGCAGGCTGGGCGTCTTTAGAAGAAAGAAACGGGAGGGTAATAGAAGCCACAGCCTCAGCTTGAACAGGGCGAACATCGAGTACAGCCTGAATTCGGTGGCGGCGTGGACCATTTCCTGGGCCAGCAGTTTCTTCTGGCGGGCGAGTTCAGAGTCGCCTGCTTCCTGACCGAAGCTTTCCATGTTGCCCCACTCGATCAGCACCAGCGAGTTGTGCGACATCCGGAGCAGGTACTCACGGGCCAGCAGGAGCCGTTTACGCTGCCAGGAAGCGAATTCCGCAGGCGAAAGCCGCAACCGGAGATTGACCTCCTGGGCCGGATCCAGGAGCGATTCAAACTCGTGAGCTTCTGCGGTGCGCAGAAAAGGGGTGACATCCTGAATCGTACGCCGGGGAAACTTGCCGGAAAACTGCAAAGCTACATATGCGGCGAAGAGTAACAGGCTGCCGACAACCGCGATCGCTATGAGGTCGAACATCATCTTCCTAAGAAGCCCTTTACCGCGCTGGTGTACCGCCGCAGTTCCAAAGCCATTTGTTCCGGTGTAAGAGCCGACGGCGCATTCTGGATGGCTTGTGAAGCTTCAGCCCGGAGAAACGTGGCCAGCCAGACAACCACGGCAGCAATATACGCCAAAGGGGCTGTAATCCTGACCACGGGATTGAATTTCGTTCCAAATTCCGAACGCAGTAAGTAAACAACCAGCGTGCCGCTTGCCGCGACGCCAAAGCCACAAACCACGCCAAAAGCATATTGCCGCCAGCGCATATGGAAAAACCTGACTAGCACGAGAAAAAGAAAAAACACGCCAACCTGAAGGAAGCCAACGGCGATTTCAAGCGAGATCAATGCAGAAGCCAGAAGGCTGGCCTGCGCAACCGGGTGAAATGCCGCCCTGCTTGTGGCCACCACTACCATCAGAATTCCCACTCCGGGAAAAAGGAGCCTGAACCAGGCCAGAGAGAGAAAATTTCTGAATACCAGATTGAAAGACTCCTGCAGAGCAAAAAAAACGACCAGAACAGAGACAGCTTCGCCGTACCAATAAAAGTAGAAATACGGCTTTGGATGGTTGACCAGGATGAGCAAGGCGATGGTAGTCGCAATGGATACGAGCGCACTTAGCATGAAAAACCGGAACTGGCGATGGAGACGGCGCGTCAGCAGCACGAAGCAAAGAAAAGCTTGTAGCGCTGTACCGGTCAGCCCTATCGCCAATTCCACATTTTTCATGAGGACTAGTGGCCAGCTTAAACCAGCCATCCGCCCACAACAAATCAATTACGCCATCGAGCCGGGAGGTATGGGTGGTGGCATTGGGACACCCGGATCATCGGCCAGCAAAACCGTGTTCGGTGGAATCGGTGGCGGCATCGGGACACCGGGATCGGCGGCCGACTGAACGGCAACCGGCGGTATCGGCGGGGGCATCGGCACACCGGGATCTGTCGCGATTTGAACTGCGCCGGCTCCGGATAAATTTGCTGTTAACCCAAAAGCAAAACTCGTGAGTACCAGCGCCAAAGAAAGAATCAAGCGAAACGCATTCCTCTGCATATCTCCTCCTTCAAGAAGTTAAGACGGCGCTAATCGCCGCCGAACGTCGCACTCTTATGGGGCCTGAAGTTGATCTGACAAGTCGAAGGGAGGGCCGACTCCGGGGAGATTTTAATGGCCGAATTAGTACTTGGGAGAGAATCGTTTACCAATTCGCGAAAAACGAAAATTGCCGGTTAACTGAATTGCAGTCCGCTGTCATCAGCATCGTCCGACTCCGGATCGGGCGGCGCATCAGGCATAAAGTCCGATGAAAGATGTGCTCCCGCCAGCAGCATCAGTCCGGAAATGAAGGCCCAGAACATCAGCGCCACAGAGACGGAGAACGCCTGGCCATACACCTCCTGAAAGTTGAGCCAGGGTAAAGCTTTGATATAAAGGTACTTACCCACTTCCCAAAGCACCCCCATGGCAACCGCGGCCGGCAGGACGCTCTTTGGTTTGACCCTGCCATGGGGCAATAGCCAGTAAATCAGGAAAAAGATAGCAATGCTGGCGGCGGTGGCAAAAATTTTGAGCGCGATGAAGGTCATGGCGCGGAAGATGATGTTTTCATTGCCGCGCATCATGAAACTGAGGACCAACTCATTACCTGCGGCCAATCCCACCGAAGCCAGCGCCAGAATGCCGCACGCGAACGCCAGCAACAAAGAGACAATCTGGTTCCCCAGATACGAGCGGTTCTTGGCGAAACCCCAGATGCGGTTGAATGCGACTTCGAGCGGCAGAAACACTCCCGTTGAGGTGATGAGAAGGATGACCAGGGAGGCCATCTTGACTGTGTGCTTCGGCACCAGCTTATTGAGGCTGTTGATCACAAAATCCTGGCCTGCCGGCAGATGGTCCTGAAGCAGAGCAACCACCGTCTTGGACATGGTTGGGGAATGAAACACATTCCTGATCAGCCACATCAGCAGGACCATGAAGGGGAAGAACGAGAGGATCGCGTTCGCTGCCACGGAGAACGCGTAAGTATGCGCCTCCGTTTTCATCAGGTATTTCAGAGTGGGCCAGCCGCGGTGGAGGAGCATGTGCTTCCACGGATGCAGCAGGAGCTTGGCGGCGGCCGATTCCGGCCTGGCTTGGCTTACGGGTTCGGCCGGGGATGGCATGGATCTGGAAGTCATGCGAATACAGCCCAAATCCTAACAGAAGTGGAATCGCCGGTGAGAGTTGTTAAACCCCTGAGAGAGGACACCAAAGTCACTGATCGCAATTCACCTTCGCGCAGACAAGGCGTGCCGACATGAGCAGGCAAATCCGTTCAAAATAAATCGCTTTACAAAAACCTGAGTTCCTGAATATCATGCGTAGCTCCCGGCATTCATCCCGCTGGGCGCATTCGGGTTGCTGCTCTTTGAGTGCAGTTGAAGCTCGATCCAGCAGGCCATTTTTCTGGGTTCAGGATAGCGACGGAGGACCGCAAAAGAAGGCCGCCCGGGCAGAACTTGCTGATGCTCAAGGGACAACAACCTTTTCTCTCCACTGGCCGAGTTAGCAGCGGAGACTTAAATTGACGATGAGGCGAAAGGAGTTGCGTTTGTGAAAGAGAAGGGAACAGTCAAGTGGTTCAATGGAGCCAAAGGTTACGGCTTCATTCAGCGCTCCACCGGCGAGGACGTATTTGTACACTTTTCCGCAATTCAGGAAAACGGTTACAGGACGC
>DASTJB010000056.1:0-5022 GCA_035717005.1 Candidatus Angelobacter sp.
GGAGGATGCCGGACTCGCCGGCAATGATCCGGTCGCAAGCCAGCCGCTCTCCAATGGCGAATATCAACGCCGGCGGGTCTGCAACGATCCCGGCCTGGTGATGATGATCCCCGGCCGGCCGGGTGACGGCATTACGCAAGCGCCGCTGAGCTGCTCTGATGACGTTGCGCGCACCGGTTTTTTCAAGGCCCCGCAACTGCGCAACGTCGCCCTGACGGCGCCTTACTTCCACAACGGAAGCCAGCTCACGCTGGAGCAGGTGGTTGAGTTTTACAACCGCGGTGGGGATTTCAACTCCGGCGCCGAGTTGAAAATCATGGACCCTGACATCGACCGCATCGGTTTCACCCTGCAGGAGAAACAGGACCTGGTCGACTTCCTGCGCAACGGGCTGACCGATCCACGAACGGTGCTGCAGGCCGCTCCCTTTGACCATCCCGAACTTACCCTGCCGTACGGCCACACCGTGGCTGCCAACGGCTACCCGGTGCAGAAGGACCCGGACCATCCGGGCCAGGCGATTGACGGCACCATGCATGTTCCTGCGGTGGGAAAGGGCGGCGGCAAGCCGTTCTCGACCTTCCTGGAGAACATGCTCAGCCTGAAGAACGGGGGAGCAAAGCAATGAAGATCGCAATCAAGAAATCACAGCAGGGCCAGCAAAGGAGCAAGAGCAGTTTGACGGAAGGAGTTTCACTCATGAGGGCATTTGAACAAAACAAATCCTTGAAATTCACGGGGCTGGTACTGCTGCTGATGATCCTGGCCGCGGCGACTGCTGGCGCCCAATCCTGGCCTGCGCCGACGGTCCCCCCCGCGCCGTCGCAAGTGCCGGCGTACGCTTCCAACCCGACCGGATTCGAGATGACCGGATGGATTGAGTACGCGTCAGTGGACCAGATGTGCCTGCCAAACCCGAATCCCACGCCGGAAAACCCGCCGGCGCCTGATGGGTGCAAGACTTCGGGCGGCTACATCCAGGTGAACGGGATTGTCGTTCGCGTTCCGGCGAATACAGTGGTGCAGTTTCCCGCCAACACGCTCACCTGGGAAGAAGTCTTTGAGCTTAATCCCACGGGAGTTGCTGGTGAGACTGGAATGGCTTTGGCTGACTCCGTGCGCCTGCCGGGAACGTATGAAGCGACGGTGCAAGGAAATATTGTTGACGGCCATTACATCTCCGGATTGGTCTTCCTGGCGCAGTCTTCGTTGATGGGCTTCCAGGGATTCATCGAAGGGTTCGACTACAAGAATGGCATTGCCATCGTGAACGGCTATCGCGTTCAGATTGACGATCCGGCAGCGAAATTCAGCGGCGGTTATGCCAGCTGGGACCCCATCTACCTTCAGGATGAGCGGTTCTCGATTGACGAGAACAATCCTACGATCAAGTCGGAGACTGCATATCCGCTCTGCATTCCGCGTACCGATCCGCTGGTTGCCGACGATCCACTCTGCCCGCAGAGGAACCGCCCGCATGACGGCACCGGCATCCCGCTTCGGATTTGGACCATGGATCCGCTCATAGATCCTGGCACTGGCCTGCCTCCCATCGGATACAACGGCGATCCGACCCAACCGCCAACGGACCCGACGGTGTTTGCACCGCTCAAAGTCGGCGATTGGGTGGACTTTGGCGGCGAGCTGCTGCTGGACAGTAACGGCCAGCCCTACATTCTGGCGCACACCTTCACGGCGAACCTCGGCATCTTCACCTTCCCGGGCACCGATCCGGCTTATGTCGCGATCGACGTGATCCTGGAAGGCACGGGCGGAGCGCCGAATCCGGCGTTCCCGCAGGAAGCCGGCATCCGCACCAAGGTGGAGGGCTTCACCACCGATGACAGCCGTGGCATCGATACTTACGCGATCGATATTGATTGCAACGGCAAGCAGACGCCGCGCCTGCCGCTCTGGGCGGCGAATTTCCCGGTGGATCCCGGTCCGCCAACCGGAGCGGTAAAGGGCCGGTGGCGTTGGCGTCCGAACGGCGGAAATTTCCTCCCCCCCGCGATGGTGGTGGGCGCAGCTGTTTCCGGCAGCGTGCCCACCGTCTGGAACCCGACGCTCGATATCTTGACCAATCAGTATCAGGCGCCGAACTTCGAGTTCATCTTCGCTGAGAACCTGGGCATCGGAAATCCGATGGTCGCGTTCAACTTCCGCGACTTCCCCTTCCTGGTCAATGGAATCGGCACGTGGCCGCCGGCAGACAACATTGTTCAGGGCGCCGCGGGCAATCCCAACGGCTTCACGAATCAGGTGATCGGCCAGCTCAATCCCTTCCCGGACGTCACAGCTCCGCCGCAGGGTTGCCAGACCGGAGTGGGAACCGCGCCGGCAACAGCAGTTGCTGACTGGTTCGTGGGAGTAGCAGGGAATCAGCCGGCTCCGGTAGCCACGGGAACCGTCGTCAGTTTGACGGCGGCAGGCAGTAATCCCGTGAATGGGCCTTTCTTCTGGGAGCAGATGGTTACGCCGGGTCAGCCCATTGTGACCATCACAAATCCCAGAGCGCCGATCGCGACGTTTGTCGCGCCCGTGGTGGCCTCACCGACTACTCTTGCGTTCCGCCTGACCGTGGGTGGAAACAACACTACGATCGCCGGCTTCGCCAACGTGACCGTGCCCATCGATACGGCGCCGGCGAACACCCCGATTGCGGTTGCCGCGACTTCGGCTCCGGCAAATCCCGTGGCCAGCGGAGCGGCCGTTACGCTCACCGCCAGCGCAATTTCGCCCGCAGGCGGGAATGTGACCTTCACCTGGACTCCGCCGGCGGGAATTGTTCTTACCCCCGCGGCTCCGGATGGCTCGGTGCAGACCTTCACCGCCCCCATCGTGCCGACCCTGGCCGGTCCGACGGCATTCGTTTTCACCGTGACCGCGCATAGCGATGCGCCGGGCGCAGTGGACGGAAGCACAACGGTGACGGTGGTTGTGAATCCGCAGGTCGATGATGTGACGATCACGGCGGTTGTTTATCGCCAGGCCAAGGCACGGCTGGTGATAACCGCGACTGACGTGACTCCCAACGTCGTGCTGACGGTGACGCTCGATGTGATCAACCAGGCCACAGGATTGCCCTGGACCGGCGTGATGGGTCCGGCAATTCCAGCGGCGCCGGGCACGTTCTCGATTACCTTCGCGAACATCGCTCCGCCCAATCTCGTGACAGTTACCTCGAGCGGCGGTGGCGTGGCGACTTCAGGCATCACGATCCTGCGTCCGTAACTTTCAACCGGCTGCCGGGCCATGAGGCCCGGCAGCTCGCCATCTGCTTCGTGCATTCCGGGGCGTGAGACAGAGGGCAGCAAAAAGAAGAGAGGAAAAAATGAACTTGAGAATTTTGCTTTCCCCCAGCAAAAAGCCGGTTTCGGTCCACCTCGGCAAAAAGCTTTCATGGCGCAAAGCGCTCTTGATCGTTCACGTCGCGCTGTTCTGTTTCGGCGCGGCGTTCGCATCGCCCGGAACGCTCGTTGCGAACGGCGTCAACCAGCCGAATGGCGCCATCCGTTACAACGGAAGCGTTTGGGTGGCGGACATTGCCAACGGCTTCTGCCGCATCGATAACGGCGCCGAGAACCTGGCGACATGTTTTACCCGGGCCCAGGGCCAGCCGGAGTTGTACGGCAACACCATCTTTATCAGCGATCAAACCGGCGCAACCGGCGTGTGGCGTCTGGCCATGAACGCTGTTACCTCGACAATTGACACGGCGGTGGTGCTGGCGCCCAACGGCGGACTCGCCGGCAGCCAGCCCACTTCTGTTTCCATGGGCGCTGACGGCAAGCTTTACGTTGCCTTCAACGCCAGCGGCGACATCAAGCGCATCACCAATCCTTTCGGCGACCCGCTCGCGCAGCAGGTGGAGCAGGTCGGCAAAGCTGCTTCGGGCGGAGGCCCGGTCCGCAGCATCACCTTCATGGGTGACACGCTCTTCCTGGCGGACACCGGAGCGATTGGAATGGAGCGCATCACCGGCGCGTCAACGTGTCGCGGCAACTGCAACGCCACAACCCTGTTCGGAACGCTCGGAATCTCGAACTCAATCTCATCGGACCGCACGCGCTACATCTACATGGAGAACGGTACGCGCGTCCTGCGCTATGACACCACCACGACCAACAGCGTGGTGATTTACTCGAGCTACGGGCTTCAGAACGGGCAACAGTTCGGTTATGGCACCATCTGGGGTGTGAGCGTGGACCAGCCAACCGGCGATGTCTTTGTCGGCGGCGATCCAACGGCTCCGGGCGCCGCTACGGCGAATCGCGGCTCGCTTTATGTCGTAATTGCGCCGGCAACCACCGAGGGCATCGTGGATACCGGCTTTGGCGGCCCTGCGCCTGTGCCGTCGCCAACGCCTGCCCCGACTCCGGCGCGCACAGGCTCGCTGTACGCTTCAGGCCTTACGCAACCGCTGGGCATGAACTGGCTCGGCACGCACGCCTGGATTTCTGATAAGACCCAGGGCTTTTGCCGCATCGATCCTTCAAGCCCGGGAGTGGCTGCGCTTTCCAACTGTTTCAAGCCAAGTGGCGCTTTTGTTCCCGGACAGGCATCTTTCGACAGCTCCCGCAATTTGATCTACATTCCTGACGCTGCGACCACCAGCGCCGGCATTTACCGCGTGGCCTACGATCCAATTCTGGAAACGCTGGGAGCCTTCACCAACCTGGGGAATGGCAACCTGACGCCCACAGCAGTAGCCGTCGCGGCGGATGGATCGCTCTTCATCGGTGCGCGCTCGAACGGCAACATCAACAAGATCACCACACCGTACTCCACGCCTTCCGCTCCGGTGCGAGTAGCCACCACGTCGAATGGCCAGGGCGTGCGGGCGGCGATCTTCGTCGGCAATGACCTGTATCTGGCGGAGACGGTCAACGTGACTGTAATCATTCGTGCTTCGCCCAGCTTGACCAAGGGCAAAGCGGTGATTGTGGGGCCCGCACAAACCAGGGGCGCAACACCATTGCTGAACGTGACCACGCCGTTATCGCTGGTGGCCGACATGAC
>DASTJB010000057.1:0-5535 GCA_035717005.1 Candidatus Angelobacter sp.
CTCGGTTGGCCTGTGGCGCTCGGTTGGCCTGTGGCGCTCGGTTGGCCTGTGGCGCTCGGTTGGCCTGTGGTGCTCGGCTGGCCTGTGGCGCTCGGCTGGCTTGTGGCGCTTAGCCGACAGACGACCCTTGGCCGGCAGGAGGCGCTTGTTTTTCGTTGCGCCAGCGGGCTGGTTTTGCATTTGGTGGTTGCTATGCATCTGGGTCCTGCTGTTGCTGTCCGGAAGCGCAGGTGTGGCGCAGGCCGGCGCGGATGGCCAGGTAAGAGCTCAACTGGACAAGGCCAGGTCGCTGCGCCAGGCGGGCTCCTCCGATGAGGCGCGGAAAATCTACGAATCAGCGCTGCCGTCGCTGCGCTCTCAATCCCCGAGCGCAGAGCTGATCGAGGCGCTCAACAATCTCAGTGACATTGCAACGATGGACGGCCAGTATGAGCGCGCGGTCGCGCTCTCGCGGGAGAGCGCAGGCATCTGCGAAAAGCTGCATGACAAGGATTGCGAGGCGCGGGCGCGGGACGACGCGGGGCTGGCGCTGTCGAATGCGGGAAACTACGCCGAGGCGAAAGCGGAGCTGGAGCTTGCGCTGAGGCTCAACCAGGAGAGCGGCGGTCCGGCGCAGACGGCTGTCCTGATCCTAAATAATCTCGGGATCGTCGATTACTACCAGGCCAAATACTCGGAAGGGCTGCGGACTTACGAATCGGCGATGCAGTATGTGGAAAAGTCATCCTCCGAAGGATGGACCGCGACCTGGCGCCAGATCACGCAACTGAACCTGGCTACGCTCTATCAGCGCCTGGGCAATGACAAGCGGGCCATCGAGATTTACCGAGGCGTGCTGGCCGATCCCAAGGGCCTCTCATCCCGCGATCTGGGGCATATCTACGCCAATCTTGGCGTGCTGTATCGTCATCTTGGAGACGCCGAAAATGCACTCGCCA
Organism: Candidatus Angelobacter sp.; assembly: GCA_035717005.1. GTDB lineage: Bacteria > Acidobacteriota > Terriglobia > Terriglobales > Acidobacteriaceae > Angelobacter. The sequence goes on from DASTJB010000057.1 coordinate 939, forward strand.
GCTACAAACAGGCTGAGGGGTTCTACGCGAAGGAAAAAGACGTCGACGGCGAACTCGGGGTGCTGAAGAATACGGGCATTGTTCTTGCGCTCGATCTGAAGCGGCTCCAGGATGCGCTGAAGACCTTCGACCGGGTTCACGCGCTCGCCGAACAGACCAAAAACCAGCGTGAGGCGATGCAGGCGCTGCTGTATCGCGGGGAAACGCTGTATCGGATGGAAAAATTCACGGACGCGGAAAAGGGATTTAGCGCGGCGCTGGAAGCTGCCGACCAACTCGGCACCGTGGAAGAACAATGGAAAGCAATTTATGGTCTGGGCAAGATCGCCCTCAAAGACGGCGAGCGCGAAAAAGCCGAAGGCAAGTTTCGCGAAGCGGTCAAGAGAATCGAGAGCCTGCGCTCGCAATTGCAGATCTCGCGCCTGAAGTCCGATTTTTTCGCTGACAAGCGCGAAGTTTACAACGCTCTCATCCGGCTGCTGCTGGAGCGTAACGACACGGCTGCGGCCTTTGCCTACATGGAGCGCAGCCGCGCCCGCGTTTTTCAGGACCGTTTCTTCAACAGCAAGCTTTCGCCTGAGGCGCTCACGCTACCTTCCATCCAGCAGCGGCTTGACCCGCAGACCGCGCTGGTGGAATTCTGGGCCGGAGCGGACGCGATCGCCGTGGTCTGGGTGACGCGCGATTCCGCCGGCATCGCGCAAAACCCCTTTTCCGCGCCGGAAATGGAAAACTTCCAGCGCCTTGTATCCGGCCTTCCAGACAATGTGGGAACAGACTGGCAAAAAGACTTTCAGGAAATCAGCGCCTTTCTGCCCGGCATCCCGCCTTTTGCCCAGGACCGTTACGCTCATGTGCTGATCGTGCCCGATGGATTTCTCAGCCTTATTCCCTTTGAACTGGTCTCCACGCCTTCCGGGAAGCTGCTGATCGAAAACCGCGACGTCACTTATCTTCCCAGCGCCGTGCTGCTGCTGCGTGGCGCGTTGCAGAAGGCTTCGGCCATCGGGTATCCGTGGCAGCCGCAGCTTGTCGGGTTTGGCGATCCGGCCGTGATTGGCAGCGGCGAAAGCTCGTTGACGGCTTCACGACAGAATGGAGCCAGCGCGTTGCCTGCGTCAGGCGAGGAGATCCGCGCGATCGCCAAGATGAGCGCCGGGCGAACGCGGTTGTTCCTGGGCGCAGAGGACCGCAAGCGCAGCTTCTTCGCTTCCGCACGCTCCGGCGCGGCCCTGTTGCACGTGAGTACCCACGCCGTAGCCGACATGGACGATCCCGAGCGCTCGCGCCTGCTGTTTTCTCCTGACGAAAACGGCCAGCCGAATGATTATTTGTTTCTCAAGGAGCTTTACGACCCCGATCTGGATCTTCGCGGCATGAGCCTGGCGACGCTCTCCGCCTGCGACACCGAGCGCGGGCGCCTGGTTCCCGGCGAAGGCATTCAAGCTTTCAGCCGCGCGCTGCTGGCCGCGGGCTCGCGCTCCGCGTTGACCACGCTGTGGCGCGTCCCTGACCAGCCGACGTCACAATTCATGCAGCAGTTTTATTACTACCTGTTGCAGAAGCATAAATCGAAAGCGGAGGCGCTGCGGCTGGCGAAGCTCGAGTTCTTGCATTCGGGAGGCGAGTTGAGCCACCCGCGTTACTGGGCCGCCTTTGTGCTCAACGGTGAAGGTTCCGAACCAGTGCCCCGATTTATTCCGTGGCAGTTGCTGGTGCTTCCAGTTTCGTTACTGGCATTCGCCGTGTTCCTGGTTTTCCGGGTGCGGCGCAGAAAGCGGGTTGCAACAGGACGGAGCTAAGCGAGTCTCCTCTACGCAAGAAAACGCCGATACCGGCTATTGCGCCGTCACCATCAGGGGAACAACGTCTCCCGTCGCATCGTCGCCCAGCAGCCCCAGCATCTGCACCGGCGCGTCCGACTTGATGCTGACTGACACTGCGCTGGCGGAAGCTCCGGGAAAAAACTCCAGCAGATCGCGATTGATCTTGCTTCCACCGGGAAGCGAAACCATCACCGAGCCCAGCAGAGCTCCAGTAGCGGAGTGGGTCTCCAGAGTGATGTTTGCGGCAGCGGAACCCTGGTTCTGCAGGGCCAAACCGGTAAACTGGGATCCTGCGCGGTTCCAGGGAAGAGCGGCTGCGGTGTAGGTCTGTCGAGCGAATAGAGGATAGGTCTGCGCCAGCAGCGGATGCGCGCTCTGCCCGACCGCCGGACCGTGGAAGTAGGAGAAGAACGTAGCCGTCTGGTCCGGGTTCTTCACCCGCACGCGGGCCCCCTCCATCTGCACAGCTTGCGGCAAAGTGGCGTCAATTTCACTGGCGGAAATAAACTGCGTATTCGCGATGCCGAGTTCGGTCCCTTCAATACTCACGATTGAATCCGGCCTGAATCCCATCCCCAGAATTGCGACGACTGTACCGGCCGGCTGGAGTCCGCCACCGGGCACGACGTCACTTATGGCCAGATTGCCGCCAATGGTCAGTTTTCCCGGAAAGATCTCCTGCAGATAGGGCTGGCCATTCGCGTCAAACCAGAAGGAGTTGGCCAGATCGATGCTCAAGGGAACCTGCAGGCCAACAGGCGTATTGGCAGGTATCAGCATCCTGATGGCGAGAATGGGGTAGTCGATTCTGGGATTGGTCCCGAAAGTTGCCAGAGGAGAGCTGAAGTTAATTCGTATGCCCGGGCCGTTCAGGATGGCGACGCCGGCTGTCTGTCCGATGGGATCATTCAACGCAATGCCGCTCACAGTGCCCGTGCCGCTTGTGGTCGTGCTGCCATGCCCGATTGGCTTGGGCTCGGTCAGCAGCAGTTGATACTGGAATGTACCACCAGGCGGTATCAGGGAATTCAGAACCCGCAACGAAACGCCGGTGAACCCCGGCGCCGGCGCAGGATCTACCCCCTGGCCGAAACTTGTGGAGGAAAAGCAGAAGCAACTCACTGCCAGCGCGAATGCCGCAAGCCTGCCCATGAGAGCAGGCTGCGGAGCGAAATGTTTTGTCATTTTCGAACCTCTTTCCAGACGGGGGCGGCTTTGCGAACAATTCCGGACTGTCGGATCGAACAAAAACGTTGCTGCGTTTGCCTCTTGGTGGATTTACCTGATCTTGAAACTTCCTCCAGTCGACTCAGCTATGGCCTTTCCAGTAGCGTCATAAGCGGTGACTTTCCAGTTCACCGGCATGCCGGAGTGCATTGCGGCTTTCATCTCGGGAGTGGCTGCGAGCAGCGGTTGGGTGGAAGCCGCGCCGGCGAGCGGTTTTCCGAGCACATCGGTCAGTTCGACTTTGTAGCTGGCGGCGTTCGCAACCGCTTCCCAACGGAACTCGGGCGGTACAGCGGCCTGATCGGCAACGGGACTGAGCAGCTTGATTTCGCCACTGCGATTGATGCCAATGTTTCCCGGCTGACCGAGGCGCGGATGATCGGAATTGGAGTTATAGAGCGAGATGCCGAGCGCCAAGGCCAGGACCGCTGCGGCCGCGCCAGCAAGATAGGGAACGCGGAAGAAGCTGCGCCAGAAGGAGACGCGGGGAGCTGAGGACTTCTGGGCCGGAGCCAACTGACGGCGCTGCAACTGCGCTGCAATCCACGCGACTGCGGCGCCTTCATCCGCCGACGGGGTCGCGTCTTCAAAGCTCTTCAGCATGGAGAGCTCGGTCTGGCAATGCGAACAGCTTGCCAGGTGCGCGGCCGCCTTCGAATCGGCTGCGGTGTTCTCCGCCAGCGTTTCCAACGTTTCCAGAGGGAGGCAGTCTACCGTGGCGGAAGCTGCCTGGTGCCAGAGTTTCAATGCGTTTTTGTTATCGGCCATGGTTGTATACCCCTCAATCCTTACGCTCTCGCTTTCCAACGTCGTGCAGCCCTGTCTAGCTTGCGTTTGGCGCTGACCAGGTAAGCCTTTGCTCCGCTTGCATTTTCCAGGTTGAGCATGCGCGTGATCGCTTCCAACGGCAGCTCCTCACCGAAGTGCAGCGTGAATACCTTCTTTTCTGTTTCGTCCAGTGTTTCATTGATCAGTTGCCGGGCGATCTCCGCCTGTTGCTTGCGTTCGACCGATGCCAGCGGGCTGTCTGCGCCGGAGTCCGGCAGGGTTTCCATGAGCAGTTCGTTGGAATCCATCTCCGGCATGCTCTTGCGCGACCGCACGGCATTGAGGCAGTGATTGCGCGTAATCGAATAGAGCCAGGTGGAGAATTTTGACTGTCCTTTGAAGTAAGCCAGGTTCTGGTAGGCCTTGACGCAGATTTCCTGCGCCAGGTCGGCTGCCGATTCACGGTCGCCGATCACGGAAAAGCACCAGCGCCCCAATTTGACGTGATAGCGGCGGAAAAGCTCATTGACATACTGCTCCGCCGCCGACCTGTCCGCCTCAGCATGATACTGGGCGATAAGGGCTTCATCGGAAAGGTCTGCCCAAGCCATTGCCGGGATTATAGCAACTGACTCACTGGGCGCCGGGCCCGTGCCGGTGGGGCGATTTGGCTTCAGAAGTGACCCAAGTACCGGACTTGATTGAGCTGCCACCAGCGATTCCTCCGCTAACAAAACCTGAGACACAGGTTGGGAGGGGCGGGGAACAGGTTTGTG
>DASTJB010000058.1:0-6222 GCA_035717005.1 Candidatus Angelobacter sp.
CGCAGCTAAGCAGCGAGCATCAGCGCGTCGATGACGAAACCAAAGACGCGGCGGGAGCGGAGCAGCATGACGATCATGCCGCCACTGGCAACGTGCCGGAGAACGGTCCAGGGGCAAGACAAGATAAGGAAAAACAAGAGAAATTCGCAGCGCTGAAGCATGCCGCCAGTGAACGCAAACACCTGGCAGAGCTGGACAAACGCGTGGCGGATTTCCAGCAGCTGGATGCCATCTACGCTGATTGGGCAGCGCTGGTGCGTGCACGCAAGCATGATTACGCGATGGGCCTGCTGGAAGGGCTGGCCTGGGTCCTTGTGCTGCTGCTGGTGCTCATCTTTGCCAACCGGTTGATGCACGGCGTGGTGGCGCGCGTGGCGCCCGACAGCCGCCGGCGTCACACGGTGCGCATTGCCTTGCGATTTGCGGTGCAGGTGGTGGCGCTGATCCTGATTCTGGTGGTGATCTTTGGCCCGCCGAGCCAATTGGCGACGGTGCTGGCGCTGGCCGGCGCCGGATTGACGGTTGCGCTCAAAGATTTCATTGTCGGCTTCTTTGGCTGGTTCATCCTGATGGGGCCGAATGGAATCCGTCCCGGCGATTGGGTGGAGATCAACGGCATTGGCGGCGAGGTGGTGGAGGTCGGGCCGTTGCACACGGTGATTTTGGAAACCGGCGACTGGTCTGACGCCGGCCATCCGACGGGCCGCAAGGTGACGGTGGTAAACAGCTTCGCCATCGAGGGGCATTACTTTAATTTTTCGACTGCCGGCCAATGGCTGTGGGAGGAGATTGAGGTGCCGATTCCGGCGGGAGTCGATCCCTATCCGATTGCTGAAGCGGTGCAGCAGATCGTGGCGGCCGAAACCACGGATGATATGCAACAGGCAGCCCTTGAGTGGGACCGCGCGGTGCCGGGGCACGTGGGCAGAACGTTTTCTCCCGGACCCGCCATCATGGTCCGGCCGACCACGCTGGGCGTGAATGTGGTGGTTCGCTACATTACGCGTGCGCACAAACGGCATGAGGTGCGATCACGCGTTTTCCATAAGGTTGTGGAGCTGCTGCGGAGCAGGCATATCGCCTCGGCCCCGGTGGAGGGCGAGGCGCAGACGGCGGCGAGCTGATTCTGTCTTTGGGAGCCCTTGCGACACGACCACCTTTCAAGAACGAGAGGACCTTTCTCACGCAAGGGAAAGGGCGCCCAAGTCCTCCTTTTTTCGTTGACAAAATCCAGAGATGATGCTAATGTAAGTTATTTGTTTGCATTAGTTTACGCTAACCATGTTGAGGCTTTTCAAAGACAAATCCGGTGCCGTTTCTGCTCCCTCAAACCCACGCCAATCTGGGATGACTTGGGATGCGATGGGATATCGCTGGGAGGGGGAGGGAGGGGATCACCATAATCTTCCTGACCGTGCGAAATCGCCGGAAACGGAAAAGCCCGACTCTCTCAACCGCACGCCAAACTGGGATCAGTTGGGATGCTCTGGGATAGGCAGGGAGGGGGGAGGGCACCCCATTCCCAGAATTGCCAAAATGGGAAATCGCCAGCCAGTACGGGCCCTGGCGGTTCTGTTGTTGCTGGTGGCGGTCGCGCAGCAGCGGACAAGCGCCGCGTCCAATGCGCCCGAGGGCATTCCCCGCGAGCTGGCGCGGTTCAGGGCGCAGCAGCTCTCAGATATTCGCTACCAGCTCAGCTATACGATCGTTCCGAAAGCAGCCTCTATAGCCGGACACGAGGAGCTGCGGTTTGTCCAAAACGCCGATGATCGGGGCATTCTGTCGGCATGGCTGGATTTTCGCGATGGTTTGGTCACTAAGCTGACGGTCAACGGCCAGGAGGCGCCGGCGACAATACAGAATGGCCATATCGAGCTACCGGGCAAGCTGCTCAAGCTGGGTGAGAACGCAGTGGAAATTGACTTCACGGCGAACGTGGCGCCGGCGGGCAAGGCGATCACGCGCTTTGAAGACAAGGACGACGGCAGCGAGTACATCTACACGCTGTTTGTGCCGATGGACGCCGACATGGCGTTTCCGTGCTTTGATCAGCCGGACCTGAAGGCGAGGTTCAGACTGGAATTGAGCGCTCCCGTGGAGTGGACCGTGATTTCTAACACTCCCGGAAAAGCGATAGCAGCTGTATGGGGCGCAAGTGGGGTCAAGACGACTCAATTCGGGAGTGGAGTCAAGACAACTCAATTTGCCGAAACCCAGCCAATCAGCACGTACCTGTTCGCCTTCGCCGCCGGACCTTTTAAAAAGTTGAACGACAAGCCGGGGTTGCCCGGCCTTTACGTCCGCAAATCGAAATTTGAGAAAGCCCAGGCAGAAGCCGTGGCGGTGCAGCAGATCACGGCTGACGGAATCAAGTATCTCGCCGACTACTTTGCCCAGCCGTTTCCGTTCCCCAAGTACGACATGGTGATGATCCCGGGCTTTGCCTATGGCGGCATGGAGCACGCTGGGGCCACTTTCTTACGAGAAGAATCCATTCTGTTCCGCACCGCTCCCACGCACAGCGACCGGCTGAACCGCGATATCCTGCTGCTGCACGAGTTGACACACCAGTGGTTCGGTGACCTGGTGACCATGCGCTGGTTTGACGATCTGTGGCTGAAAGAGGGCTTCGCGCAGTACATGGCGTATCACGCGCTGAACGCGCTCAAGCCGGATGAGAACGTGTGGAAGCGCTTCTACCAGGCGATCAAGCCGGCAGCGTATGCCATCGATTCCACACAAGGCACCACGCCGATCTACCAGGAGATTCCCAACCTCAAGGATGCGAAGTCGGCGTATGGAGCGATTGTCTATTCCAAGGCGCCGGGCGTGATGAAGCAGCTCAATTACGTGATTGGCGAAGATGCGTTTCGCGACGGTCTGCGGCTCTATTTGAAAGAGCACGCTTACGCCAACGCCGAGTGGAGCGACCTGGTGCACGCGTTCGAACGCACATCAAAGAAGCAGCTGGGCGAGTGGGCGGATGCGTGGATCAAGAGAAGGGGAATGCCACAAGTGGACGTGGAGTGGAAGTGCGATGGGAACCTGATCAGTCATTTTGCGTTGAGTCAGCATGACGTCTTGGGCGAAGGCGGCATATGGCCTATTGAAGCCAGGATAAGGTTTGACCGTGCTGCTCCAAGTCCCAGTGTGATCATGAAGACGGAGTTGCAGAGTAAGAGGAGAGAGTTTCATCTCACGAATGTGCCTTGCCCTAAATACATCCTTGCGAACGATGAGGACTTCGCCTATGGGAGGTTTTTACTTGATGAGGCCAGCCGCAAAGGAGCGATGGCGGAGCTGAGCAACGTCGATGTTTTTAAGCGCACGCTGCTCTGGGGTTCGCTGTGGGACTCGGTGCGCGAAGCGGAGATGGATCCGCGCGAGTACATAGACCTTGCCTTGAAGCTGCTGCCGGACGAGAAAGACGAGTCGCTGGCGCAGAGCATTATTGGGCGGACGATCACCGCGCTGCATCGTTACGTGAGTGCGACAACCCGCGGGCAACTTATTCCGAAGATGGAAACGCTTGCTTACAACCAGATGCTCCACTCGCAATCGCAGGACATGCGCATCACGTGGTTTCGCGCGCTGCGCGGCGTGGCGGAAACCGACAGAGGCCGCGGCGAACTGAAAGACATGCTGAGCGGGAAGCTGACGGTCCCCGGCGTGGAACTGCGGCCGCTCGATCGCTGGAATATGGTCGCGTCGTTGATCGCGTTGAATGACCCTGAGGCCGAAGCGATGCTGGCGGCGGAGGAGAAGCGCGATCCTTCCGGCGATGGCAAGAAGTACGCCTACATGGCGCGGGCGGCGCAACCCAAGTCTGAGATCAAGAAGACGTATTTCGACGAATACCTCCACGGCGCTTCGCGCCCGGAAGACTGGATTGAGCAGAGTCTGGGCAGCTTCAACTGGTGGAACCAGTCAGAGCTGACGTTCCCATATCTGCAGCCGGCTCTGGATGCGCTGCCGCAGGTGAAGCGCGAGCGCAAGATCTTCTTCCTGCTGGCCTGGTTGAATGCATTCATCGGCGGGCAGCAATCCGTGGCCGCGCAGAAGCGCGTGCACGAATTTCTGGCAACAGCCGCTCTGGACAAAGACCTGAGGCTCAAGATTCTGGAGGTGGTGGACGAACTGGACCGGACGGTGAAGATCAGGGACAGGTATCGATGAGTCCCACCCTTCCGCAAAGAACGCGGAAGGATGGGGCGCAAAGCTTGTCTGGCTCAGGCAGCCCGGCTGTAAGCATCCGAACCGTGCTGTTTTACCATCTTGTTGTAGACGCCCAGGATCAGGAATGATGGGGCCCATTGGCCCACGAACATCGCCCATTCATCTTTGCCCATGAGCTTCAGAACAGCGGAAGCTGCCATGGAACCAATGGCCGCGCCCAGGTATCCGGAGGAAGGGATTCTTGAGGTCTGGGATTCAATGCTGGAGGTGAAATCGTCTTCCCGCTCTCCGCGGCTGCGGGCAGGCGTAGTAGGAAATGTCATGTAACTCTCCTTGTAGGATTATTTTTTCTTGAGTAGTAATGCAGTGAGATGGCGCGCCGGCCAATGCGGATGTCAAGGCAGAGCCGGAATATGTGAACTTTGCGAGCAGCGGCCCGGAGGGAAAACGTTATGAGGCGGTCCGCAACCCCAGGCCCATTAACCAGCGGTGAACAGAAGAGTTTTTCGTTATTTTGGGGTGCCCAGCCGTGAAATGACGGATGTATAATCTTGAAGAATGCCGAAGTACTCGATCGTTGTACCTTTCCATAATGAGCAGGAGAGTGTTACCTCGCTCTATGACCGGCTGAAGGCCGTCATGGAGGCCACGGGCGACAGCTTTGAGCTGGTTTTTGTCGACGACGGCAGCGTAGACCGCACCTACAAGCTGCTGCGTGAGATTGTTACCATCGACAGCCGGGTGGTGGTGGTGAAGCTGCGGCGCAACTTCGGCCAGACCTCGGCTCTGGCGGCGGGCTTTGCCCATGCCCAGGGCGAATATGTGATCGCCATGGATGGCGACCTGCAACACGATCCTGACGATATTCCAAAATTCCTGGAAATGCTGGAACAGGGCTATGACCTGGTGAGCGGATGGCGCAAGGAGCGCGTCGATAACTTTGTGATGCGGCGCGTGCCTTCGCGCATCGCCAACTGGGCGATGGCAAAGCTGAGCGGAGTGAAGATTCACGATTTCGGCACCACATACAAGGCTTATCGCCGCGAGATCATCCAGCAACTGCCGCTTTATGGCGAGCTGCATCGTTTCATTCCCGCCCTGGCTTCATGGTATGGGGCCTCGATCTGCGAAATTCCCATCAAGAACATCGTGCGGCCGAAAGGGAATTCGCATTATGGCATCTCGCGTACGTTCCGCGTCTTCTTTGATCTGATTACCATCCGCTTCCTGCTGAAATACATGTACCGTCCGCTGCACCTGTTTGGAACGGTAGGCATGCTGTCACTGCTGGGCGGACTGGGCGTTGCGTTCTGGCTGATGCTGTCGAAGATTCTCTGGCATGCGAGCGTGATGGGCGAGCACGGGCCGCTGCTGATCTCGGCCGCGGTGCTGATTGTCTTCGGCGGACAGATGCTGGCGCTGGGACTGCTGGGCGATCTCCAGGTGCGCAACTTCCAGGAGCCGGCGCGGCGGGTGCCTTACACCGTGGCCCACGTTTTGCGATCGCAAAGCCAGGAGCAGGCGGTCAACGAGTAAGCGAACGAAAGAATCTTATAAAACAATGAGCACAGTTACTATTCCCACGCAGCTTCGGCTGGCCAAACGTATGGCCCGCCTCGGTACGGAAACCGCTTTTGAAACTCTCGCCAAGGCACGCGCACTGGAGGCGCAGGGCCGGAACATCATTCATCTTGAGATCGGCGAACCTGATTTCGACACTCCGGAGAATGTGATTGAAGCCGGCGTCAATGCCATCCATGAGGGCTTCACGCACTACTCGCCCTCGGCCGGTATGCCGGCGCTGCGCGAAGCCGTAGCCGAGGTGGTGACAGGCACTCATGGCGTAAAAGTCAGTGCGGATGAAGTAGTCATAGTTCCCGGCGGCAAACCGACCATTTACTTCACGTTTACAGCATTAGTTGAAGAAGGGGATGAGGTCATCTATCCGAACCCCGGTTTCCCGATCTACGAGTCGCTGATCAACTTTACCGGCGCTAAGCCGGTGCCGCTGCCAATGCGGGAAGAGAAGGATTTCCGGCTGGATCC
>DASTJB010000059.1:0-8777 GCA_035717005.1 Candidatus Angelobacter sp.
ACCGCCGGCTCCGCATTCGTTGAAGGCTTTGACGTCCGCAAGGAACCAGATAAGGCGCGCCGCTCCATCGGCGTGATTCCGCAGGCCATGACCAGCGATGGCGACCTCACCGTGTGGGAAAACCTGAGCATCTACTCCAAGCTCTACGGCATTCCTCCCGCCGACCGCGAAAGATCGATCGCCGAGCTGCTCGAACTGGTTGACCTCACGCAATGGCGTGACGCGCCGGCGCGCAATCTTTCCGGCGGCATGCGCCGTCGGCTGGAGATTGCCCGCGGCCTCGTCCACCGCCCCCGCATCTTCTTTCTCGACGAGCCCACTACCGGCCTCGATCCCGTTTCCCGCGTCGCCGTCTGGGAGATGATCACCAACATCAAGCAGAAGCGCAATCTGACCGTGCTGATCACCACGCACTACATGGATGAAGCCGACCGGCTCTGCGACCGCATTGCTATCGTCGACCATGGCAAGCTGGTGGCGCTGGACACGCCGCGCGCCCTCAAGTCAAGCATCCCGGGATCAAGCGTGATTGAAGCGCAGTTTCTGAATGCTCCTGCGGGCTGGCGGCAAACGCTGGAGAAACTGGCCGCCGTCAAATCTGTGCAGCCTGAAGCTGCTGAGATGTACCGCATCCTCACCGATGACGGCTCCAAAACAACCACAGACCTGGTCGAGACCGCCGTCCGCGAAAACGTGGTGGTAAAAACTCTTACCGTACAAAGCACCACACTGGATGACGTTTTCGTCTACTACACCGGACGGCAGCTGCGCGACCAGATGATCGACGCGCCGCTCTATCAGTCTCCGGTCGCCTGGGGAAGGTGAGGACATGCGCAGCTTCTTCCAGAGCAGGCGTATGTTCGCGATTGTCGAGCGCGATCTGCGCAAGTTCTTCCGCTCGCCGGCCTTGATGATGGCCGCCATGGTCTTCCCTCTCGTGCAGCTCATCGTGCTGGGCAACGCTTTCGGCGGCAAGATCAAGGACGCCAGGCTCGGCATCGTGAGCCAGGACACAGGGCCGCAGGCGATTCGCGTCATCGAAGCGCTGCGCGCGGTGCAAAGCAACGCCCGCACGTTCGAGCCGATTGTTTATAACGACGAGAAAGCCATGGTGGACGCCGTGCGCCGCGGCGATCTCAACGCCGGCCTGGTCATTCCCCCGCAGTTCTCCCGCGACGTCTATGAGCGCGCCCGCCCTCATATCGGGCTGGTGCTCGACAACACTGACAACTTTATGACCTCCACCTTTGAAGATCAGATGACGCAACTGGTGGGGGCGCTGAACCAGCCCGATGTCCAGCCCCGCGTGGTGCAGCAGACCGCCCTGCAGATTGTCGAACTCTATCCTTACATCGAATATATGAAGTACCTGCTGCCCGGTTCGATTACGCTGGCCATGTTCGTGAGCGTGATGATCGGCGGCGGCATTGTCTATATCGACGACAAGGCGCGGGGCGTGCACGAAGGCTATCTGGTCACGCCGATTACCAAGATGGAGCTGGTGGCAGGGCTGAACGTTGCCGGCGCCATGAAAGCGATGGGCGCGGGAATTGTGCTCACGATCATCGGCTCGCTGATCGCCGGCGTGGGCTCGGCCTTTCAGCCGGGCAACCTGTTCTGGCTGCTTCTGCTGATCGCCGCCACCTCCTTTGCTTTTATCAGCATGATGTTCCTGCTCATGGTGCGGGTAAATGATCCGCTGGTTCCGCGCGCCATGTTCGGCATCTTGAATACGCTGCTCTATTTTCCCAGCGGCGCCATTTATCCCATCCAGGCCTTTCCTAAATGGCTGCAATGGATCGCCTGGATTGATCCCTTCAGTTACTCCGTGCACGGCTTCAAGGCCGTGCTGCTCAAGGGCGTGGGACTGGCTGCAATCTGGCCGGACCTGCTGTATCTTGGAGGGTTCGCCACTCTGATGTTCGTACTCTCAACCTTGCTGTTCAAACGTACGCTGTGAGGTTTCTCTGATGTCACTGATGGATGCAAAAGAATACGATCCCCGCCCGGCGCAGCGCCGCTGGCGGATCATCGGCGCTCTGGTCCTGTTGGCAGCCGCCGTCGCCGTGTACCTCTACTTGACGCGGTATAACTCGGAGAAAGCCGTCATCAACAAACTTTTTACCGCGCTCGAGCAAAAGGATTTTGAGAAAGCCTACGGCATCTACCATGCCGATCCTGACTGGAAACAGCACCCGGAAAAATATTCAGCCTACACCCTCGGCCAATTCACGCTGGACTATGGCCCCTCGAGCGAGTACGGCGTCATCACCAGTCATCACGTAGACTGCGCGCTCAAACCCAAGAGCAACGCCAGCGGAGTCGTCGTAGTAGTCACGATCAATCATCGCGCCGAGCCGCACTCGATGTGGGTGGAAACCAAGAGCAAGGCGATCACCGACCCCTCGCCGGTTGGAAACGTGCTGTGCCACGGTCAGCAGTAATATCAGTAGGATTCACCGCAGAGAACGCAGAGGACGCTGAGGAGTAATGATCCCCTGCGAATGAGATCAGCAGCAGTTTCTCTGCGATCTCTGCGAACTCTGCGGTGAGCTGATTATTCTTTCGCCGGGGCCGCGAACAGGTTCTCTATTTTTTGAACGGAAGCTTCGTCTTCCGCGTTCAGGCAGGTCTGGTTGCGGTCGATCTGGCGCATCAGGCCGGTGAGCACCTTGCCCGGGCCCACTTCGACGAAGGTCTTCACGCCCAGGCTGATCAGCGTCTGCATCGATTTGGCCCACTGCACTGCGCCGGTCACCTGCCGCACCAGCGCCTGCCGCGAACCTTCTGCCGTGGTCTTGGGCGCGGCATCAATGTTGCTGATGACCGGAATTTCCGGATTTCTGAAGTGTAAATTTTGCAGGTCTTTTTCCAGCCGGTCCTGCGCCGGCTGCATCAGCGCGCAATGGAAGGGAGCGCTCACCACCAGCATCACTGCGCGCTTGGCGCCGCGTTGTTTGGCCAGCTCGGCGGCCCGTTCCACCGCCTTCTGATGGCCGGAGATCACGATCTGATCGGGTGAATTGATGTTTGCCGGAGAAACCACCTGGCCCTGCGCCGCGTCATGGCAGACCTGCTGAAGCTGATCGAGCGGCATGCCCAGGATCGCCGCCATTCCACCCTCGCCCGCCGGCACCGCTTCCTGCATGTAGCGCCCGCGATCGCGCACCGTGCGCACGGCATCAGCGAAGTCCAGGGTCCCGGCGGCGACATGGGCTGAGTACTCCCCCAGGCTGTGCCCGGCCGCGAATTGCGGGACAATTCCCTTCTCCTGCAGCACGCGCGCGACTGCCGTGCTCATCGTCAAAATGGCCGGCTGAGTATTTTCAGTCAGTTTCAGCCGGTCGTCGGGTCCTTCGAAACAGAGCTTCGAAATCGAGAAACCCAGCGCATCGTCAGCTTCCTGAAACGTGTGTCCTGCCACGGGATAAAGCGCAGCCAGTTCTTTGCCCATGCCGGCTGCTTGTGAACCTTGTCCTGGAAAGAGGAAAGCTACCGGATTGTTTTGACTCATGCGGTCTGTTCCGCCTTGCCGGCGTTGATGGGTTCCGTGCGGATTCCGTTCCGCGCTGCGCTCAGCTGCTGCTCAATATGGGTATTGATGCCGGATTCGTAAAATTCCTTCGCTACGCGGATCGCATTCTTGATGGCGTTCGCGTTCGAGCGTCCATGGCCCACGATGGCCACACCGCGCAGCCCCAGCAGCGGCGCTCCGCCGTATTCAGAGTAGTCAAGCTTGCGGCCGAAGTTGGTGAATGCCTTGCGCGCCAGCAGTGCGCCGACTTGCGACGTGATGGTCGACGTGAGCGACTCTTTCAGCAGGAAGCGCACGGCTTCCACCAGTCCTTCAGAAATTTTCAGCGCCACGTTGCCGACGAAGCCGTCGCAGACGATTACATCCACTTTGCCGTTGTAAACATCGCGGCCTTCCACATTGCCCACGAAATTCAGCGGCAGCTCTTTCATCAGCGTGTGGCCTTTGCGCGTCAGCTCGTTGCCCTTGCCCTCTTCCTCGCCAATCGAGAGCAGGCCCACGGTGGGATTGGCGTTCTTGAAGATGGCGCGCGAGTACATCGCTCCCATCAGCGCAAATTGCGCCAGGTTGTGCGGCTTGGAATCGACATTCGCGCCCACGTCCAGAAGAATGGAAGGTTTCAGCTTGCCCGCCGAGGTAGGAAACACATTGGCCAGCGCAGGCCGGTCGACGCCGGGCAGAGCGCCGAGCACCATCTTGGCCGCGGCCATCGCCGCGCCGGTATTTCCGGCGGTCACAAAACCGACAGCGCGCTTGTCCCTGACCAGGCGCAGCCCCACGTGCATGCTGGAATCTTTCTTGGTCCGCACGGCTTGGACGGCCTTTTCATCCATGCCGATGACCTCGGTGGCATTCACCACTTCCACCGGCTGGCCCTTGGCGATCGGATGGGCGGAAAGTTCCCGTTTCAGCCGCTCTTCCGGCCCAACCAGCAGCACGCGGACGCCATAATGGCGCGCCGCCAGCAGCGCCCCTTCCACTTCAGGCTTGGGGTGCCGGTCAGAACCCATGGCATCGAGTGCTATGACGGTTTCCACTTGTGGCGGCTCTTAGCTGGTCTCTTTTACCTCAACGACTTCGCGGCCCTTGTAGTATCCGCACTTGGGACAGATGCGGTGCGGCATCTTCTTTTCATGGCAGTTCGGGCACTCGGCCGCCGAGTGCGCCGTCAGATAATCGTGCGCGCGGCGATTCGACGTCCGTGCTTTCGAATGCCGCCGTTTTGGATTTGGCATTGTGTTCCCTTTCTTCTCTTCTCGCACCGGCCATAGCACGGCACGTAAATTCCTTTATCGCTCCAGCTTTTTGCGGATATCTTCCAGCGCCGACCAGCGCGGGTCCGGCATGCTGGAAACACAATCGCAGCTTTCCGCATTCAGGTTCTTTCCGCAGTGCGGGCACAGCCCCTTGCAATTCGGCCCGCACACCTGTTTCACCGGAAGCGCCAGCAGAAGCTGCTCCTTCAGCACGTCTTCCAGCAGCAGACCTTCTCCCTGATAATACCCAATCTCCGTCTCGGCCTGGCTGATCGAGACTTCTTCGCTCCTGGCATCGATGCCCAGCGGGCGATACAGCAGGTCAAATTCTTCCCTGACCTTGTTATGCACCGGCTCCAGGCAACGGGCGCAGAGCGCGTCGATCTCCGTCGCGAAGCTGCCCACCACCCGGATGTCTTCTACTACCTGGCGCCCGCCCCGGTTCTCCCGAATCAGCTCTGCTTGCCCCAGAGCCGCGAGCGGCGCCTTTTGCACAAGATCTTCCCCAAGATTGATGACACCAGGTGCAAAACTTTCATTGAATTCCAATTTCCGGAGCTCAAGGTCCTTTACTTTGATCAACATAAGGGGCGCTCCGAAATCTTAGAACCTGAAGGGGATACAGCTTGGGACTAACTAAGAATAAAGGGGTTGCTGAGGGGGTGTCAAGAAGCGTGACGAGGCGGCGGAGAGAGTCCCGCCGCCCCCACTTCATGCCTTTATGTGTTCCATCTGACGTTCAGGTTAGCTTCTTCCGGTGCCGGTTGCGTCCTGCACGTTGCCGGCAATCCGCTCTGCCTGGCCGCGGATAGCAGAGACGGTCGACCTTACGCGATCGCGACCCTGGTCCACCAGGTCCCTGGCGGAGTCTGCCAGATCACTGGCGCGCTGGCTCAAATTGCTACGGGTTTCTTCGCCGCTCATCGGCGCGAACAGGATTCCTAAACCAACACCAATTCCCAATCCTGCCAAAAATGACTTCATAGATTCGCTCCCTCTGTGTTTTGGCGCAAGACGGGTTTGTCTGTCGCCTTGGTTAGAAAGATTGCGGATTCCGGGCGAAGGTTGCCGCTTTTTTGAGAGCTGCACCGCATTTCCCGGTGCAAAACTTTCGGAAGCTGGAACTGTTGTTTACTTCGCGCCCGCGAGCTTCTGGGAGGCTACCCGGGCCGCCATGCTGTTAGGATCTTCCTTTTGTACCTGCTGATAAATGGCAGTGGCCTGCTGCGGGTCAGTCTTCTCATACATGCCCGCCAGCGCCAGTTGCGCGGTCGATTTGGAGACGCTGGCGGTTGGATGGTCAGTCAATTCCTTGTAGATCTTCGCCGCATCGGCCTGGCGATTGGAATCGCGATAGATGGATGCCAGCGACATCTTTGCCAGGGCGGACAGGTCCTTGTCGCCGGAGTCGGCGGCCTTTTTGATCTGCTGCTCTGCTCCCGTTTTGTCCCCTTGCTGCAGCAGAGCGACACCATACATGTAGCGCGCCACTTTGCCCGGGGCCACCATGGAATGTTTGTCCGCAGTCTCCTGGAACTGCTTTGCCGCGGCCTTGGCGCGGTCGGCTGCGCTGCTGAAGGTCGGGATATCCGCGCCCGCCTGCGCTGCCTGGGCGCCCAGCGGAGCTGTAAATGTACGTATCGCCGCAGCAAGCTCCTCGTTCGCCTGATCAATCTGGCGGCTGCGCCATGTAAGAATGCCGGCTGTGGCCAGCACGATCACTACAACCGCGCCGAGCGCCCAGATTACGAGCCTGCGGTGGCCGGTCGCCCACTCGGCTGCGCCCTGGGCGGTTGCGGCAAACTTATCTTCTTTTAATTGACGACGGGTATAACCTGGCACTTGGAACCCTTTTTCGGTGGGATAAGTGGCTACGGAATCTTAAGTTTAGCAACATCACACACCACTCGTCAAACGTGCAACCACCGGCTCGCCAGATGGTTCAAATCTACTAAGGGACTCCTGCGCCAAACTGGATCTGGAAATTGAAATTCTTTTGAGAAGGCGGCAGACGTATGCGCAAACTGGGAATTACGATTTTGGTCATTGTCGCACTGCTGGTGGCAGCAGCTCTGATTGTGCCCCACCTGATTGACGTCAACCGGTATCACGACAAGATTCAGGCAGAGCTCCAGAAACGCCTGGGACGGCAGGTAACGCTGGGCAAGATGCACCTGAGCCTGTTTCCGCCGTCGTTCCAGGTGGAGAATGCCACCATCGGCGACGATCCCCGGTTCAACAGCCAGCGCCCCTTCGCCGCCGCAGAAAAGCTCGCCATCAGCGTCAAGTTCTGGCCGCTGCTGCACAAGGACGTGGAAGTCAAATCGCTCGAGCTCGACCGCCCGCATATTGAGCTGATCCGCGACGCACAGGGCGCCTGGAACTTCGCCTCGCTGGGGCAGACCGCAGCAGCGCCAGCGGAAGCCACGCCCCATCCGGCTGCCGGTCCCAGATCCGCGCCACAGCCGGCGCCGGCAACCACCACCGGACCGCAACCTAAAGAAACTGCCGGAGAGTTCTCACTGGCGAATCTGTTTATCAATGACGGACAGGTCGCGATTACGGATCTGCAAAAGCACCAGTCGCGCGCCGTTTACGATCACATCGATCTTGATCTGAACGATTTTGCTCCCGACCAGCAGTTCTCCGTGAAGTTGACCGCGCATCTTCCCGGCGAAGGTAAGCAGACGCTGATGCTGGAAGGCAAAGGCGGCCCGATTAAAGAGGCTGACATGCTGAACACGCCGTTTGCCGGCACCTTGAAGCTTGATCAGGTTTCGACCGGCGCGGCGCAGAAATTCCTGAATTCGCAGGCGCTCAATGGAATCGATGCAGTGATCTCCGGCGACGCGAAGGTGAAGAACGCTTCCGGCAAGCTCGCTTCGAACGGCTCCATTCGCCTGGAGAACGCGCGCATTCACAACGTAAACGTGGGCTATCCCATCACGCTGGACTATGACGTGGCCGATGACCTTACAAGCGACGTCATCCAGATTCACAAAGGCAATCTTAAGCTGGGCGCGACCCCCCTGACGATCGCCGGGACCATCAACAGCAAACCTGATCCCTCGCAGATTGACCTGAAGCTGACGGCCGCAAACGCTTCCATCGCCGAGATGGCGCGGCTGGCTTCGGCCTTCGGTGTTGCCTTCAACCAGGGCACCGACGTGAAAGGCACCGTGAATGCGGACATCCAGGCCCGTGGCGCCATGAACAAGCCGGCCATGAATGGCCAGCTTACGGCGCGCAATCTCGATATCAGCGGCAAAGAGGTCCCACAGCCCGTGCACGTCAATGAAATTGCGCTGACGCTCACGCCGGCAACCATCACCTCGAACGATTTCGCCGCGACCACGGGATCGACGACTGTCAATGTGAATTTCTCGCTGGCTAATTACAGCGGCAACAACAGCACCCTCAATGCCGCTCTGCGGGCTCCGAATGCGCGGCTCGGCGAAATCATCAACATCGCCAGGGCCGCAGGGGTGAGCGCCGTGGAAGGAATGTCGGGTGACGGGAACCTGAGCCTCGACGTGCACGCGCAGGGCCCGACCAAAAATATGTCTGCGCTGAACTTCTCCGGGTCCGGGAAAATCAGCAACGCCAGCGTGAAGCTGCCTTCGCTGACCAAGCCGCTCCAGGTGCGCAACTCTGACATCCGCTTCAGCCAGAACTCAATTGTGCTGCAAAACGTGTCGGCGGGAATCGGCCAGACCAACGCGACCGGCGAGCTTACATTGAGGAATTTTGACGCGCCGCAGGTCCAGTTCACATTGAACGCTGACAAAGTGAATGTCGCCGAGCTGCAGCAGATCTTTAACGCCATTCCGGCGCAGCCTGTAAAGAGTGCCGCGGAGCCCGGCTTCTGGAACATTGTGCCCAAAGCCGAAGCGCAATCGCGCGCCAACAGCATCGCCGAGCCCAGCCTGCTCACCAGGATGACCGGCGGCGGCACCGTCACGATCGGGATGATTCAGTATGACGAC
>DASTJB010000060.1:0-11901 GCA_035717005.1 Candidatus Angelobacter sp.
AGTCAGACCCGTCAGCGCGACTCGCAGCCGTGCCCCGGGCGGCTCGGTCATCTGTCCGTAAATCAGAGCGGCTTTGGAATGCGCGGGATCACCCGGCTTGATGACGCCGGATTCAGTCATTTCCAGCCACAGGTCGTTGCCCTCGCGGGTTCGCTCACCCACTCCGGAAAACACGGAGAAACCGCCATGTTGCTTGGCGACGTTGTTGATCAGTTCCATGATGACGACGGTCTTGCCCACGCCGGCGCCGCCGAACAAGCCGATCTTGCCGCCTTTGAGGAAGGGTTGGATAAGGTCAATCACCTTCACCCCGGTTTCAAACATCTCGGCAGTCGTCGCCTGTTCGTCGAACGCCGGAGCCGGCCGGTGAATCGGCAGCCGCTCCTTGTATTCGATCGAGCCGAGCTGGTCCACGGGCTCGCCGATCACGTTGATCACCCGGCCCAGCGTGCCTTTGCCCACAGGAACGGAAATGGGACCGCCCTGGTCAATGGCTTTCATGCCGCGCACCATGCCGTCGGTGGCCTGCATGGCGACCGTGCGCACGCGGCTCTCGCCCAGATGCTGCTGCACTTCCAGCACAACGTCGATAGGATCGGGCACTTTGAAGCCTTCGCTGGTCACGCGCAACGCCTGGTAAATCGGCGGCAGGTTTCCAGGTGTAAATTCCACGTCAACCGCGGGACCCGCGATCTGTATCACTTTGCCAACATTTTCAGTAGCCATAAAGTCCTGTTCCAAAAATCTTATTGCGCAGCAGCGGCTCCGCTTACGATCTCGATGATCTCTTTCGTGATCTTGGCCTGGCGCACGCGGTTCATCTGCAGCGTGAGCGCGTCGATCATGTCCGATGCATTGTTCGTCGCCGAATCCATGGCGGTCATGCGGGCTGCGTGCTCGGCCGCCTCCGACTCCAGCATCGCGCGATAGAGCTGTACCGCAATGTAGCGCGGCAGCAGGTTGCGGAAGAGCCTCTCCGGCGGCTCTTCATAAATGTAGTCGACCGGCGCCGTCGCGAACCCGGCGGCCTTCTTGTCGATCTCTGAAGTATCCGCGCCACGGATACCGGCGCCGGCATGCAGCGCCGCTTCGATGCGCCGCTTGCGCTCTTCTTCACTCGTCTCTTCCACCATCTGGTGCGCCGGCTCGCCGATGCTACGCACCGGCAGCACGTCATCCACCACCAGGCGCTGCGCAATCACTGACTTGAACTCATTGAAGACGATGTAGACCGAATCGACCTTCGCTTCGGCATAGAGCTGGCACACGCGGTCGGCGATCTCATGCGCGCTCTTAAACTGGGCGCGGTTCATCAGGCCCACGTATTCGCCCACAACCTGGATCGACGCCTTGCGCTCGCCCGACTCGGGCGTCGCAGGATAACGCCGGCGGAAATAGTCGCGCGATTTTCTGCCCAGCGCAATGATGTCGATGTTCTTGTCTTTCTTGGTTTCAATAAAGCGCGCCGCCGTCTTCAACACATTCGAGTTGAACGCTCCGGCCAGGCCTTTCTCGCCGGAAACGACGATCAGCAGGACTGTCTTTTCATCGCGGCGCGCCAGCAGCGAGTTGCGCGGCTCTCCGGTCACGGGATCATAAACATCGGCGCGCGAAACCAGTGATTTGAGCACGTTGGTCAGCATCTGCGCATACGGGCGCGCCGCCAGGGCGCGTTCCTGCGCCCGGCGCAGCTTGGCCGCCGAGACCATCTGCATGGCCTTGGTGATCTGCCGCGTGTTGCGCACGCTGCGGATCCGCCGCCGGATATCGAGGAGGTTCGCCATTTAGGCCTTCGCCGCCCCCGCGGGCTGGCGCTCGCTCACAAAACGCTGCTTGAACTCCTTGAGCGTCTTTTCAATGTCCGCTTTCAGCGCGTCGTCGATCGTCTTCTTCTGCATGATCGTATCGAGCAGCTTCGGATTCATCGACTCCACGTACTTCAGCAGCTCGGCTTCAAACGGCCGGATCTGCTCGATTTCGAGATCATCGAGGTAGCCGTTGGTGCCGGCAAAGATGATGATGATCTGCCTGGAGAACGGCAGCGGCTGGTACTGGTCCTGCTTCAGGATCTCCACCAGGCGCTTGCCGCGATTGAGCTGGTTCTGCGTCGCCTTGTCCAGGTCGGAGCCGAACTGCGCAAAGGCAGCCAGTTCGCGGTACTGGGCGAGTTCCAATTTCAACGTGCCGGCCACCTGGCGCATGGCCTTGATCTGCGCCGAGCCGCCGACGCGGCTTACTGAGATGCCGACGTTCACCGCCGGACGCACGCCGGAGTTGAACAGGTCGGTTTCCAGGAAGATCTGGCCGTCAGTAATTGAAATTACGTTGGTCGGGATGTAAGCCGAGACATCGCCGGCCTGGGTTTCAATCACCGGCAGCGCCGTCAGCGAGCCGCCGCCCATCTTGTCTGACATTTTCGCGGCGCGCTCCAGCAACCGCGAGTGAAGATAGAAGACGTCTCCTGGATACGCCTCGCGTCCCGGCGGGCGGCGCAGCAGCAGCGAGATTTCGCGGTACGCCGCCGCATGCTTGGAGAGATCGTCATAGATCACCAGGGCGTGCTTGCCGTTGTCGCGGAAGAACTCGCCCATGGCGCAGGCAGCGTAAGGCGCCAGGTACAGCATGGGCGCGGGCTCGGAAGCGGACGCGGCCACAACGATGGTGTACTCCATGGCGCCGTAATCTTCCAGAATCTTCACTACCTGGGCGATTGACGAACGCTTCTGCCCGATGGCGCAGTAGATACAAATCAGGTTGTTGCCCTTGCTGTTGATGATGGTGTCGAGCGCCACAGCGGTCTTGCCGGTCTGGCGGTCACCAATGATCAGCTCTCGCTGGCCGCGGCCAATCGGGATCATCGAATCGATCGCTTTAATTCCGGTGGCCATGGGCTCACGCACCGGCTGGCGGTCAATCACGCCCGGCGCGATGCGCTCAATGGGAATGTATTTGCCCGCGGTGATGGGGCCTTTGCCGTCAATGGGCTGGCCGAGCGCGTTCACCACGCGGCCCACCATCCCGTCACCGGTGGGGACGGACATAATCGTCCCCGTGCGTTTCACCTCGTCGCCTTCTTTGATTTCCGTGTAGTCGCCGAGCAGCACCACGCCGACCTGGTCTTCTTCCAGGTTCATGGCCAGTCCGGAGACGCCGTGCCCGAACTCGAGCAGCTCGCCGGCCATAACCTTGTCCAGGCCGTGCACGCGGGCAATGCCGTCGCCCAGCGAGATGATGGTGCCAACCTCGTCCACGGAAACCTTGGACTCGTAATTCTCAATCTGCTCACGGATGAGCTTGGTGATTTCGTCTGCTTTAATTTGAGCCATAGATACCTTGTGTAAGCCCAATCTGCCTTTTACAAGTTGGTAATTGGGTAAGTTGGTAAGTTGGTAATTTGAGAGCAGCTCTTAGCTCTTAGCCTTTAGCCGTTTACTGCCGGCACAACCAAGCTAAAGACTAATGGCTAAAAGCTAATGGCTTCTTAAATTACCAACTCACCAAGTCACCCACTTACCAACTCCTGCGTTACCCACTTACCAACTCGCCCCTCATTCTGTCCAGCCTGCCCTGCACCGATCCGTCATAGATCGTGCTGCCCACGCGGACGGTCACTCCGCCCAGCAGCGTGGGATCTTCGCTGTACGATGCCCGGACCGTCATGCCCGTGATCTCGGCCAGTTGCTTCTCCAGCGATCTTTTTTCCGCCGCGCTTAACGGCCGCGCGGAACTCACGCGCGCCTCCGCAATCCCCATGCGCCGGTCGAGTTCCTGCTTGAACTCGGTCACAATCTCGGCAAGGCTGCCGATCCGGTGGTGGTCGATCAATACAGCCAGAAAATTACGCAACAGCCGGGAACCGCCGGTCAGTTTCATCACCGCATCCAGCAGGCCGAGCTTCTGGCCGTGCGCGACTGAAGGGTTCTGGAGCACATTGCGCAGCTCGCGGTTGCCCTCGATCAGCGCCGCCACGCCGCTCATTTCGGAGACGGTCTTGTCCGCATCGAGCGTATGCGCCACTGCCACATCGGCAAAAGCGCGGGCATAGCGGCCAATGACTGCTGCCATTTACTGCCCGTCCTTTCCCAGGCGCGTGGTGAATTCGCGCACCAGAGCTTCGTCAGCGTTTTTGTCTACGCGGATTTTTTTCTCCGCCAGATCGATCGCCAGTTCGCCGGCATAGGCCTTCAAATCGCGGCGGGCGGCGTTCGCCGCCATGTCAATCTCCTGTTGTGCCGAGGAGACGATGCGCTGGCGCTCTTCCTCGCTCGACTGCTGTATGCGCTTTTCTTCGGCTTTGGCGTTTTCGTCGGCTTCGCTGCGCATGGCAGCGATGTCAGCGCCCAGCCGCGAGAGCCTGCCCTCAACTTCGGTGAGACGGGCCCGCGCCTCTTCGCTCATCTTGCGAGCTTCTTCAATCCCTTTCTGGATCGCCGCCGTACGCCCGCTGAAGTAGCCGGGCAGCTTCTTGCGCAGCATGACAACGATGAACAGAAAGACGGCAGCGAAATTGATTCCGATGCAAACCCAGTATGCCTGGTCCAGCGTGAGTCCCGTCTTCTCGGCCAGCCACTGCACCGCGGCCGAGTTGCGGACCGGGTTCGATTCCTCGCCGCCTTTCTCATTGCTTTTCACGTCACCGGTGGCTGGCGCGGGTTCGTGTCCAGGAGCCTGGGCCTCCACCCCAGCATTGCGCAAAATCAGCGCAAGCTGGGGGCCCCGGGCGTGCGGCGCGGCTGAGGTTTCCTGGGCCCGTACGGGGGAAGAAATGAATACCGGCGTGAACAGCAGCAGGGCCAGGATCGTGATCGAAATCGACTTGGAGAAGCGAGATTTCACTATCGGCCTCCCGCCGCGGCTGCCGGACGCAACACTTGCACGATCACCTGGTCTGCCAGCACGTTTGCCTGCTGCTCCAGCGCGGTTTTGGCGGCCAGAACGTCTTTTTCCAGTGCCGCCCGCGCCTGCTTTACCATCTCACCGGCGTTCCTGCGCGCCTCAGCCAGTGCGGCATTGCGCTGCTCCAGCACGCGCTGGCGATAGGCCTGCTGCTGCTGGTAAATCTGCGCCCGCGCCTCGCGGACCTTCTGCTCATACTCGGCGGTGCGCGCCTCGGCGTCGGCGATCTCCCGCTGCGCCCGCTGGATCGCGCCTTCGGTGAGTGCGTGCCGTTGCGCCAGCACCTGCTGCAGCTTGCCGTGAACAATAAACCTGTAGCCAGCCCACACCACGATCAATCCGAGGGCCGTGGGGATGGCAGAAATCAGTAATTGGCCTACTTGCCTGAGTATGTCCGTCATGCAACTTTATCAGTTAAGTTGTGGTGATCAGGAGCGACTGGGGGCGACGACCCAACCCTTTAATTTAGCAGTCGCTTCGCCGGAGTGTCAACGCGAAGAGGCGGCTGTTGGCCATTGGCTCTTGGCCTTTGGCTCTTAACTTGCCGCCGTTTGTTTCTCCCCCCGATTCAGCTGAGCGAAAGGCCAAAAGCTAAAGGCTAAGAACTCAAGACTAAGAGCTGCTTCCGTTTATCATCTCACGCATGACTCTCCTTTATCTTCTGCTTGGCCTGCTGGTTGGCGCGCTGTCAGGCGTTGTCGGAATCGGCGGCGGAATCCTGATCGTTCCCGTGCTGGTGTTTGGGTTCCACATGTCCCAACACAAAGCCCAGGGAACTTCTCTTGGCGCTTTGCTGGCGCCCATTGGGGCGCTGGCGTTCTGGGAGTACTACAAGGCCGGCAACGTGGACCTGAAAGCCGCGCTGCTGATTGCCCTGGGGTTCCTGATTGGCGGCTATTTTGGCGGGCTCTGGGCGCAGCGGCTGCCAGAGATGGCGTTGCAGAGGATCTTCGGAGGTTTGCTGGTGCTCATCGGGATTAAGCTTCTCGTTGGCCGATAATTTGATCAGCTGATTGCCGAAATCGCCTAATCTTGTGCCACTATTACCGCAAATTGGCCGAAGATAATCACACACATCGCGTGATGGGCAAGGGGTTATCAAGGTAATTATGTAAGGTAAAAAAGACTTGCCGGACGCCTTGACATGGCCCACGACTGGCCTAGAATAGATACATCACCTCCGATCCGATTCAGGATCGAATGGGCTTGTGGGCAAGGAAACCGTCACCGCTTCTTGCTCTCAGGCCCATTTAAATATCCGGCCGGGCTTCGCCCGGCCGGACGTGTTTTCAGCGGTTGGCTTTAGAGCTTTAGACCGTGTGCACTCTCCACCACCCTCTCGGCGAAACTGCGGCCAAGTATTGTCTTGCCGAAGTTTGGGTGCTACGTTTAAAACGCGCCGCCGAGGTGGCGATCATGAATTTGCGAAAAGCCCTGTCAAATCTCCTGCTGGTTTCTCTCGTCGCGGCAGCATCCGCTCAACACGAACACAGTGCCCCGGAAAAACTCGGCACGGTGTCTTTTCCGACTTCATGTTCTGCGCAGGTGCAAGCCAGTTTTAACCGGGCGGCTGCGTTGCTGCACTCGTTCACCTACACGCCTGCGGCCGAAGCGTTCGCCGACGTTGCGCGACAGGACCCGAAGTGCGCGATGGCCCATTGGGGCGTTGCGATGAGCTATTACCATCAGCTCTGGCTGCCGCAGATTCCGGGAGACGGCCTGCAAAAGGGCGCCGCCGAACTGGAACAGGCACAAAAGATCGGCACGGCTGACGCGCGCGAAAAAGAATTCCTCTCGGCTGCGGCTCTCATTTTCCAGCGTGACGGCGGCGAGTATCCGGCGCGTGCGGCGAAGTACCGCGAAGCAATGGCCGTTCTCGCCCAGCACAACCCTGATGATCCCGAATCACAGATCTTTTACGCGCTGGCTCTTCTTGCTACCGCCAGCCCGCAGGACAAGACCCACGGCAACCAGAAGGCGGCAGCCCAGATCCTGGAGCCGCTTTATCGCAAATTCCCGCAGCACCCCGGGCTGGCACACTATCTGATTCACGCGTCTGACAACGCCGAAATGGCGCAGCAGGGGCTGCCGGCCGCGCGTGAGTATTCACACATCGCCCCCTCGGCGCCGCATGCCCTGCACATGCCTTCCCACATTTTCACCCGGCTGGGCATGTGGAAGGAATCGGTCGAGTCCAACCAGCAGGCGCGCATCGCGGCCCACAAGCAGGGCGACATCGGCGAAGAGCTGCATGCCATGGACTACATGGTCTATGCGTCTTTGCAGGAAGGCAGGGACAACGAGACGGCTGCGATTCTTAAAGAGCTGAACGCCATGGGAGAGTTGCGCGGGAGCGAATTCAAAGTCGCCTACGCCGCAACTGCCATGCCTGTTCGTTATGCGGTCGAGCGCAAGCAGTGGGCGGAAGCGACACGCTGCCAGGCACCTGCGGATGCGCCGCCTCATGTCACAGCGCTTGCCGCCTGGGCCCGGGCCCTGGGATATGCGCGGAGCGGTAATGTCGCGTCTGGGCGGACCGAGTTGCAGCTACTCCGGCAGCTGGCAGAGAAACTTCGCGCCGCCGGAAATCAGTACTGGGCCGGACAGGTCCAGATCCAGGCAAAAGAAGCAGACGCATGGATCGCCTTTGCTGAGCACAAGCCGGAAGTGGCGCTGGAATCACTGAAAGCAGCCGCGGACGACGAAGATGCCGTGGAAAAACTCCCTGTCACCCCCGGGCCCGTGGTGCCGGCGCGCGAACAACTTGGGGAAATGCTGGGCCTCGCGGGAAAGCCGGACGCGGCGCTGGATGCGTATGAAAAATCGCTGCAGGATTCGCCGGGCAGGCGAGGAGCGCTGCGCGGCGCGCTGGAGAGCGCGCGTGCCGCAGGTTCCAAATCCAAGAGCAGTTACTACGAAGCCGCGCTCAAGAACCTGAATTAGGCGCGGCGCTTGGGGCTGACCACATATTCTCTCAGCACCCGCGCCAGCGATTCCGGCGCCTCCAGCTCCATCTGTACCTTGCTGTCACGATAGGAGCGCTTGAGCACGTGCGCGCGGGCTTCAATCTGCGCCAGCAATTTGCCTTCGCTCTGCGGCACGCGCACGCGCAGATGCTGCAAGGCGTCAATTTCCAGCCGCGCATCGATCGCTGCGAGCAGCCCGTCCAGTCCTGCGCCGTTGGCAGCCGAGATGTAAACGGTATTGGCAGAGTTGGCAAGCGCCCGCCGCTGGGCGTCGGGCAGCAGATCGACTTTGTTCATCACCCGGATCCGCGGCCGGTCGAGCACGTGCAGCTCTTTCAGTACGGCTTCAACCTGTTGCTGCTGTTCATGGCCGGAAACGCTGGTCACGTCGGCCACATGCAGGAGCAAAGCCGCGCGCTGCACTTCTTCAAGCGTGGCACGGAAAGCTGAGACAAGAGTCGTTGGCAGGTTGCGGATAAAGCCGACCGTATCTGACAACAGCACCTTGCGCTTGCTGGGCAGGGTGATGCCGCGAATGGTGGGGTCGAGCGTGGCAAACATTTTCTTCGACTCCAGCACGCCCGCGCCGGTCAGAACGTTGAAGAGCGTCGATTTGCCGGCATTGGTGTAGCCCACCAGCGCGACGGTGGGGAGCGGAACGGACTCGCGCCGCTGGCGCTGCTGGCCGCGAATGCGCTTCACGTCCTCCAGTTGCTGCTTGATGTGGCGGATGCGCCGGTAGATCTTGCGGCGATCGGTTTCCAGCTGCGTTTCACCGGGACCGCGCGTGCCGATGCCGCCGCCCAGCTGCGACATCTCGATGCCGCGACCGGCGAGCCGCGGCAGCATGTATTCGAGCTGCGCCAACTCGACCTGGAGCTGGCCTTCACGGCTGCGCGCGTGCCGGGCAAAAATGTCGAGGATGAGCTGGGTGCGGTCGATGACCCGCGCGTTCACCTCTTTTTCAATGTTGCGCTGCTGCGAAGGGGAGAGTTCGTGATCGACGAGCACCAGATCGGCGTTGACCGAAGCGACGGCGCCGGCAATTTCCTGCAATTTGCCCTGGCCGATCAGCGTGGCGGGGTCGGGACGGTCGCGGCGCTGCACGAATTCACCGGCAATCTCGGCGCCGGCGGAACCCACCAGCTCGCGGAATTCAGCGAGAGATTCGTCCAACCCGGGGCGAGACAGGGTTCGACTCTCTGCGACTTCAGCGGCTGAGCGCGCGAGCACGGCGCTGGGCGGAACGTCTATGTCGCGTTCGGCCCGCGAGCGGTGGCGGAACTCCAGAGCGACAAGAAACGCCCGCTCCGGGCCTTCACGGCCGGTGCTGATCCCGCCCGAAGACGGCCGCGCCCATTCGCGTAAATGGCGGGTCGAACGGCGGGAACGTGGCCCAGGAATGGATTAGCCCTCCGCTTTGGCGCTTTCGCTTTCCACCGGCGCGGCGTGCTGCATCCGGCTCTCGCCGTGGTGGCTGCCTTTGGCCATCACCACGGTGGAGATGGCGTGCTTGAAGATGAGCTGTTCCTGATTGTTGGTCTCAAGGACCACTGAATACTTATCAAAGGACCGGATGCGGCCTGTCAGCTTCACCCCGCTCAGCAGGTAAATGGTGATCTGGCTCTTGTCCTTGCGCGCGGTATTCAGGAAGGAGTCCTGTATGTTTTGTGCCGGCTTGTTTTCCATCTGCCGATCTTTCTCCTCTATGGCTTACCTAAGAACCGGGAAACAGACGTGGTGGCTTGCTCTCAGCCCAGGCCCGCGCAAAACCGGCGCGCCCGGGTGCCTTGCCATTGTAGCTTTTTACGATCATTCGGGCAAAAGCCTTACTACTGTCACTTTGCGCAAGGAGTGCTAGAATTTTTCCGAGCAACCATGAAATCCGCAGGAGACAAGACCGCCACAGAAATTCCCATGCTCGACCTGTCGCGCCAGTATGCCGGGCTGCGCGGCGAATTTCTGGCGGCAATCACCCGCGTGTGCGACTCCCAGCACTACATCCTGGGCGAGGAAGTGGCCGCATTCGAGCGCGAGTTCGCCGCGCTGTCGACGACTACCGAAGCTGTGGGCTGCGCATCGGGCACGGAAGGGCTCTGGCTGGCGCTGGTGGGCGCCGGAATCGGGCCGGGCGATGCGGTCATTACCACTCCCTTCAGCTTTTTTGCCACCGCGAGTTCGATCCTGCGCGCCGGCGCCAAGCCCATATTCGCGGACATTGATCCGGAAACGCTGAACCTGGATGCAGCGAGCGTCGAGGCCCGACTGAAATCCTCCTGCCCGGGCGTGAAGGCCGTCATGCCGGTCCATCTTTATGGGCAGTGCGCCGACATGGACGGATTTGACCGGGTGGCAAACGAATTTAAGCTGCAAATCGTGGAGGATGCGGCCCAGGCGGTGGGCGCCACCTGGAACGGCCGCCGCGCCGGATCGCTGGGGGTGGCAGCCGCCTTCAGCTTTTATCCGACAAAGAATCTCAGTGCCTTTGGCGATGCCGGCGCCGTTACCACCGACGATCCCAAACTGGCCGAGCATATGCGCTCACTGCGCAATCATGGCGGCAAGCAGCGCTACTATCACGATGAGATCGGCTGGAACAGCCGGCTCGATGCCATCCAGGCAGCCGTTCTGCGGGTAAAGATGCCGCACCTGCACAAATGGAATGAGGCGCGGCACGAACGCGCACGCGCTTATGGGCGTCTGCTCTCGAGCGCCGGCCTGACCAAAACGGGCGCGAATTCCGCAGCCCCGGTCGCGCTGCTCAAAACGCTTCCCGGCGCCTACCACATCTATCATCAATATGTGATTCGCGTGCGCGACCGCGACAAGCTGCGCGCTTTCCTTGCCGAACGCGGCATCGGCTCTGAAATTTACTATCCCATCCCGCTGCACTTGCAGAAATGCTTCAGCTATCTGGGCTACTCCGCGGGCGACCTGCCCGAAGCCGAGCGCGCGGCCCACGACGTTCTAGCGTTGCCCATGTTCGCTGAGTTGGAAGAAGACGAACAGCGCGCGGTGGTAGAGGCGATTGCGGAGTTTTATTCGTAGTAATTTCCGCTGACCGTCACGGATGTGACGTTCGCATCAGCATATCCGCGGCAACAAAGACGAAGAACACCACGGCGATCACGCCGTTCATGGTGAAGAACGCTGCGTTCAGTTTGCTTAGGTCGCGGGAAGAAACCAGGGAGTGCTCATAGAGCAGCAGCACGGCGACGACCACCACTCCGGCCATTGCAAGCTTGCCCAGGCCAAAGACGATCACCAGCGCCAGCAGCAATCCCAGCATCAGCAGATGGAGCACGCGCGCGACCAGCAGGGCGCGCGGAACGCCCAGCGCCTGCGGGATGGAGTTGAGGCCGTTGGCGCGGTCAAATTCGATGTCCTGGCAGGCATAAAGGACGTCAAAGCCGCCCACCCAGAACGTGACCGCCGCGGTGAGCAGCAGGATGCGCGCGTCGAGCGAGCCGCGCACGGCGATCCAGGCGGCCGCCGGCGCCATGCCCAACGCGAATCCGAGCACCAGGTGCGACCAGCGCGTGAAGCGCTTGGTGTAGGAATAAAGCAGCACGATCGCCAGCGCGACGGGCGAGAGATACAGCGTAGCACGGTTGAGTTGTGAAGCTCCGAGCACAAACAATCCACACGTAACGACCACAAAAATTCCCGCGAACTTCAAAGAAAGCGTGCCCGCCGGGATAGCGCGCGTGGCCGTGCGGGGGTTGGCGGCGTCAATCTGCGCGTCGGCAATGCGGTTGAACGCCATGGCCGCCGAACGAGCCGACACCATGCACAGGATGATCCAGCCCAGCTTGGCGGCCGTGGGCATGCCGCCGGCGGCGAGCATCGCTCCGCACAGCGCAAACGGCAGCGCGAAAATCGAGTGCTCCCACTTGATCATCTCGAGCGTGGTTTTGATGTTGGTGAGGAGGGGCACAGAGCATTCTAGCAGCGTTTCCGAAGTCTCGAGCGAAGCGAGAGATCCCTACTACCTGAGGAATTATGCGGCCGAAACAAACATTATTGCAGACGCCGAAAG
>DASTJB010000061.1:0-14149 GCA_035717005.1 Candidatus Angelobacter sp.
GCTGTCGCGCTGCCCTTTGGCTGCCGCAGCCTGCTCCAGAATGCCGCGCAGGAACTGCAGATTGTCCTGGTAAAGCTTGCCGTACACGCCCCAGGCCACCTGGTCCGGCGGAATGGGATTCTTTTTCTGCCATCCGCCACAGGAGTATTGATAGAAGTCCACGCATGGATCGATCGATTTATCCATGGAACTCACGTCAAGGCTGGGCGAATAGGGAAGCACCGGGTCGGGAGCCTGCGTGGGTTGCGCGAAGGAAATACTTGTCATTGCGAGGACGAACAAAGACAGGGCGACGGTCGGTTTCTTCATAGAAATGAGTTAGACCTGACTGAGCGGAAAAGGTCAGCGCACCATCGTAGTAGCTGGCACGCATTTTGCCAATATTCCTTGGCACCCCTTGCGTGCTCTGCAAGGTGCTCGCTAATGTTGTTTTGTGTCGTCTCCGGGTTCGGCCCTGATCGAGCGCGTTTCCCAATGGTAACGTAGCGCCAGCAGGCGTAAGCCGAAACCACACAGGGTGCCGATCGCGGTCGAGGCTTCGCGGGGAAGATGGAGCGCGTCACATACCAGGAATGCCGTTGCTCCGAAGGCTGCGGCGATCGCATACAGTTCGCCGCGCTCGAAGATTTTCGGTGTACGACCGCTGAGCACGTCGCGGATGCAGCCGCCGCCGACGGCCGTAGTCGCGCCCAGCAGCAGCGCGGGCAGGCGGGTGAGGCCGGCATTGATGGCGCGGGTGCTGCCGGCCACGGCAAAGAGTCCCAGCGCCGCAGCGTCGATGAATATGATTGCCCGTTCCGTGTTCTTCCCTATTCGCTGGGCAAAGACCATGCCGATCACGGCGCCGGCAAGTGCGACCATGAGGTAGCGCGCGTCGGCAAAGGCGAGCGGCGGTCCCTTTTGCAGGACCAGGTCGCGGGTGATTCCGCCGCCCAGCGCTGAGGCCAGCGCCAGGCCTGTGACGCCCACCAGGTCATACTTGTAGCGCGTGTCGCGCACCGCCGCCAGCGCTCCGCCCAGAGCGCCGACAAAGACGCCCAGGAAATCGACCAGAGAAAAAAGCCTGTCGATAGGCAGCTTTTCAAGAGCGAGGTTCATGGATCATTCATTCTACTGGCATTACCTGAGGACAATCCTTACGGAGTCGTTATAGACAACGATTTTCCTGAGCGCCGGAACCGGGATGGAATAGAATTCCGGTCATCATTCAACCAGAATGAGGTTGTTCCGAGTGGAGGCTCCATGAGAAGCTGCGCTGCGTTCGTGTTGTTTGTTTTTGCGGGGCTGTCATTTGCCGTGCCCAGGCCGCCGTTGGCCGTTTCACCTCAGCAGGCGAGCGCGCCCAAGGCTGGTGCTGTCGACCCCGCGAAAGCGGCCGATATCCGCAGACTGCTGGAGGTGAGCGGCGCAAAGAAGATCATGGAGGACACCATGGCTGCGATGAGTGACACGATCCGGCCGATGCTGGTTGGATCGCTGCCGCCCGGAGAATATCGCGAAAAGCTGGTCGATCTGTTCTTTGCGAAATTCAAGAGCAAGGCCAATCTCAACGAGATGCTGGACATGGCTGTTCCGGTGTACGACAAGTATTTCTCGCAGGAGGAAATCCGCGGACTGGTCCGATTCTATGAAACCCCGCTGGGCCAAAAAGCCATTTCCACGATGCCGCAGTTGATGAATGATTTGAGGAGCATGGGACAGAAGTGGGGCGAGCAGCTGGGCCGCCAGTCCATGCAGGAGGTATTGAAGGAGAATCCGGACCTGCAGCAGGCGCTGGAGGCCGCGGCGCGAGCCCAGCAAAAATAGCCGCCGCGGAAGCCCATTCACCTTCGGGACCGCGTACACAGGCTTCAGTAATCTCAGGGTTCCTGCAGCCGCATGCCATCATTTCAGCATGCCTTATTTTCCCCAAGCACAAAGCAAGACACGTTCTCCGCGCGTCCGGGTCCCCAACAGCGAATCGATCCGTTTCAATCTGGGCGGCCGGCAGGTTTCAGCCGTGCTGCAAAAGATTTCGCTTACCGGCGGCCTGGCCGAATTCAATACCAGTATCGGGAGCGCCACCATCGCGGAAGCAAAACTGAACACCATCGCCGGCCAGGTGAGCGGGCTGGTCGAATTTCTGCCGTCGCCTGACGGGACAGATACTTATCCATTCCGGTTCATCGCACTGAGTGACCTGGACCATGAGCGGCTGAGCAGTACCATCAGGATGATGCAGCAGCAGGGCTACGGCGCCTAGGCTATCAGTCAAAACTACAAACAAAAGGCGGCCGAAATGGCGCTTTTTTCATGTAGAAACGGAAATTCTGTGCACCAGGTAGAGAATAGGATTGAGAAACGACGCAAGTGCTGCCTTACGCGCCAATGGCTAAGAGCGGCCTTTCAGCAGCTTGCCGCCATACTTCCGGCAAAGAGGCGCTCAAAGCAGTATTCGTCGATGACAGCGGCTACCGCCTTTTTGCCTTTTTCATCCAGCGAGCGCACGACGCGCCCGGTACAGTTCACTTGAACGTCAGTGTCGGTGCCCAGGACCGAGGCGGGCAGCACGATGCGAAAGCGAATTACGGTGCCGACTTCAAGCTGGCTGCTGGTATGAAAGAGAACGCCGCCGGCGGAAATGTCTGCCGTTTCAGCGAAGTACTCATGTGCGTCCGCGGTGCGCACGGTGATGGGAAGCCGAAGCGGAAAGCGTACTGAACTTCTGGTATCCGCCGGCCCGGAGCCTGCAACGGGAGTCTTGATCTGGTTCACCCCTGCACCTCTAGCGTGAGGCTACACCGGAGGGGCGCCGGCTCCCAAGATTACTTTGGTATTCCCGCCGCACCAGAAGGACATGCGCTTGAGCCGTTGCCCAAATACCCGCGTAAAACCTGCTTAGAATCGCGTTACTTCAGTGAAGTTGAAGCCTCGAACCTTCATCGCAGGCACCACCATATCGAACGCCTCTTCGCCGCTGGCGCGCACGGCTTTGCCCATGGCTTCCACGCTGTTCAGCATCTCGATCAGGCTCTGATTGAAGCGGAAGTTCCTGAGACCGTGCTTCACTTTTCCGTTCTCGACCAGGAACGTGCCGTCGCGCGTCATGCCGGTAAGGATCTTCTCGTAGGGATCGACCTCGCGGATGTACCACAGGCGCGTGATCAGGATTCCGCGCTCCGTGCCTGCAATCATCTGCTCCACAGTCTGCTCTCCGCCCGGAGTAATAAAGACGATGTTGGCCGGCGCCTCGCCAATCTCATTCGGCAGAGGGAAGCCGTGGCCGGTCACGCGGATTTCCCCGACCTTCTCTTTGTATTCCGACCGGCGCATCTTCTCAGCCGTCCCGCGCGCATAAACCAGGTTGCGGACCACTCCTTTTTCTACCAATGTCACTCGTGACCGGCGCACGCCTTCGCCATCAAACGGTGGATTTGCCTGCAGCGGGTGGGCGACGTCATCGATGATGCTGATGTTTTCGCCAAAGAGTTTTGTGCCAATGCGATTGTTGAGGAATGAACGCTGGTCAAGAATCGCGAGGCCCCCGAAATCCCAGAACATGAAGCCGATCAGGTCCAGGACGGCGGCAGGTTCAAGAATGACGGTGTACTTTCCCGGCGGCAGTTCCTGCGGATTGGCTGACTCACGGGCCTTCTGTGCGGCAATCTCCGCCAGGCGCACGGGATCGATGTTCTTTACGTCGGGTGAGTTTGCCTTCTGCCATCCGGAAGAGCTTTCGGCCAGCATGGTGATGGAAACTTCCGCCGAGGTCTGGCGATGATAAACGCTCAACCCGTTGGAGTTCACCACAGCTTCGGCAAACTGGGAACTGGAAAAAATTCCCGCTGTAATCAGCTTGTTCCTGGCGGCGACACCAACGATCTTGCCCACGCCGCCGGCGCGGTCAGCTGGAGTGAGCGCTGCTGTCTGATCGAACCAGCGGGACGGGACGGATGAGCCGTTGCCATCTCCGGCGCTGGCCATGGGCAGCAACTCGGGGTCAGGCTCCTGCACTTTGGCGATGGACTCAGCCGACTGCACCGCTCGCTTGAGGCTCTCATTGTCAAAGCGATTAGTGGTGGCGCGCGCAGTTTTGCCGTCAAAGGCCACGCGAATGGAGGCAAGTTCGTTCAACTCGGAGACGTTCTGGTGGATGGTGTTGTTGGCAAAGCGGGTAAGCGCGAAGTTCGTGGAAGAAAAGATGACCTCAACTTCCGGAACGGAAGAGTATTTCCTGACTTTGCCGAAGATTTGTTCTGCTCGATCTTGATCCAGCATTCCGTTCTTCTCCGCGCCTCTACGGTGAGCGATATCAGTTTCCCTTGTATGCTGTGCCGATCTTCACATTCCTGAACCTCGCCGGCGCCGCGCCATGGCCGGTGCCCATGGTCTGCATGGGCTGGCCCTTGCCGCAGTTGGGTGTGCCCCAGAGCGTCCACTGGTCGCGCGAGCAGATGGCGTCCATCGAGTTCCAGAATTCCGTCGTGATGCCGGAGTAAGACGGGTTCTTGAACATCCGTCCCAGCTTGCCGCCTTTGATTTCCCAGCCGATCTCGCAACCAAACTGGAAGTTGTAGCGCTTGTCGTCGATCGACCAGGAGCGGTTTGTCTCCATGTAGATTCCGTCGTCGGTCGAGGCGAGGAGCTGGGCGAAGGTCAGCGGCTTTTCTCCGGGGAGAATACTGATGTTGGTCATGCGCACCAGAGGGATGCGGTTCCAACCTTCGGCCCGCATGGTGCCGTTGGAGCGTTTTTCGCCGATGGCATGCGCGGTCTCGCGTGAAGAGATGTAGCCGGTGAAGAGGCCGTTGGTGATGATGGGCGTGCACTGCGCCTGAACGCCTTCGTCGTCGTAGGCAAAGGTGCCCAGACCCGGGCCGTGCGCTTCCGTGGCGTCGGCGACGACGTTCACGATGTCGCTGCCATAGCGCAGGGTGCGCAGCTTTTCCAGGGTCAGAAAGGACATTCCGGCGAAGTTCGCCTCGTAGCCGAGCACGCGGTCCAGCTCAATCGGGTGGCCGATGGATTCATGAATTTGCAGGCCGAGCTGCGAAGAGTCAAGCACCAGGTTCATTTTGCCTTCAGGACACTGGTCGGCTTTGTGGAGCGCGACCGCCTGCTCGCCGACCCGGCGCGCGTTCTCCAGCAGCTTGAGCTCGTCGATCAGCTCGTACCCCTTGTTCTGGTGCTGGCCGCCGAAGGAATTCGGATACGACCGCTTCATGATTTCATGGCCCTGAAAGGCCAGGGCGGAAAAGCCGGCGCCGGTAATGACGCGGGTCTGGTGAATTTCAGACCCATCAGAGTTGTAGAACCACTGCTCATAGCGGCCCAGCTGCATGCTGCTTTCGGCCAGGGTCACGCCCTTCACCGCGAGGAGCTCGGCATCAATGCGCGTGAGCAGATCAAGGTTTTGCTCGACCGAGGTGGAAAAGGGATCGATCTTGTAAGGCGTCGCCCATTCGATCTTCACTGCCGGCTCGGGCGCCAGCCGTACCGGCTGTTCCTTGACCGTGGCGGAAGCCTGGGCGATCTCAACGGCCTGCGCGGCGGTGCGCGCGACGGCTTCGCGGCCAAGATCGTCAGTGGAGGCGAACCCCCACGCGTCATTCACCAGCACGCGCACGCCAATGCCCAGAGATTCGCCGCTCGCGGCGTGGCCGACCTTCCCATTTTTCGTCGCCAGCGATCGCTGGCGGTGGTCGACGATACGCACGTCAGAGTAAGCCGCTCCGCGCTGCGTGGCAGTGTTCAAGGCCCAGTCAGCAATCTGTTTCATGCTCATAGCAAACTTCGATGATAAATGATTTTGAGGTGGCCAGCTTTCAACCTAGACTAACCTCGTATGTCGAGGAAGCCCGCCTCAATTAAAGTAATCAATCTGGAAGAAGGGAAGCCCCACGTGGAACAGGCGCGCCTGCGGATGGGGCACGAGCTCCACATCGCAAAACAGCAGGGCTACGCGGCAGCGAAGCTGATTCATGGCTATGGTTCGAGCGGTGCAGGCGGGACGCTCCGCACAGAGCTGCAAAAGGAGCTCGCGCGCCTGGCGACTGCAGGCACAATCCACTCATTCATTGCCGGAGAAAACTGGCGCGTTTCGGACGAAGATACCTGGCGCCTGCTGCGTCGCTACACCGAGTGGAAGCAGGATTCAGATTTGGGGAAGAACAATAGAGGGATCAGCATAGTCTTGCTGGCCTCGAAATGAAGCCGGCCTCCAGCGCTATCTGGAGACCGGCTTGTTGGCTGCGCTTGTCAGTCCTCCAAAGGTTCGGCAAACTCGACGGGCGGCATGGTTTCAGGGGAATTGGTGCTCACCCGGACGGGCTGCGGCGGGTGATAGATGCAGGACGGATCTTCCATGAAAACGTCCTTACTGACGGCAAGTGCCCTGGCTCTGGAGCCGCCACAAACCTGCTTGAAGCCGCAGGTAGAACACTTTCCCTTCAGGTTGGCGACGTCGTGCAGCGATTCCAGGACCTTTGAACCGCGGTAAATTTCGCCAAGGTTCTGTATGCGCACGTTTCCAGCGACGACCGGAAGCGATGCGCAGGGATAAACTTCGCCTGTGTGAGCGATAAACAGGGTGGCGCGCTCCTCATTCACCGGGAGAATACCGGGAATACCTTCATCGAATTGCGGCGGTTCAGCCGGCCCCTCAGCGCGAGCCTGGGCCTGCTGCTGCAGAACGTATCTGCGGTAATGCGGCGCTTCGGTGGTTTTGATCTTGAACGGGACATGCTGGGCCAGCTGATAGATGCGGGCAAACACTTCCTCGAACTCGGCGGCGGAAGGCAGCTCCTCAATTTGACCGGGACGCGAGGGAACGGGAAAGATGATGTTCCATTGCGCGATCCGGAACGGCTTGAGCAGCGTCGCCAGCTTCTCCAGGTCCTGGAGGTTGCGCTCACACACATGCGTGGTGATCTGGAAGGGAAGCCGGGCTTCCTCCGCCCATTGAGTAGCTTCGATGGTACGGGCATACGAGCCGTAGACGCCTGAGATCAGGTCGTGCAGTTCGGCGGTGGAGCCATTCAGAGTGAATGAGAGCCGGGAGAGGCCCGCTTCTTTCAAGTCAAAGACCGCGTCGCGGGTGAGCAGCGGCGTGGCCCGGGCGGCCAGAACCGGGTGCAGGCCGCGAACCGACGCGTGACGTACAAGGTCGTAAATGTCCTGGCGCTTAAGAGGGTCAGCTCCGGCGAAAACAAAGATGCGCGGGCGCAATTCCGAAACTTCGCGGATCAACTGCTCTGCTTCCTCTGTAGTCAGCTCCAGCGGGCTGGGCTCCGGTTGAGTCCAGTCTCCATAATCAAGACAGGCGATGTCGCATGCCTGGGTGGTCTCCCAAATGGCTATCCAGGGGGTACTCTTAGTGTCGATATTGGTTTTCATAGTGCTCTCAGGGTTTTTCGCTCAAGTTCGCGGAATGGCGCAATCCTAAGTTCCAAGGTGGGACTGAAAGTGTGACGGCCATCACACTTGCTTCGGCAGTCATTCGACGCGAGCACATAAGCCGTGTTCTATCAATGGGTTGGAGGGACAGGCAGATAGCCTGGCTTTGCGTGGGTAATCCCTCTTTTTTGATCAATGTGATTAAGGACTCTAATTAATCCCTGGGCCGGTCTGCGTTTTGCGGCCTGCGCGGTTTGCATCTAATTCCTCTGGCAGCAGTTCTGGACGCAAGGAAGAATCATGCCAAAGTCAGTCCAACGGGGTCTGCTTTTCATTCTTCTGCTCTGCGGAATCTCACGCGTGTGCAGCGGGTATTCAGTGCTGACGCATGAGCAAATCGTGGACCTTCTGTGGGGGGACCAGATCAAGCCGCTGCTCCTGGCAAAATTTCCAAACACCAGCGACGAGGAGTTGCGCAAAGCCCACGCCTACGCCTATGGCGGGTGCCTGATCCAGGACATGGGATATTACCCGTTCGGCAACAAGACGTTCAGCGACCTGGTCCACTATGTGCGAAGCGGAGACTTTGTCATCGCACTGCTGGAAGAAGCCAACGATGTCAACGAATACGCTTTCGCTCTGGGCGCCCTTACGCATTACGCGGCCGACAATACCGGACATCCGGTGGTGAACGCGGCGGTGGCGCAGGAGTTTCCCAAGCTTGGCGCCAAATACGGCCCATCTGTGACCTACGCACAAGACAAGAAAGCCCATATCCGAACGGAATTCGGCTTTGACGTGGTGCAGGTCGCCAAAGAACGCTACAGCTCAGATGCATATCATGACTTCATCGGCTTTGAAGTGGCCAAACCGGTGCTTCAGCGGGCCTTCTATAAAACGTACGGCATTAAGCTCGAGGATATGTTCAGCGACGTCGATCTCTCGATCGGAAGTTTCCGCTGGGCGGTCAGCCGGGCCATACCCGAGCTGACGAAGGTTGCGTTGCTGACGAAAAAGGACGAGATGGTGAAGGAAGACCCGAGCTTCGCGAAGCGAAAATTCCTCTACAATCTGAGGCGCTCGGAGTACGAGAAAGCGTGGGGCAAGAAATACCACAAGCCGGGGTTCGGCGCAAAAGTTCTTGCAGTGATTTTTAAGATAGTGCCGAAGGTCGGGCCGTTCAGAGCGATCGCCATCAAAATGCCGTACCCCGACACAGAGACCCGCTATCTCAAAAGCGTGAATGACACGCTGGACGAATACAAGAGACATGTGAGCGATTTAAAGCAGGGAAGCCTGCGGCTTGAGAACAAAGACTTCGATACTGGGAAAGAGACGCGTCCGGGCGAATATCCGCTGACCGATGAAGCGTACTCCAAGCTGCTGGACAAGCTGTCGCACGACAAATTTTCCGGGACCCGTGAAGATCTCAGACAGAATATCCTAGCCTTTTACCAGGACCCCAATTCCCCGAATGCAATGAAGAAGCACCACGATAAATGGAACAAGACGCTGCTGGAGGTGCAGCAACTCAAGTCGGCGCAGGTGGCAGCGGTTTCAACCACGGAATGATCTGACGCCGCTCAGGATTTATTGCGGCAAAACCGGCGTAACCGTTCCCGCGGATGTATCACCCAGCATACCGAGCACCTGAAGCGCCGGGCCGGAGGTGACCGTGATTCTTACCGTGACGGCGCCCGCCGGAGGCGATGGGAACCAGTCCTGTATAACGTCTCGGGCGATCTTCTTGCCGGCCGGCAGAATGAATGACAGGTTCGCCAGGGAAGCATTGCCGGAATCCAGCAACTCTATCTTGATGCCGTCATCCGTACCTGAAGTGTTCTGCAGCGCGATGCCGGTGAATTGCGTAGCGGTGCTGACCAGCGGAACTTTGGCGGCAAGATAGGTCTGGCGCGAGAACATCGGGTGCACCTGGGTCACCAGCGAATTGGCGCTGGAACCGGGCGCGTCATCGGCGCGCAGGTAGGTGTAGTAATCAAGCGTGAAATTACCCTCGCGCACCCGTACCCTCTCGCCATCCAGCTGGAACGTGGTGCCGTTGTTCGGGCAGACGGTTGCGGCGGGGTCAACCGTGCCGTTGCAGATTTTCACGTCAATTTCCGTGGCCGATATGAAAGTTGTGTCCGCCGGGAGGACCGTGGTGTCTTCGATGGCCACGCGGGTGTTGGTGGTAAAGTTCGCGCCCAACACCTTGACCAGGGAGCGGTCCGGCAGCAATCCGCCGCCGGGAAGCACGTCAGTGACGTAAACGCTGCCCGCAGGGGCGATGGTCAGAGTGCCGGGCGCAAACTCCAGAGTCGTGTAGTTGGTGCTGGAGTCGGCGAACAGCGAATTGGCGGTGTCCATCCCAATGGGGATCGTCTGGCCTGCCGTAAGCGTATTGCTCAGAGGTATGGACATAGTGACGATCGGATACGCGATGGTGGTGCCCAGCAGCGCGTTAGGCGAGGTGAGTTTGATGGCGATATTGGTGTTGCTTCCCCCGGGAGGAACCACGGCGATGCCGGCCGACAGTCCTGAAGGATCATTTACGGCCACTCCACGCACGGTGCCTGAAGGAACCGTGGGGCTTGTGCTACCGTGGCCTATTGGTTTGGGCTCAGTATTGGAAAGCTGCCACTGAAAGACGCCGCCAGCTGGCACGCTGGTGTTCAGCACTTTCATGCCGATGGTTCCCGGAGGCAGTGGAGCGGGCGTTGGAGTCGGGGTCGGAGTTGGAATAGGGGTCGGAGTCGGCGTGGGACCGCCGGCAGATACAGAGCCTCCTCCGCCGCAGCCCGAGCTTGCGGCAATAGCCAGCCCCAATAAGCCAACCCATAGTCTTCCCAAGCGGGTAGACTTATCAATTCCGACGTTCCACATAACTTTTTACTCCTGCGGGGCCCACACAAGGCGAATTTCAGCTAAGGTCACCGAAGCTAATTTTTTCTGCAGCTCTTGACAGTGATTTTTGTCACAGCAGATGGTGTATGGCTTAGATTTTCTTTTCGGGTACTCAGATGCATTAAATACACGCCAGCCTGCAAGCCAAGCCGCCTACTTAATAAGTGCACGTTTGAAGGCGAAAAAATAGTGAGGGGCCACGGCTTCCGGGTTCCGCAACCCCTACTAGCAGTCGACGGATGAGCCTGCTGAAAAGTAAGACAACCGGCGAGAGTAGGGCGGAACGGAAAAGTTGGCGTGTCCGCAAAAAGCAGCTTCGCCATGAAGATATCGTGCATTTTCAATAGCTTACGGCTAGCGACGTCTGGTCTTTTCTGGAATTCGGGGGTCTGAGGCGGTCAAAACTAAGAAACGTCCATGGCGACATCGCTATCATCCAAGCTTGCTATGGAGACCAACGATCCTCTCCGCCAGCATCTTGCCGATCTGCTGACCAAGGCTGAGGCGCATCTTGACTTGAAGAACGAACTGAGGGAGTTTCCCCGCGAGCTGCGCGGGCGCAAGCCGCCGGGCGCGCCGCACACGCCGTGGCAGCTGCTGGAGCATATCCGCATTGCGCAGTGGGACGTCCTGGAGTTCAGCCGCGACGCAAAACACAGGTCTCCCAAGTGGCCGGAAGGGTATTGGCCAAAGAGCGAAGCGCCGCCCGACGACAAGGCGTGGGACAAGAGCGTGAAGCAGGTTCTGGTTGATCTGAAGGCGATGTGCGAATTGACCAGCGATCCCAAGAGCGACCTGTTTGCCAAGATCCCGCACGGCGACGGCCAAACTCTGCTGCGCGAGGCGCTGCTGGTGGCCGACCACAATGCGTATCATCTTGGACAGCTGGTGATGGTGCGGCGGATATTAGAAGGTAAATAGCTATTTTGGCTGCTTCAAGGTCTCTTGGTACCAATCGTCGAGCGCGCGCTTCATCTCCTTGAGCGCGGCAGCGTCGTTATATACCATGTGGCCGCCCTTAAAGTCGGCAAAGGTGATGTTCTTGAGGTAGTCGGAATTGAGCCGGAGATGCTGAAAGGTGTAAGCGCTGGCGTAAAACGGAGTGGCCAGATCGTACATGCCCTCCATGACCAGCACTTTCAGGTATTTGTTCTTGGCCATAGCCGATTGGAGATTGGTGGCTGTCTGCGGATATCCTCCAATCCCCGCGCTAAAATTCATGGCGGTACCCCAGTCCCATGCGCGATTGACGCCTTCATAATTCCAGATCACGTAGGGCAGCTCTGATTTGTAT
This sequence comes from Candidatus Angelobacter sp., assembly GCA_035717005.1. Lineage (GTDB taxonomy): Bacteria > Acidobacteriota > Terriglobia > Terriglobales > Acidobacteriaceae > Angelobacter. The sequence goes on from DASTJB010000061.1 coordinate 11,573, forward strand.
CCCAGCTCGGTCTCAGCGTAATCGTTCATCGCCGCATTGAAGGCGGGGAACATTGCGGCCATCGCGGGGTCGAAAAACGGCTCATGAGCGTTGCTCTGCGGCATAGGTGAGGTGACCCGGCCGTCTACGCGGCCCACTTCGAGCTTGCGGTCCTTCAGCAGGTTGTGCATGAAGACCTGCGGTTCAATGCGAAGGTCGTATTCCTCGATCAGCTCCGGCTTCAGCCCGGTGTAAGCGGCAAGCTGGCTGACGATCTGCTTGCGCTTTTCCGGCTCAAGAGCGTTGCCGAGAGCCAGCGCCTGGGCGTATTCGCCGGCACACCAGCGCTCCACCTTCTTGATGGTTTCATCGAGATTGGCAGTCAGTTCAGGCGCCAGCTTCTTGTGGTAAGCCGCGATCATGGTGTAGCTGGGCACGATCAGCTGATGCGGCAAATCATTCATGTTGCCGGCCAGCAGAGTCTGAAAATCGAGTCCCACTGAAAGCAGCGCCACGCCGTTGACCGGGATGTAATTGTCGATCAGGTGGTTGGCCAGCGCCGCTGCGCGCGTGGTGCCGTAACTCTCACCGAACAGGAATAGCGGCGAGCGCCAGCGCTGATAACGCGTGAGGTACAACCGGATGAAGCGGTAAAAAGCGTCGGCATCGCCGGGCACGCTGTAAAATTTTTTCGTCAGGTCAGGGCGCACGCGGCTGTAGCCCGTGCCGGGCGCGTCGATAAAAACAAGATCCGTGCGATCGAGGATCGTCTCAGGATTATCGACGGTCACGTATGGCGGCGCGGGAACGCCACCATCTTTTTCCAGCTTGATCTTCTTTGGGCCCAGAGCGCCCATGTGCAGCCACGCCGTTGCCGTGCCCGGCCCGCCGTTGAAGACGAAAGTGAGAGGACGCGTTCTGGTCTCTTCGCCGTCGAGCGTATAGGCGGTAAAGAACAGTGCCGCTTCGGCAGGGCCGTTTTCGGCTTTCAGGATCAGCCGACCTGCGGTGGCCGTGTATTTCAGCGGCTTGCCGTTGACGGTGATCTGATGGTGCGCGACTACCGGCGTTGTTTCCGCGAGCGGGTCATCATCGTGTTGCAACTGCGAAGGCGGCGCGGCTTGCTGCTGTTGAGCAGGTTGTTGAGCGGCCGCAAATGCCATCATTGTGAACAGAAGTAAGGCGATCCAGATAAACTTCATTGCCCTGCAAACCCCTTTGTCGTGCATGATCAGACAAACGCGCCATTATAGAACCGCAAAATAAGAACGGCGACCCATCGAGGATCGCCGCTTCACTGGTTTGGCTAATTGCTGTTCGCCAATCGCTATTTGCTTCCTTACGTGCCTTCGCTCCAGCTGGCCAGGTACTCTTCCTGCTCCGGCGTGAGCTTGTCGATCTTGACGCCCATGGATTCCAGCTTGAGCCGGGCCACTTTCTTGTCCAGTTCTTCCGGCACGGGATAAACCTTGCGTTCGAGCGACAGGTGGTTCTTCACCAGAAATTCAGCCGAAAGCGCCTGGTTGGCGAAGCTCATATCCATCACCGAAGCCGGGTGGCCTTCAGCGGCGGCGAGGTTGATGAGGCGGCCTTCACCGAGGAGATAGATTTTGCGGCCGTCCTTCATCACGTATTCGTCGACGAAATCGCGGGTCTGGCGCTTGGAAGAAGACATGCGCTCGAGCGCGGGAATGTCGATTTCGACGTTGAAGTGGCCGGAGTTGGCCACGACCGCGCCGTTCTTCATCAGGTCAAAATGCTCGCCCCGGACCACGTTCTTGTTTCCGGTGACGGTTACGAAGATGTCCCCGATCTTGGCGGCTTCGGCCATCGACATGACGCGGTAGCCGTCCATCACGGCCTCGATTGCCTTGGTGGGATCGATTTCGGTGACGATCACGTCGGCGCCCATGCCGCGCGCGCGCGAGGCCAGGCCGCGTCCGCACCAGCCGTAGCCGGCGATGACGAACTTGGAGCCGGCAATCAGCGCGTTGGTGCAGCGGATCACGCCGTCCATGGTGGACTGACCGGTACCGTAGCGATTGTCAAACATGTGCTTGGTCAGCGCGTCATTGACGGCGATGATCGGATACTTGAGCTGGCCGTCTTTGGCCATGGCGCGCAGGCGAATCACGCCCGTGGTGGTCTCTTCGGTGCCGGCGATGATGCCCTGGAGAACGTCCTGACGCTTGGTAAGCGCCGTAGAGACCAGGTCCGCTCCGTCGTCCATGGTCATGTGCGGCTTGTGGTCGAGCGCCGAGAGGATGTGCTTGTAATACGTGTCATTGTCCTCGCCCTTAATGGCGTGCACGGAGATTCCGTAGTCACGAACGAGCGAGGCGGCCACGTCATCCTGGGTGGAGAGCGGGTTGGAAGCGCAGAGCACCACGTCAGCGCCGCCGTCGCGCAGCGTAATCATCAGGTTGGCGGTTTCGCTGGTAACGTGCAGGCAAGCGGAAACGCGCAGTCCCTTCAGCGGCTGCTCCTTGATGAAACGCTTGCGAATGATCTGCAGCACCGGCATCTGCTGCTGCGCCCATTCGATCTTGCGCTTGCCGGCATCGGCCAGCGCGATGTCTCTTACGTCGCCCTTCTTAA
>DASTJB010000062.1:0-4617 GCA_035717005.1 Candidatus Angelobacter sp.
CGGGGCACGGCGGGCCGGGGATCGTGGCCAACACGTATCTGGAGGGCACATACAGCGAGCTGTATCCGAAGGTCACGCAGGACGCGGCGGGGTTGCAGCGGCTGTTTCAGCAGTTTTCCTGGCCGAACGGCATTCCCAGCCATGCCTCGCCGGATACGCCGGGATCGATCAACGAGGGCGGCGAGCTGGGGTACTCGCTGCTGCATGCCTACGGAGCGGCCTTTGATAATCCGGATTTGTTTGTCTGTTGCGTGGTGGGCGACGGCGAAGCGGAAACGGGTGCGCTGGCGACGAGCTGGCACTCGAACAAATTCCTCAATCCCGAGCGCGACGGCGCTGTGCTGCCGGTTCTTCACCTCAATGGATACAAGATCGCCGGACCGACGGTGCTGGCAAGGATTTCGCGCCAGGAGCTTACGGATCTTTTTGCGGGCTACGGCTACAAGCCGTATTTCGTCGAGGGCGACGATCCGCCTGTGATGCACCAGTTGATGGCAGCGACGATGGACAAGGTGGTGGCTGAGATCAGGAAGATCCAGAGCGAAGCGCGCAGCAATGGGGCAAAGCAACGTCCGCTGTGGCCGATGATTGTGCTGCGCAGCCCGAAAGGCTGGACAGGCCCAAAGGTGGTGGATGGTGAACAGGTGGAGGGAACGTTCCGCGCCCATCAGGTACCTGTGACAGACCTGGAAAAACCTGAACACCTGCAGATCCTGGAGCAGTGGATGCGCAGCTACAAGCCGGAAGAGCTTTTCGAGCAGTCGGGCAGGCTGGTTCCGGAGTTGGCAGCGCTGGCGCCTGAGGGCGAGCGCCGCATGGGCGCTAATCCTCACGCCAACGGCGGCGTGCTGCTGAAAGACTTGAAGATGCCGGACTTCCGCGACTATGCGGTGAAGGTCACCAAGCCGGGCGCGGAATTTGAGGAGTCGACGCGCGTTCTGGGCCGGTTTCTGCGCGACATTTTCAAATTGAACGCCGAAACGCATAACTTCCGCCTGATGGGGCCGGATGAGACCGACTCCAACCGGTTGTCGGCGGTGTTTGAAGCGACGGACCGCGTCTCCATGGCAGAAATTCTGCCCACTGATGTGCACGTGGCTCGCGACGGCCGTGTGATGGAAGTCTTGAGCGAACATATGTGCCAGGGATGGCTGGAAGGCTATCTGCTGACGGGCAGACATGGCTTTTTCGCCAGCTATGAGGCATTCATTCACATTGTGACCTCTATGTTCAACCAGCACGCCAAATGGCTGGAGGCGGTTCGGCATATTCCCTGGCGCAAGCCGATTGCTTCACTCAACTATCTGCTTACATCGCACGTGTGGCGGCAGGACCACAACGGCTTCAGCCATCAGGACCCCGGGTTCCTGGACAACGCGGTGAATAAAAAGCCGGAGATCGTGCGCGCCTACTTTCCGCCGGACGCCAACTGTCTGCTCTCTGTGGCCGACCACTGCCTGCACAGCAAAAATTACGTGAACATTATTGTCGCGGGCAAACAGCCGGAGTTGCAGTGGCTGGACATGGACGCGGCGATCAAGCACTGCAAGGAAGGGATCGGGACTTGGCAGTGGGCGAGCAATGACAATGGCGGCGAGCCGGACGCGGTGCTGGCCTGCGCCGGCGATGTGCCCACGCAGGAGGCGCTGGCCGCCGCTTTTCTATTGCGGGAGCACCTGCCGCAGTTGAAGGTCCGCGTGGTGAACGTGGTGGACATCATGGCGCTTCAGCCAGTGGGGGAGCACCCACACGCGCTGCCGGATGAGCGCTTCAACGCGATCTTCACCACGAACAAGCCGGTGGTCTTTGCTTATCACGGATATCCGTGGCTGATTCACCGGCTGTGCTACCGCCGCACAAACCACGATAATTTCCACGTCCGCGGCTACAAGGAAGAGGGTACGACAACCACACCGTTTGACATGGTGGTGCGCAACAACATGGACCGCTTTCAACTGGCCATCGATACCATCCACCGCGTACCGGGACTCAGCGCTGATGATGTAGTGAAACTTTTCCAAAGCAAGCTTGCGGCCCACCATGAGTATGTGGCTTCGCACGGCGAAGACATGCCGGAGGTGAGGAACTGGCGCTGGATTGATCCGCAGAGGCAGGAAAGCTGATTGATGGAGCAGATTATTCTTTGCCTCAACGGCGGATCGTCGTCGCTCAAGATTGCGGTCTTTCGCATGGATGGAGCTGCGGAAGAGCGCGTGCTTTCCGGCGCGGTGGAAGCGATTGGTTCATCGGGCGGAAGAGCGTGGCTGCGCAGGGGGAAGAAGATTGTCGCAGAGCAGAGCGGGAAATACCCTGACCATCGCACGGCAGTCAAGACCATGTTTGCCGCGCTGCGCCAGCAGGACGTGAAGCAACCGGCGGCAGCAGGACATCGGATTGTGCATGGCGGCCCGCAGTTCAGCGCACCGCGGTGGATTGACGCAGAGTTGAAGCGCGAACTCGAGAAGCTGGTTCCTTTTGCTCCGCTGCATCTGCCCAGCCAGTTGGCGATGATCGACGCCGTGGCCGAGCACTTTCCTGGCCTGCCACAGGTGGCGTGCTTTGATACGGCCTTTCACAACGCGTTGCCGGAGGTGGCGAAGCGTTTTCCGCTGCCGCAGGAATTGTACGAGCAGGGAATCAGGCGGTACGGCTTTCACGGGCTCTCGTATGAGTATGTGGTGGGCAAGCTGGGTAAGGAACTGGGAGCAAGGGCGATCATCGCGCACCTGGGGAACGGCGCCAGCATGGTGGCTCTGGAAAATGGCGCCCCGATCGATACCAGCATGGGCCTGACTCCAGCGGGCGGTTTCATGATGGGCACGCGCAGCGGCGATCTTGATCCCGGCGTGCTGTTGTATTTGCTGCGCCAGGGCTGCTCGGCGGAAAAGCTCGAAGATCTATTAAACCATCGCTCGGGATTGCTGGGCGTTTCCGGACAGAGCGAGATGAAGGCTTTGCTGGAGCGGCGCGCAGTGGAACCTGCGGCGGCACTCGCCGTCACGATGTTCTGTTATCAGATCAGAAAATTCATCGGAGCATTTGCGGCGGCGCTGGGAGGTCTGGACACGCTGGTGTTTACCGGAGGCATTGGCGAGCGCGCCGCGCCGGTGCGGGCGGAGATTTGCGAAGGGCTGGAGCATCTGGGCATCGTTTTGGATCCTGGGGCCAACAACCGCAATGCTGAAATCGTGAGCGCGAGAGCCAGCCGTTGCACAGTGCGCGTGGTTGCAACGGATGAAGACCTGATGATCGCGCGGCACACGCGGGAGATTTTGGGGAGAGAGCAGGCATAAATGCCTGCTCCACCCCGCGGCAAAAGACAGCGCACTGGAAGGGGGCTATTTGCGTGAGAAAGCGGGGAGCCCGGCTCTTTCCCGCGAGTTTTCAGGAGAGGGCCGGGCTCTTTTCGACGGACAATCGAAAATCATTTATACGGCGAGCTGCTCCAACGCTTTGGGTTGCAGCACGGTCAAGAAGGCGCCTTTGATGGCAATCAGTTTGTCTTTCTGGAACTGGTGCAGCACGCGGCTGACGGTTTCACGCGTGGTGCCGGTCATGCCGGCGATCTCTTCCTGCGTCAGCGTCATGGTGAGGCGCGGCTCAGAGTGGCCCGATTTAACGCGCTGCTCGCGCCAGTCGAGCAGCAGGTTGGCCAGGCGGCCGGCGACGGTGGTGGGCAGGCCGAGGCGGCAGACGTCCTTGAACATGTAGCGGTGTTCCTGGAGCAGGCACTGCGTGGCTTCCATGGCGGCGGCCGGATATTTTTTCAGGAATTCGACGAACTCGAAGGAGCGAATAGTTTTGACGCGGCAGTACTCAAAGGCTTCTGCGCTGATTTCGTACTCGCTGGAATTCAGAGCGCCGCTCAGGCCGATCACGTCGCCGGCTTCAGCGATGCGGAGGATCATGGTCTTGCCGTCGCGGGAGGTGACTGAAAGCTTTACGCGGCCGCTCAGCAGAATGTAAACGAAGCCGGGCAGTTGACCGGCGACGAAAAGATTGTCACCGCGCGTGTAAGTCTTCTCGACGCCCATTTTTTCGAATCGCTGGTGTGCCTCGCCGGTAAGCGTTGAAAAGGGACCGATCTGGGCCAAACAGTTGACCGCGATGTCAGCGTGCATTGTGGTTGCATTCGATAATTGCATTTTATGGCTCCTGCGGATAAGCCTTTAAAAACCTTGTCGGCCACAGGAAATGCAAGCGGCTTGCCAAAGGCCAAGCTGTTGATTCTTCACGACCGGCCTAGCGGCGAGCGAAGATCGATGCGGGCTTTAGCGCAGCTCTCACGCAGCGGCTGCGCTAAATGGCGCAAGCTCCCGGCAAATTACCCTTATGAATCAATGGAGGAGAAAGGCCATCAAAGTGCAAATGGTTCAAGCCAAAGTTTTCTGTAGCGTTCAGGCGCCCTCATCGTCAAAGACGTTTGAGGAGCTGCAGAAAACCTGGAAGCCGCATGACATTAACCAAACCCGTTTCCCTGGTTATCATCGACGACAATCCGCTGAACAACGAATTCGTCACCGCAGCGCTTGCCCGCGAAGGACTGAAGATCTACTCTGCCTGCGATCCAATGGAAGGCCTCGCGCTGGTCCATAAGCATCACCCGCAGGTGGTCAT
>DASTJB010000063.1:0-3287 GCA_035717005.1 Candidatus Angelobacter sp.
ACAGCAGCGGCACAATCACCACCACGGCCGCGACGATCGTCTGCACCGTGAACGCGGTTGCTACCGGCCAGCGCTTGCGTTTGCGTCCGGTGGAAGATTCAAGCAGGGATTCTGCGAACATGCTGTTTGCCTCCGATGCAGAGATTTGACACCGGAGGCAGGGCGCGATGTTCCGCAATCCGGCAAAATAAAAAGGCCGCCCACAGCGGGCGGCCCATGAGATTCATGGAACAATTACGGTTTTTTCGGTGTCGTTGGGGAACTAGCTGGACGCGGCGGCGCTTTGGTTGCCGGCGCAGGCGCGCCAGCTTTAGGCGCGGCGCCCGCTACCGGATTGTCCGCATTGTAGGCGTCCACCAGTTCCTTGGTGATCACGTTTCCCTGCGTCGCCCAGAGCACAGGTGAAGTCTGCGGATTGGAAACGTCCAGGATGATGGCGTAGCCGTTGGCCTGCGCGTATTTTTGCAGGGTCTTCAGCATTTTTGCTCCCAGGCGGTCTATCACTTCCTGCTCCGCCTGCTGAAACTCAGCTTGCGCGTCCTCAAAGCTGCGCTGCAGGGCTTTTTGCTTGCTGTCAATCGACCGGGCGCGCGTGTTCTTCTCGTCGTCGCTCAGCTTGTCCGCCTGCGCCTGATACTGTTTTTTCAGGTTCTCCACTTCGTCGTTCTGGTTCTTGAGCTCCGCCTGTTTGGGGCTGAACCGCTGCTGGAGCGCTTCAAATTCTTTCTTGCCTTCCTCCGTGCCCAGGATCGCGTCCTGGATCTGCACCACTCCGATTTTGGTTGCCGTGGGCGCCGGATTGCCGGCCGGTGCTGCCGCTGCCGTTGCCGGCGCTGCCGCCGACGCGGAGGTGGTTTGCGAAACTGCCAGCGAAGAAAACGCCAGGCTCAGGCCGAACCCGAGCGCCAGAATCTGATTCTTTGCCATCTTCATTGCCTTCCGTGCTCCTTCAGATCAAATGCTTCACTCTCAAACGTTACGGCTTCTTGGGTGTTGGCGCCGAGCCGGCCGGAGGCCGCGTGGCAGTTCCCGCAGGACGCGGAGGATTGCCTGCTGCCGGCTTCGCGGCGGGGGCCGCAACCGGCACTTCAGCGTTGTAGGCATCCACCAGTTCCTTGGTGATGTTCGAGCCAGGACTCGCATACAGGACCGGCGTTTGCGGGTTCGAGACATCCAGCACCATGGAGTAGCCGTTGTTCTTTGCGTATTTTTCCAGGACATCCAGCATCTTCTTGCCCAGGCGGTTTACCACTTCCTGCTCCGCCTGCTGGAATTCATTCTGCGCGTCTTCAAAGTTCCGCTGCAGCGCCTTCTGTTTGACCTCGATGCTCTTAACGCGGTTATTGCGCTCGTCCTCGCTCAGCTTGTCGCTCTGCGCCTGGAGCTGCTTCTTCAGGTTTTCGACCTCGTCATTCTGGGTCTTCAGCTCGGCCTGCTTGGGACTGAAGCGCTGCTGGAGCGCGTCAAGCTCCTTCTTTCCCTCGTTGGTGTTGGCAATAGCGTCCTGGATATTCACGATGCCAACTTTGTTGCCGGCGGGCGCGTTGGCCGGCGCGCCTTGCGCCCGCGCCGTGCTTGAGGCCGCCAGGGTCAGGGCCAGGGCAAAAACCATGGCGTGGATTTTCAGGTTGTTCAACATGGAAAATCGGGCTCCTTCGTGGTTCTTACGAAACAATTCGTCGCGATGCGCGTTTTCAGGACCGCTCAATGAATGCAGTGAAATCTGCGGAGAGACGAATACCTAAATTATAGGTTGCGTTCTCCGGCAGCGTCAAACAAGGGTTTCTCCTTAAAACGTCAGGCATTAGAACGTAGTACCAATGGTGAAACGGAACGTCTTGCGCGGCTCCTGCAGCCGGAAATCCGGCGCCAGAGTTGAAATGGCCTGCTGAAAGCTGAAGTCGCCCGCGCCGCCCGGGGGGAACATGCTGCGGGTAATCGGGCTGGGCGAATGCACAATCGTGTTCAGCGTCAGCGGGTTGTACGCATAGTAAATACGGAACGGCTGCTGCACGATGGGCAGGATTACCGAGACCTGCAGCCCGGTTGACAGGCGCGGCACGTAGTTCGTCCCTGCCACCGGCTTCAGATCGCCGCTGATCGTGATCGGCGAGCCGCCCGCGCAGGCGAAGTTCACGATAGCGGGACAGCCGAACACCGTGCTGTTCAACTGGGTCAGAGACTCCGGGCTGATCCGCAGCTGCGAAGGGCGGGTAACAAAGTCCATGCCGAAATCGGCAAATGGCGACAGCGTCACCGGACCAACAATGTGGACGTGATATTCCAGGTTGCTCACGAACTGCGTGTCGCCGCCCGGCAGCGTGATGTTGTTCACTGGGATCGGGACCTGTACGTTACCGCGCCGCGGATTGGAAGGATCAATGGGAACGGTGCTGCCGTCAGGGTTGGTGAGCGGGAAATTCTGGACCGTATTCACAAAGACATAAGGCGAAACGGTGCGCACGTCAAAACCGCGCAAATCGTTTTCTCCGCCCATGTAGAAGCGCTGGTAAGGTGGCGCTTCAGTGCCGCCAAACCCGTTAATGAAGCTCGCCTGGAAACGCACGCCGAGCGTGTTCTGGTGATACAACGGCTTCCATTGCGTAAACGCGACCAGGGGCCGGTAAAAGCGCACATTCCCGCCCAGCCCGGCAACTTCGCTGGAGATGAACAGGCTCCTGCCCTTGTAGGGCCGGATAGGGCTGTCAATGGTGCTGAAGCCAAAGGAGGGCGAGACCGAGCTGGTCACGATCCCCTGCAGCGCGTTGGGGCCGGAGATGTTGCGGAAATTCAGCGTCTGGAAGAGATTTCGCGAGGCGTCGCTGAACGTGTTGATCGTGGTGTTGTCCAGCGCATAGGTGAGCCCCACGCGCTTGAAGGAGTGGCCGAGCACGTAGCTCGTTGAGGCGGTAAAGCCGGTGCTCGACTGGTTATAGTTCAGCAATTGATTGAGCACGCTCTGCGGAAGGTTGATGTTCTGCCCGGCCAGGATCGACGCCTGGCGCGCCTGGTTGAAATCAAATTTCCGGCTGTACACCGTGAATCCCAGGGTCAACGGCCGGTCAAACATGTAGGGCTCGCTGAAACCGAACAACAACACACGCGACAGACTGCCGATGTTGGCCTGCACCTGCAGCGTCTCGCCCAGCCCGAGGAAGTTGTTGGTCTCGTAATTGAGCCCTATGAAAGATCCTTCCAGGCCGCTCACGCCGCCGGTGAGCCCGATGGAGTTCTTGCCCTTCTCCTTGACCTTGACCGTCAGGTCAACTGTCCCGTTTTGCGGATCA
>DASTJB010000064.1:0-8845 GCA_035717005.1 Candidatus Angelobacter sp.
TTCCGGATCTGTCTCCTGGATTAGCCCCACCGTCGCGCTGAGGTCGGCCGCCGCCGGACTCATCTTCTTCTGCCCGTCTGCCGATTGCCCAGCCTGCGCGTTTTCCTTCTGCGCTCGAATCCGCCGCGCCTTCTCGCCCAGCGACTCCTGCGCAGAAAGCCTTCCGCTTCCGATCGCCAGCACCCCGGCGGCCCACAGCACGCACACTCCGGCCATCAACACAGCTTTTATCGACGGGCGAAACTGGTACAACCTGGAACTCTTAAGCGTCGTCATCCCGAACTCCGTAAGCGAGCGCGCGTCCTTACCAGCGCGGGAGCAGGGGTGAGGGACCTTGTGTTTGAAAAAAGGGCAAAGTTCGAGCTTCTGCATGACGCTCCAGCATAGCCCGTAAATTACAGAAAACAGAGTTACATGAGTGCCATGACCGCTTCCCAATGGTGCACTCACGTATGACGAGATTTGGACTGGGTGCCCTTTGCGGCCGACGTGACATTGGAAACTCTGCAAGCCCTTAATTGCTGCAAAGGGTGGGATCAGGATATAGATGCAGGTGTTGTGGACCGCAGGCGCCGGGACCCCCGGAACGCGGCGGGTTTGCGCGTTCTGGGGTCGAGGCCGCCCCGCCTGCGATGCATAGATCCCATTTTGTGGCACAGGCACTCTTGCCTGTGCTATCCGATTTCATCGATATCACGGTTGACACGTGGTGGAGCAGGCATTGGTCCGAGCGCCGTAGGCGCGAAACAATGGTAGCCCAGCCCGGAAGGGCTGGGTTAGCGGAATAGAGGATGGAGCGCCGTAGGTGCGGCACAAAAACCACCCACACAAGTCAGCGGCAACGCCAAGGCCCCCCAATTAACGACCGGCCTGTACTGGAACTTAAGCCTCTAGGGAATGTTGGCATCGCCGGGGTGGAGCAGGGCTTTTGCCCTGCGTTAACGCCGGCAATAAAATACTGCGCCCGAGGCCGGGATCCCCAACACGCACGCTTTTCGCGTGATGGGGTGGGAGGTAACCCGCAGCCGTAGGCGAGGGCGTCCCGCCAATCTAGATCCTCACAGTTTGGCAATTCGGACAATCCATTCTCCGTGTTCCTCTGTGTCCTCTGTGGTTAAAGGGTTTGATTCCGATCACCCGAATCCTCCCTCAGCCCTTCACCGCCTCACTCAGCTCCAGCACCTCCAGCGGACACTCCGGCCAGTTATGCCGCCAGCACACGATCATGTTGCACCGCGCCGCCTTGTGCTGGTGCAGCCGGAAGTTCCGGCTCTCGTACTCAAACTCAATCAGCTTCCGCTGCAGCCGGCCCGGCGCCACCACGCGCATCGCTTCGCGGTGGGGAAAGCCGTTCTGCACCCGCGCGATCCTGAATCCCAGGTCGCGCGCCACCGCCCCAAACAGCACCGCGACTCCCGCCTCGTTGATCGGGGCGTAGATCATCGGCGCGTCGTTCATCAGCTCGCCATAGAACGGTTCGTCATTGTCGATCAACGGCGCCTGCACGGAAGGTGACGCCGGCGGTCGCCGTAACGCTCTCCGCCACCTTCCTTGTCCCCCTTCCGGCGACTCCAGCAAATGCTGCGCCGCCAGCTCCAGCACATCCTTCCAGGCGTCCTCGAGTTTCTGCTCGCGGCCGTAGTCCAGCATGCCCGCCGGCACAGTGAGCCAGCTGCCAAAATGCCGCACCAGCGGCCGGTAGCTGTGCCTCCCGTGCAACCGGTAATCGGTGATCGTCGGCACCCGTCCCAGCTTCCGCACCACTCCGGCCCAGTCCGGGAACAGCTCTTCCAGCGCCAGCTTGTACCCTGACCCGTCGCGCTCCAGCCCGCAGGCTTTGAGCGCGCGCTGGTAGTTCCCAAACGTCCTCCGGATCGCATAGAGGCTCACCTTGGTCCGGGTGATCAGCTCGCCGGCCAAGGGCGCATGGCGCAGCTCTTCTGTGCACTGCAAAATCGCGGCAACAATCTCTTCTTTGCTCATTTTTACGCTCCAATGGGAATGAATTTGATTACGGATGTTTGGTCCTTGCGTGGCCGAGTGGCTAAAACGCTCGTGGCTGTCTGTCGCTGATCGCTGAAAGCTGAAATGAAACACTGCTTGCAGGATGGGGCGCCCCGGGATGACCTCCTGGAACCCCGAAAAGGAAGCAGCCGCGCCTCTCCCCACGCAGCGTGGAAGAGCACGGCTTTAGCCGTGCGTCAGGCGTCGCCCGAATCACCGCGCCCGAGGTAGCCCGCAGCCGTCAGGCGAGGGCGGCCCGAGGGCGCGAGACGCGCGGGCCGCGTCCTGGATCGTTTCAGAACACAAAAACCACCCGAACGGTGGCCAATAATTTCGGTTTGGCTGGGTGCCGTTGGTGGGGTCCCCATCCGCCTCTGTTAGCATGAGAGATCTATGCCCAAAGCGGATCTTTCAAGAAAGCAGAGCGAAGAAATCCTCCGCGCATTGAAAGCCCGGTTTGAGCTGAACATGCAGCGGCACCAGGGCCTGGCCTGGGTGAAGGTAGAGGCCAGGCTGCACGCGAATCCTCACAAGCTCGCCTCGCTCAGTGAAATGGAAAAAACCGGCGGTGAACCGGACGTGGTCGGCCATGATCCAGCGACGGGTGAATTTATTTTTTATGATTGCTCAGCGGAAAGCCCTCAAGGCCGCCGGAGCGTTTGCTACGACCGTGAAGCCCTGGACGCCCGCAAAGAACACAAGCCAAAAAATAATGCGCTTGAGATGGCAGCCGCCATCGGCATTGAGCTTCTCACGGAAGAACAATATCGGGATTTGCAGAAGCTCGGGGCTTTCGACACCAAGACATCCAGCTGGATAAAAACTCCCTCAGCGATCAGAAAACTCGGCGGCGCCCTCTTCTGCGATCGCCGCTATGACACTGTTTTTGTCTACCACAACGGCGCGGAATCTTACTATGCCGCGCGCGGCTTCCGTGGCTGGTTAAGGGTCTGAACCCGCAGAGTGGCAACCGCGTAGTCCCAAATCGTTACTCCGCGGCCGCCTCTCGGCCTTCCCGCGTTAACTGGGATCAGGTTTCAAGGTTCCGACTCAGAAAATTCACAGACCCCCTACTATCTAGTCCGCGTTTCGCACGTTCCGGGGACATTTTTCTTAGGATTTCCACAAGTTTTTTTTGACGGTATAGCTTGCTCTTGCCAATGTTAGACAATTGTCTTACACTTCATGAATGCCCGTCGACTACCTCCAGCTTCTTCTTGACCTCCTGGAAGAGCGCCAGCAATGGCTCGGCAAACGCGACCAGGCGGTCCGCGAGATCTCCCGCCTCTCCGAGCTCATCCGCGCCACCATGAAAATGGTCCCGCCCGGGCAGCTGGCCCGTTACGAGCCAGTCTTCGCTCGCATCGAGCAACGCCCAGCCGGCCTCTCGCTCGCCATCCGCGCCTGCTTCACCGCCGGACCATCGCCGTTTCATGGCCTGCTCGGACAATCGACCATGGCTTCCACCAAGGGCGAGACGCCGAACCACCGATCACCAGATCCCCCGATCACCCGATCACCCGATCCCGAAGGTTGGCTCACCCCGGTCCAGATTCGCGACCGGCTCAAGGACATGGGTTTCCCTTTCGAGAACTACAAGGCCAACCCGCTCGCCTCCATCCACACCAGCCTCAAGCGGATGGTGCCCGCCGAAATGGAGGTCAAAACGCTCGACAATGGACAAAAAGTCTACCGCCTCAAGAGCGCAGGCGAGTGGTCGCAGGCCTTTGCTGAAATTCGCCAATGGCTGCACAGCGACCTGCAGTTCGTGAAGTCGGCGGGAAGTGTCGTCGCGGTGCGCCTCACGGAGGATTCGGAGCAGCGGAAAGAGAAGTAGCCCAGCACTCGCCTGAGCTCGATTCATGGCTGCCCACGGCAACCTTCCTGTCCAGCCCTAGTTCTAATTGCGTAAGGCAGTTTTCCTTCCTTCACGCGATTTGGGGTATGCGCTTCGGATTCACAACCGTTCTGGTAGTTATCTTGCTTTGGAATCTTGCGCCCGCTCAGGGCACGCCTCCGCATGACCCGTCCACCCAGACACGACAGGTTTCGCTCGACTCCGGAACTCCGCCGCAGGCGCCGCAGCCGCCGCAGCCGCGCCTGGCGCAGATGAAAAATCTCATCAAGACCCAGGTGCGCCGCGCCCTCGATGGCAAACCCTACCCCGCATTACAGGATTGGCAGCCTCTGACCGGGCGCGAGAAGTTCGACTACTTCCTGCACAGCACCTACGCGCCGCGCACCTTCGTGAATGCCGGGGTCGACGTCATCTCCAACCGCATCAAGGGCCGCGACCGCAATCCCGAGTACGAAACCGGACTCATGGGCCTGGGCCAGCACTATGGTATCGAGCTCGCCACCGCCGAGACTGACGTCTTTTTCAAGCGCTTTCTCTTTCCGGCGCTGCTCCGGCAGGACCCGCGTTACTTCCGCAATCCCGACTTGCCGTTCTTCAAGCGCGCGCTCTACTCCATGACCCGCGTCGTGATCACGCGCACGGACAGCGGCGGCGAGACCTTCAATTCGTCCAGCTTCCTGGGCGCGTTCTCCGCGCGGGCGTTAGGCGATCTCTATGTTCCCGGCCAGCGCCAGGGCATGCATCCCTTGACCGGCTGCATCAGCTACAACCTGCTGCGCGACGCCGGCATGAACCTGGTCCACGAATTCTGGCCCGACTTCCGCCGGAAATTCCTGCATCGCTAGATCAAGCGCTCTCTCGCCCTGTCGTCTTGCCATGTCCAGCAACCTGCCTTTCCGATTACTGCGATAAGGGGCCCCAGGACCGCGCCGCTTTTGCGCGGGCTGGAGCAGTCACGCCCCTTCCGGCCCGAAAATCGATAGCAGATGCCCGTCCGGGTCCTTGAAGTGCGCCACCCATTCCGTGGGCGTCGCCTGCCGCGGCTCACTCATGAACGTCACACCTTTTTCGGCCAGCGCCTTGTGTGTCCCACGAACATTTTCCACGGCAAAGACCACTTCGGTCGCGCCGGCGACATGCGGCGCCAGGCTCACGTGCCCGCGGCTCAGCCCCAGCATCACGCCGCCGCAGTCCAGCAGCGCCAGGGCCGGCTCCTGCATCATCACCTTCAGACCCAGTTTGTCCTTGTAGAATTCCACCGCCTGCGCCAGGTCTCGCACGCCCAGCATCACGGCGGTAATGCGCGAAAGCTGAATGGAACCTGCCATAAATCCTCCTTCGGGCGGATCGTCGGTTATAGTTGGTGAATAAATTTTTCGGGATTGTACCATTCGTGATCAGCGCAACAGGCGAGACCAAACTTCCGGGCGCCGCTCTCTCCACGCAGGTTCAGACCGGCGGAGCCGAGCTTCTCGCCGAACTTGCCCCGGCCTGGAGCGCGCTGTGCGACGAAGCGAAAGACGAAGTCTTCTACCGCCCCGAATGGGCCCGCTCTTATCTGGACGCTTTCGCCCCCGCGGCGGCGCTCACCATCATCTCCGTCCGGGACGGCCCGCGCCTCTGCGCCCTGCTGCCTCTTCTGCGCGAACGCATCTGGATCACCGGCCTGCCCGCGATGGCTTTGACTCTTCCGGCCAACGTCCACAGCGCGCGCGCCGGATTTCCCATCGCCGCCGGTGCGGAGCGCGACCAAATTTTGCGCGCGCTATGGCAATCGTTGAAAGAACTGACGGGCTGGCGCCTGCTCGACGTCTCGCATGTTCTCGAAGGCAGCCCGTTCGACCAGCTCCTGGCCCTCGCCCGCGCCGAGGATTTTCCCGTCGCGCGCAAGCGCACCTCACAAACCCTGTATCTGCCCATTGCCGCCGCTGCCGATTTCAATTCCGCTGCCAATCCCAACGCCCAGCCGCCCTGGATGGCCGAAACGCGTCCCAAATTCCGCTCGCATCTGCGCCGCGCGCGCCGCCAACTGGAAGAGCAGGGCGCGCTCTCGCTCAAGCACTTCAGCACCGCCGATCCCGCCGCGCTCACGCGCTTCTATGATCTTGAAGCCTCCGGCTGGAAGGGCGCCGAAGGCACCGCCATCAAATGCGATCCACGCACGCTGGCGTTTTACAATTCCGTGGCCGTGGCCGCCGCCGTGCACGGCTATCTCTCGCTCGATTTTCTCGAGCTCAACAGCAAGCCCATCGCCGCGCATTTTGCCTTCAACTTCCGCGGCCGCTACCTGCTCGCCAAGGCCGCCTATGACGAATCTTTCCGCCGCTTCGGCCCCGGCCAGCTCCTGGTCCACTCCGTTCTGAGCGAAACTTCCGGGCGCGGCCTCGTTGAATTTGATTTCGTCGGCCCCGCTACGTGGGACGAAAGCCGCTGGGCCTCCCATCGCCGCACGAGCTATCGTGTCTTTGTCTTCCGCAAGAATTTGTATGGCCGCCTGCTGTACGCCGCGCGCATCTCCGCCCGCAACGCCGCGCGCCGGCTCCTGGGCCGCCAGCAAGAAGATGAGAGCAAGCCGCTGGAATTGAAATCGAAACCCCAGGGCGCCGAAGACGCGGACGCCGCGAACAAAACGGGAGACGCTTAATCGATGTCATTCTCTGGCCACATCTCCCCTGTCTTTGTCGAAGGCCTCGACGTCTCCGCCTACGGGATTGCCCGCAGCCTCGGACGCCATGGCGTTCCTGTCTATGCGCTCAACGATCGCCGGCGCGATCCGCTGCGCTTCTCCCGCTACTGCCGCGGATGCTTCATCTATCCTGACGACCCCACGCAGCCCCGCGCCTATGCCGGTGACAGCGTCGCCAATGAAGACGTGCTCGCCGAGCTTCTGCTCGAATGGGGCGCAGGATTCACTGCGAAGCCGGTGCTCTTCGCCACTTCTGACTGGTTTGCCCGTTTTCTCTCCAACCAGCAGCAGAGACTCCGGGATAAATTCCTATTCCACTGGGTCCCGCCGGACCTCTTCACCACCATCGTCGACAAGGGACGCATGGTTCGCTTCTGCGAACAGACCGGCGTCCGCGTTCCGCGCACACACATTACGCGCCCCGATGATGACATGGCGCAGATCACGCGCGGCTTCGTTTATCCAGCGCTGATCAAGCCGGTCCATCGTTACACCGCCGGCTTCCCCGTCGAATCGGCCAAGGTGCTGATCGCACAGAGCGGGCAGGAAGCGCTCGAATTTTTCGAGAAATATCCCCAAATCAAGGGCGCCACCCTGATGCAGGAGCTGATCGAAGGCGCCGACGATCAGGTCTTCCAGTGCACGGCGCTGATCGACCACGCGGGCGAAATTGCCGCTTACTCCACCGTACGCAAGCTGCGGCAGTATCCGCCCGGCTACGGCAGCATGTGTTATGGCCGGACCGAGCGTAATGACGCGATGGCCGCCGAAGGTTTCAAATTGCTGCGCGCGCTCGGCTACCGCGGCCTGGGATCCATTGAATTCAAGTACCGCCGGCGCGACGGCGGCTACTACTTCATTGAGATGAATACCCGCCTGCCCTGGTACAACGGCCTCTTCGCCGACGCCGGCGTGAACCTGCCGCTGCTGGCCTACGCCGACCTCACCGGATCGTTTCGCAACTTTGCTCCACCGCCCCACGGCCCGCAACAACACGACGCCACAACCTGGGTCAGCTACCACAATTACCGCAGCAGCTACAAAGATGCCCGGCAAAAGACCAGCTCAAGCTTCGGCGCGCACGTCGCGCAAGCCCGTTCTTACGCCTGGTGGAACTGGCAGGACCCCGCACCTTTCTTTGCTTCCGGACTGCTCGCCGCCCGGCGCGCAGCGGGCAACGTGCTGCGCAAGCTGCGTCTGCGCTGAAGCAAATATCTGCCGTCGCCACGCGTTCGACCCTCACGCCCCATGGTCCTGATCAGTTTCATCAGTGAAGATCAGTGGTAAGAGTTACCTCGCGCTCACACCGCACCAGTTCCGGAATGCCGCGCGAAACATACGTACGATATCGCGCGCCCGCTTCCGGTGGCGGTAGTTCTTTTCCCGTCCTCAAGGCGTGAAACACCATTTCCGGATTGCGGTCCCACTCCACCAGATATTCATCGGCGCTTCCCTGCATCATTCGCATCAGGGCCAGTTCCAGCCGCGCCATGGCCGCCACCAGGGGCTCGGGATGGGCGCTCATCCGGTAAAGAAACTGCTCGCCTGCTCTCTCCATCCAGGGCGAAGCGTTCGGCCCACGCAGGAATGCCTCGAGTGCCGATTGAAACTTTCCCAGGCGCTTCAGCAATCGCGCCGTCCACGGGCACGCGCTCTCCACGGCAAAGCCGCGGCACCACGCAGCCATTTCGCGCAGCGACTCTCCCACGCCCGCCTGCCGGGTTTTCGCTGATTCCTGCACCACTCAGTAGTGCCGGGGAGAAAAGAGACGTTTCAGAATTCTCTTAGAATCCGCCGCGTGGCCTGAAACTGCTACTTGACCAGCTCGTAATCAACCACTACTTCCGGGGTCGCGACCGCGACCGAACCGTAGAGTGGTCACCTGCCCTTGAACGCCTCAACTAGCTGTCCCGCCTGCTGGTCGCTCGGTCCCTTCATTTTGAAGTGCAGCCGCACCGTGTTGAACAATGTGACGTCCGGGCGCACCGGCTTCGAGCGGTCCATCATTCCGTGGATCGTCGCGTCGACCGCCTTCAGCGGCACCTCGCCCTGCTTCGCCAGCACCTGAATCAGTTCGACTCCGCAGCACGCCACTCCAGCCAGAAAGATTTCCGCCGGCGTGACCTCTTCACCCAGACAGCCGTTCTGCTCCGGCCCGTCGACAATGAAATGATGATTGCGCGCCCCGCAAAGTACGCGCCCAAAGGTATCTGTGGATGCTGCGCTTACCTCGTATTGCCGAATGTCTGCCTGTGCCATGCTGGACTCCTTACTGTCGCTATTGATATTCCTTCGGC